>JACADU010000355.1 GCA_013388415.1 Bryobacteraceae bacterium
GACGCAGACTTGTCCTCCCCTTTTCCATCAGCGCTTGGGAGCCGAACTCTAGTCGGGTAAACGCCTTAGTCAACGGGTTCAGAAGTCCAGCAACGCGGGTGATGGACAGCCCGCTAATGGCCGCGGCTCCGAAGCATCTTGAGATCCCTCTTGTTCCGGCGCGCGAGCGGATTTGCGAGATTGAGTGCCTGGCCCGGGTCCTAATTGCCCGCCTTCAGCAGCGACTTGATCTGTTTGTAGACTTCGGATGGCGGTTTGGTCGCATCAACGCGCATCAGGCGCACCGCCGGGTAGGCCGCCAACAGAGCGGTGGATTCCTCGTGGTACTCCTTGATGCGGGCCTCGATATTCGCCGGGGTGTCGTCGGCCCGCTTCCGGTCTGCCATGCGCTGCCGGACCACCTCGTCGGGCACTTCGAGCAGGATGACCACCGGCGGCAGCAGGGCCAGCTCTTTGGCAAACTGCTCGAGCGCCTGGGCCTGTCCTTTGGTGGCCGGGTAGCCGTCGAGAACAAAGCCCCTCTTGAAGTCCTGCCGCTTGATGTACTCGATCATCAATTCGCTTGTGCCTTCATCGGAAAGCATGGCCCCGCCGGCCATGGCGGCTCTCGATTCTTTGGAGGTCTTCATCCACCCGCGCGCTTGTTTGAGCGCGGTCGCGGCGGAAACGAAGGGGATTCTGAATTCTTTTTTGATGTACTCGGCCTGAGTCGTCTTTCCGCTGCCCGGCGGTCCCGCAAGGATGAGGATCAATCCATTCCCCAGCGTCTGCGCGCCGAGGCTTGCGCCCGCCAGCGCCAGAATCACGCCAATGATGACTGTTCGCATTGATTGAATTGCCATAGCGGTCCTTCTTCAGGTTACCAGCGCCGGGGCTTTATCCTGGTCCCGGCCGTGCACTCCCCACTTTGCGATATACTCGTGGGCAGGAGGTGCGCCTTCTCGAGTTTCCCTAAACCGAGACTCCTGCCCACCCCACCTGGCTGGTTCGGCCGCGCCGGGTCCCACCTGCTTGCGCTTGTTTATCCCCAGGATTGCCTGATCTGCCGCCGGCCTCTGGAGGCGGTCGCCCGTTATCCCGTTTGCGACGCCTGCATATCCGAACCCGCGGCGCTCTCGGCGGAGATTCTGTGCGCGCAGTGCGGATCGGCCTTTCTCAACGAGAGTTCGATCAACGAACAAGGTTTGTGCCGGCTGTGCGCTTCCGGCGCGACCTCCTTTGCAGCCGCCTATAGTTTTGGCGAGTATGCCGGGACGCTCAGGGAGCTGATTCACCTGCTGAAGTACGAGCGAATCAGGCCGCTGTGCGAGCCGTTGGGCCGGATGATGGCGCGCGCCCTTCCGCCGCAGACCGTCCATGACGCCCTCGTGCCGATGCCGCTGCACTGGCGCCGCAAGTTCATTCGCGGCTTCAATCAGGCCGAACTGCTCGCCAGGGTGGTCGCGCGCAGGACCGGTCTGCCGGTGCTCGCGGCATTACGCAGGCGGCGGCACTCGCCGGCGCAAGCCAGTCTTGCGTCCGCCTCGCAACGCCGCGCCAATGTGCGCGGCGTTTTTGTTGTTCCACGCTCAGAAGCGATTGCCGGCAAGCGGCTGGTGCTTGTCGACGATGTTCTCACTTCCGGCGCCACGGTGAATGCCGCCGCCGCCGCGCTCCTTGAGGCGGGCGCGGCGAGAGTGGACGTGCTCACCTTGGCCCGGGCAGACCGCCGCAGGGCGTTGATCGAGTACCGGTCCGTCCTCGAATCCCTCACCGACGGAGGAACCGCATGAACACGAACACCGAACGTCTGCACAGGCCCGTGCTGGTGCTGAACGCCAGTTACGAGCCGATCAATATTTGTGCTGCGCGCCGCGCTGTCGTGCTCGTTCTGAAGGGCGTGGCGCACGCCGAGGAACATGCGCAGGGCCACTTCCATTCGCAGCGCACGACCATGCCGCTGCCGAGCGTCATCCGTCTGCTCGAATACCGGCGGATTCCCCATCAGACACGCGCCCTGTCTCGCAAGAACATCATGATGCGCGACCGCTACACCTGCCAGTACTGCGCCAAGGTTTTCAACGCGGGCGAATTGACGTTGGACCACGTCATCCCCCGCTCGCGCAGCGGAGAGACCTCCTGGGAGAACCTTGTGGCCTGCTGCCACCACTGCAACAACAAGAAGGGCAACCGGACGCCGGAAGAAGCGAACATGAAGCTGCTGCATCCGCCGCGCCCGTTCAGCTTGCACACGGGGCGCCACCTCATGCGGCTGCTTGGCCGCGGCGACGAGCAGTGGCGCAAGTACCTTTTCTATTGAGTTTTTGCGTTCTCTGAATTCCGCGGCTTACTGAGCCGGGCTTTCCTGAGACCCGCCGGCGGGCTGTGGCGGCGCTGAAGGCGGCGCGGGGGGCTTCGGCGGCTTGGCCGGCTTCGCCTCCTTCTTCGCCGGGCTGATGATCACGTGGGCGTTGCGGCCCTCGAGTTTCGGCTGTCCTTCCACCTGTCCGTGCCCCGCAAGGTCCTCGGCAAAGCGCATGAGCAGCTTCTTGCCAAGATCGACGTGCGCGATTTCACGCCCGCGGAACTGCACGACAGCCTTCACGCGATTCCCTTCGCCCAGAAAGCGGATCGCGTGCTTCATCTTGAAATCGTAATCGTGGTCGTCGGTGTTCGGACGGAACTTGAGTTCCTTCACCTGGATCACGTGCTGCTTCTTTTTGGCCTCGTGCTGTTTCTTCTTGTTCTCGTATTGCCACTGGCCGTAGTCCATCGCCTTGGCGACGGGGGGCTCAGCGGTGGGCGCAATCAGGATGAGGTCGAGACCCATCTCCTGAGCCTTTCGCACGGCTGCCGGCGTGGGCATTACTTCCACGGTGCCATCGGGAAAAACGGCGCGCACCTCCCGCGCCCGGATGGTCTCATTGACGTTTTCCCGAATTCTTGGGCGCGGTGCGCGATGGAACCTAGATGGATACATGCAGGCGTGTGTCTTGACTCAACTCAATCGGCATTTGAATGGATTGTGGACCGAAAACGATCGCAACGCAAGCAGGCACACTCACTCTGCGCCGCTCCACTGGCGGTAGCCGGTTTCAGTCCGGATTGCGAGAAAGCTCAGTGATGGGCTCCCTAACGACTCAGGATACATCAGTTTCTCAATCATTTGACAGACGGGTGTCAACCCCGGGCCATTTTGTCCGCCCATCGGAGAAACCGCGCCAACTCCCCCCGGTGTCTCCACAAGAACATGAAGAAGGCGCCAGCCCCGATCGTTTCAGCAGGCGCGCCCCAGTAAGTCTCGATGCGCCACCGGAGGTATGGCGACCGCCAAGGCGTGAACCTCGAGCCCCTCGTTGCTTTCCAGAGAAACCGGAGCATCAGTTGTTCTGGGATACCTGCTGCCTGCGCCGCGGCGTCTCAGCCGTGGCGTAGTAGCCCGTGCGGTGCCGGACCGAATATCTGGAGCCGCCCGCGGTGACCTTGATCTGGCGAAACGTGCCGTCCAACTCCTGGTTGAGGGGCGAATAGGCGACGACGTATTGATTCCGGATGTCGTGCGCCACCTGCCTGGCGATGGATTCGACTTCCTCAATCGAGTCAGGGTAGTAGCTGAGGCCGCCGGAAGCGCGGCTCAGCGCATCCATCGCCCGGCGAGCCTTCTTTTCGTCGCGTTTGTCGTCCTTGCCGAAGACCCCAATCGTGTAGATGAGCACATCACTCTTGTGGGCCTTCTCCACCAGTTTCTCCAACGTCATGGCGACGCTGGCCGTATCGTTGCCGTCGGTGATCAACAGGATCACCTTTTTGTCCTTCTTGCCTTCCTGCTTCAGGTGATCGATCGACATGGAGACCGCGTCGCGGAAGGCCGTTCCGCCGTGCGAGTCGATCCTCGCCACACCTTCCTCCATCTTCTTGATGTCGTTGGTGAACGGCACGTCGAGATAGGCGTCCTCGTTGAAGTTGACGACAAAGACTTCATCCTGCGGATTTGAGGCCTTCACAAGCTGGACTGCGGCAGCCTCCACTTTCTGCCGCTTGTCGCGCATCGAGCCGCTGTTATCGATCACGATGCCGATCGACACGGGCACATCCTCGCGCCGGAAGAGCTTGATCGGCTGCGGAACGCCGTTTTCGAGCACCTTGAATTGCTCCACGCCGAGATTGGTAATCTGCTTCCCGCTTTTGTCTGTTACCGAGCAATGCAGGACCACAAGGCGCGTGTCGACACGAATGGTGGAAGGCTCGTCCGCGGTCTCGGCCTTCGGAGGCGCGGCGGGAGCGGTCTTCGGCGCCTGTTGCGCTCTGACTCCCATCCCCAAAATTGCCGCCAAAAGAACGCACTTACTGAGTGGGTGCATAGTAGCCCTGCCGGTGAAGCGCCCTCAGAGGCGGAAGCCCACGCGGCTGATTTAATCTTACCGTGACCTTCCGGTACTTCCCATCCCTCTGTTGGTTGCGCGAGACGTAACCCAGAACATATTGGTTGCGCAGTTCGATGCCGATCTTCGCGGCGATGTCCGGCAGATCATTGAGATTGTCGACCGGCAGGTGGCGCCCGCCCGTCATCTCGGCCAACTCGCTGAGCAGTCCCGGACCCGAGAGTTCTTCAGCGGAGCGGCCGCGGCTCCCGATCGGTTCGAAGATTCCGATGGCGTACATCTGCGCGTCGGCTTCCTTGAGCAGATTGCGGACTTCGCTTTCCGTGTAGCGGCTCGAGTTGTCGCCACCGTCGCTGATGATGAGCAGCGCTTTCCGCGGGTTGCGGCCCTTCCGCAAGTGTTGGAGCGCCTGGTAAATCCCGTCAAGCAGGGCTGTGCGTCCCTTGGCCTGGGTGAACGTCAGCCTGCTCATGATGTCTTCGGTGGAACGTGTGAATGGAACGACGAGGTTGGGCCGGTCGTTGAACTGCACCAGAAAGAACTCATCCTCCGGATTGGCGGTCTTAAAGAACTCGGCGGCAGCCTGGCGGCTCTTGGTCAGCTTGGAGCCCATCGAACCGCTCGCGTCGAAAACGAGCCCGATGCTCAGGGGCGCGTCGAAGCTGGCGAAGTAGGAAATCTCCTGCTCCTGCTTGTCTTCAAAGACGCGAAACTGCTCCTTTTCCATGCCGGTCACGAACTGGTTGAGCGGCGTCGTGACGGTCACCGGAATCAGCACCAAGTTGGTGTCGATTCTCAGGTTGGGAGTGATGCGATCGGCCTCGCTTTCGGCGGGTTTCACTCTTGGCCTCAATTCAGGCCGCACTTCTTGCGAAAAGGCCCAAGGCGTGAGACCGCCAATGGCCGTTAAGCCCAGTAGATTCAGGGAGAAGCGCCGCGTGATCAAGGTAGTGCTCCCTCGTACGGATGCCTGAGTATAGCATCCGCGCAAACTATGCTATTCTCGATTGTGCCCCCATTGATCTTGGGTGTCATTCCTGCCCGGTACGCTTCCTCTCGATTTCCCGGAAAACCACTCGCCTCCATTGCCGGCAAGCCCATGATCCAGCATGTCTGGGAGCGTGCTGTGCAAGCCTCCTGCCTTTCTGAAGTTCTGATCGCCACCGACGATGCAAGAATCGCCGAAGCCGCCGCCGGGTTTGGCGCGCGCGTCGCAATGACCCGCGCCGACCATGAGTCGGGGACCGACCGCGCCGCCGAAGCCGCCGCCGCGACGGACGCCGAGGTCATCGTCAACATCCAGGGCGACGAGCCCTTAATTGATCCCGCAGCCATCCAGACAGCCGTCCTTACATTGTTAGACGACGAGAACTGCCAAATGGCGACATTGAAGAAGCGAATCTCCCGCCCGGAGGAGATCGCCAATCCCAATGTGGTGAAAGTCGTCACCTCGCTGGATGGCAGGGCGCTCTACTTTTCGCGTTCGCTTTTGCCGTATGCCCGAGGACAGGCGTTTTATTTCAAGCACATCGGCCTGTACGTCTACCGCCGTTCCCTGCTGCTCGGCTATTC
This sequence comes from Bryobacteraceae bacterium, assembly GCA_013388415.1. GTDB lineage: Bacteria > Acidobacteriota > Terriglobia > Bryobacterales > Bryobacteraceae > JACADU01. The sequence goes on from JACADU010000355.1 coordinate 5,934, forward strand.
CAGACTCTGCCGCGGCCCTCTGGAGGCCGCCGAACGGCTTGAGCAGCTCCGCGCCTTGGAGAACGGCATATCGATCCGAGTCGCTGAGACCGACTACGAGACGCTTGGCGTCGACGCTCCGGAGGACATCGCTGCGGCCGAAGCGGCCCTTGCTTCAGGACTGACTTCCTCTTCTCCGCTTCTCCACCATGGCTAAATACATTTTTGTGACCGGCGGCGTTGTCTCCTCTCTTGGGAAGGGGATCGCCGCGGCATCCATCGGCTGCCTGCTCGAAAGCCGGGGTCTGAAAGTCTCGATGCAGAAGTTCGACCCCTACCTGAATGTCGATCCGGGCACGATGTCGCCTTTTCAACATGGCGAGGTGTTCGTGACAGAGGATGGGGCGGAGACCGATCTCGACCTGGGGCACTACGAGCGCTTTTTGAACGTGCCTACGTCGCAAGCCAACAACGTTACGACTGGAAGGGTCTACCAAACGGTAATTGAGCGCGAGCGTCAAGGCGGTTATCTCGGCAAAACAGTAC
>JACADU010000118.1 GCA_013388415.1 Bryobacteraceae bacterium
CCCCGCCGCCAGCGCCGTGATTTCGTCGAAGACTTCGTCGACAGCGCCCGCGGCGTCCCAGGCTTCGACCTCGCGCAAGCCCGGCGTATCGATCATCATCCAGCCCGCCGGCAGCAGGAAGAGTTCGCGCGACGTGGTCGTGTGGCGGCCGCGGCAGTCGCCCTCACGCACCTGCGCCGTCGGCTGCTGTTGGCTCTCCAGCAGCGCGTTGATCAAGGTTGACTTGCCCGCGCCTGAGCTGCCCAGCAGGACGGCGGTCTCCCGCGGTCGAACAAGCGCGTCGAACTGCTCCAGTCCCGCGCCGTTCGCCGCTGAAATCGGCGCGACCTCCGTCCCCGTCCTCCGATGGACCTCCGCCGCGAGCCTCTCCGCCTCGCCCGGCGGCAGCAGGTCGCGCTTGTTGAGAACGATGGCCGCCCGCACTTCGCAGGCGGCGGCGAGCAGCAGATAGCGCTCCAGCCGCCGCGGGTTGAAGTCGCCGTCGAGACCCTGCACAATGAGGGCAAGGTCGACGTTGGCGGCGACCGGCTGCGAAACCGCCGCCCGGCCGGGCCGTTTGCGTTCAATCACGCCGCGGCGCGGAAGGACCGCGCCGATGCGCTGCGCGGCGGGGTCGAACAGCACCCAGTCGCCCGGGAGAAGCCATTGGGTCGAAGCGGCGCTCCATTCGCCGGAGTCGGTGATCAAAGAAGCCTGCCGGCCCGAGGCGCGCAGCACACGGGCGGGTTCGAAGCCTGTTGCGATGGAGGCGCGCGAAGCGCTCCAGCCGTAATCGGCGATAGACATTGTGGGGATGCTCCTGTTCAGCTCAGTGCGTTGGGAAGGAAAAGACGCACCTGCGACGCCCGCCGGGCGGCGGCGCCGGACGATGAACAGGATCAGGCAATGACCGTCAGAGGCAAATTTCAGATTAACGGAATCCGGATCCGGGAACAACCAGCGGAATGAGGCGTCTGAAAAAGAGAGCCATGAATTGGCCCGAGCTGCGCCCGCATGAATGGCCGCGCCCCGGCTCCAAGCGAGCCTGGACGGTGCCGCTGGCGTTGTGGCTGGCGGCGGGCGCGTTTCTGGCGCTCTCTCCGTGGCGGGCAGGCGTCTGGTCCGAGGTGCTCAACCGTCTGCCGGACGGATTGAGCGAGGATCAGGTGGTCGTGTCGCGGGCGTTCCGGTACGGCATTCTGGTCGGAATCGGACCGGAAGTGCTGGACATCGCGCGGAAGGGCTCGACGAGGCTTTACGACTTCAAGCGATTCGAGGGGACGCACATCATCGCGCGGTTGAGACCTGGCGCGAGCGTGTGGGATGCGCAGAAGGAACTGCGTGCGGTCTTCGGCGATGTCACCGTCCGCGTCTATCCAATCAGACGCATCGTCATGGGCGACACCCACATGCTCGTCACGCTTTGGCTGGCGGCGTGGGCGGTGGTGCTGGTCCGGTGCGCGGCGGGCGTCTGGCGCCAGCCGGGCTGGTGGAAGTACAGGGCATACCAGGCGGCGACGTTCGCCGGGATGGGAGCGCTGCTGATTCTGGTGTTCGCCAACGTCAGCGAAGCGACGGGCTCCTTCCGAGGCGGTCAAGGCGCCGCCTGGTTTTCCTGGCTGTGGACGCTCTTCTATATCATGCTCACCGGGGCGCTGCTATGGCTGTGGCGGTACGACACGCGCACCCGCTGCCGCGTCTGCGCGCAAGCGCTGCGGATGCCGGTGGAACTCGGCGAAGAGGGGTCGATGGTGCTCGACACGCCGCGCATCGAACTCGTCTGCTTTCAGGGGCACGGCGCGTTGACCATGGACCGCTGGCACGACGACTGGCGCGGCTACCGCGACATGTGGGAGGCGTTCTCTCATCCCTGCGGCTGACTACTCCGCCGCGGTGATGGTCGTCCGATATCGGCCGGCGGATTCCTCGCAGGAGACCTGGAAGCCCTGCGATTGGAACATCGCAATGAGCGGGGCGGGCCGGAACGAACTGCGGATGGCGATGAACTCGCCCTTTCGAAGCTGCTGGGAACACGCCTGGACCTTGCCGAGGGGGTGTTCTCCGGTCTTGAGCATCTCGTCGGCGTCGAACTCGAAGCGCGCCCGCGGCGGCTCCGGCGCGGCGCCCGCGGCGGGCTCCGCAGCCGGTCCGGTCTCCCAGGACAGCAGCCGGCGTTCGCCTTCCAGCGCTCGGATCTCGGTCACGTCCTGCGTCACTTCGAGCGTACCGAGGTAGCGTTTTTCCTCGTCGCGAACGGCGAAATAGCGGATATGAACGAAACGCCCGTGGAACTCGATCCAGAATTCGGCCACGTCCTTCGAGCCGTCGCGGAAGCTCTGCACGATCTTGTCGACGACGTCCACGCTCTTGGGCGGGTGACAGTGTTGCACTTTGCGCCCGAGGATGGCGCGGCTGCGGGCGAAGACACGCGAAGGGCCCTCGGAGAAGAAGCGCACGCGGTCCTCGTCGTCGACAAAGGTGACATCCACGGGAAGCGCGGAGAACAGCGCCGTTAATTGCTGAACGCTGAGGTTTCCAGTGGGCAGTTGAACGCCCTGGCTCGCCGGCAGGACAACGCCCTCGGGCAGCACCGGCTCGGCGGGTCGGTAGCCGGCTTGCGGCTCCACCAGGCACCAGCCATAGCGGGGCGAGGCATGCCAGATTTCGGCCCAGTCGTCGGCGCTGAGAGTTCCGAGAGCCATGGGCAGGAGGATGTTCTCCTCCTTGTAAATCATCTCGGAGACGGCATCGGCGGCCGAAATCGCCGCGGCGCGGGCGGCGCTCGCCGCCTGGCCGTTCGAGGAGAAATCGGCGCGCAAGCAGCGGGCGAGTTCCTTCAGCTTCTCGCGCACCTCGTCGTCCTTGGCCCACATGACTTTCGAAGGGCCCGTGATGCCGTGGGCTTCGAGGCGCGAGAAGAGCGCGTTCTCCTTGCGCTGGTAGTGTTTCTCGATGTCCATCAGCTCGTTGAGCGCCTGGCGGCAGGCGAACAGCGCGGCTTCGCCGCCGCCGGCGAGAGCTTCAGCGCCCTCGCGCAGTTTCGCCACAGACTGCTGGAGGGCTGCGTTTTCCCGGCGGAAGGTATCCACCGGATGCCCCGGCGGAACCGCTGGCGGAGCGATCTGCACCAGCACGTCGCGCGTGACCTGCGAATGCAGGTCGCACATTGACTTGATCTCCTCCACCGGCATTCCTTCCGCCATGAGCTGTTGCTCCATGGCGACGATCTCGCTGTAGTCGGTTTCCCGAACGATTTGTTTGAGTTCGGCGCGGACTTCGTCGGCTGGCACGCCCTTGTGCAACTTGCCGATGATGGACTTGAGAGATTCGATCCTGCGGCTTCGATTGTCGATCAGTTCGCTCATGACGACTTCAAAGTAAACCGCGGGCGCCGCGGTTTCGATGACTTTAGTCACAATCGGCCGCCGAGGGCGAAGGATGCGCGGCTTGTGATAATTCTAGGAATGCGATGTTGAATTCCACGATGCTGACGCGCCGCTCTCTGCTGGCGCTCGCCGCCTCCGCGCCCATGCTCAAGGCGGCGAAATACAAGAAAGTCCCCGTCGGGCTGGAACTGTACTCCTGCCGGCGGATGATGGTGAAAGAAGATGTCGCCGTCGTTCAAGCCGTCGGCAAGATGGGCTACGAGGGCGTCGAGTTTTACGGTCCTTACTACGACTGGACTACGGACAAGGCCAAGGAGATGCGCAAGGTTCTGGACGGCTCCGGACTGAAGTGTTTTTCCACCCACAACAGCCCGAAGTCTTTCTCGCCCGAGGGCATCGACAAGGCGATCGAGCTGAACACGATTCTCGGCTCGAAGTTTGTCGTGATGGCCAGCGCTGGCAAGGTCAATGGTCTGGACGGCTGGAAGGGCGTCGCCGAAACCCTCAACAACGCCGCCGAGAAGATGAAGAAGGCGAATCTTCAGCCGGGCTTCCACAACCATCAAATGGAGTTCCGGCCGCTCGACGGGACGAAGCCCATCGAACTGCTGGCGAAGAACACGGTCAAGGATGTCGTGCTCCAGCTCGATGTCGGCACCTGTGTGGAAACCGAGAACGATCCGGTGGCGTGGATCAATGCCAACCCCGGACGGCTGCGCACGATCCACTGCAAGGAATACTCCAAGGATCCTGCCAAGAAGTACCGGGTCCTTTTCGGCGAGGGGGACGCGCCGTGGGAAGGAATCTTCAAGGCGGCTGAGAGCAAGGGCGGCGTCCAGCACTACATCATCGAGCAGGAGGGACACGAACTCTCTGAACTCGAAGCCGTCGCCAAGTGCCTCGAGCTGTTCAAGAAGTTCCGCGCATAAGCTCACAAGGTGGGGCGGGCCCCCGGCCCGCGGCGGCCTCTCAGGCCGCCTCAGGCTGAAGGCAAGGCCGCCTCAGGCTGAAGGCAAGGCCGCCTCAGGCTGAAGGCAAGGCCGCCTCAGGCTGAAGGCCGCCTGATCAGGGAGCGGCGCTTGCCGCTTCACATTCGGCCGTGCGCACCCTCGCATTTCTGAACCAGACCTCTTCGCCGTGGTGTTGCAGCCCGATGGAAGACGGCCGGTCGAGCCCCAGCCTGCTCCATTCGGACTCCAGGAAGATCCTGTACCAACCCTGTCCATAAAACCGTGCCCGGGCTTGGCGGTGGTTCGGTTCTGAAAGGTCGGCGGCGGCGACTCGCTTGCCGTTGAGCCAGTGTTCGACGCGGCTTCCGCATACGAGCACCCGTGCTTGATTCCACTCTCCGGCAGGCCGCGACGGATCCTCAACTGCGGGACTCAGCCCGTACAGCGCGCCCGCCCGATAGAGCGGACCGCGCCTGCCGTCGCGGTGCCGCTGATTGTCGAGCACCTGGAATTCAAGCGCCAGAGGGTGGCGGTTGAGGTAGCTCCAGACGACAGCGGCAGGCGAGAAGCAGAGCAAAGCGGCAAGCGCCGCCGCCAGCGGACGCCGGCGAAGCAGGATTGCGGCCATGGCAGCCGCCGCAGCCAGAAGGGCGGCAATCTTTCTGACTCCAACGAAACGCCCTGCCAGTGGCAGATAGCGGATTCCCGAGTTCCCGCCCGGCGCCACGCGGTAGTCGACTTCAAACTCGAAATCGCGGAATTGACGCGGCGAAAAGAGATCGGTGGTTCCCAGCGGCGACGCCGGAAGAGCGTGGAGGACTCCGTTCTCGATGCTCCATCCCTTGGCGTTCTCAGGAAGGCGCCCGAACAGCGGCTGCCAACCGGGCGCGGCTCCGGCAAGCAGGAGCAGGAGCGTGAGAGTCATTGCGGCGGGCCGAACTCGAGCGGCGCGGTCCGCAGTCCCTTGAGGTCCGGCATCAGGCAGGCGATGTAGAGCTTTCCGCGGTATTCGAGCAACTCGGGCGCGGCGACGGGCAGGCGCGCCACAAGCATGTCATCGTTGTTCAGCCCGAAGTCGAACGGATCGCGGCTCCGGTAGACACGCGTCGTGGGCGGGTTCTTATAGAGCTGAGTGCGGAAGAGGAAATACCAGGGGGTTCCAGGCAGCTTGTAGACCCAGGGGCACTCGGCCGAGTAGAAATTGACGCCGGCCTCGCCGCCCCAGGCGACGATTCGGGGCGGGTCCCAGCGCTTCAGGTCGGGCGACGTGCGCGCATAGACGCGGCCGATGTCGTCGGGGTTTGCCGTGTAGTAGGCGATCCAGCGGTTCCCGTCCCGCAGCAGCATGATGTCGCGCCCGCCGCCGCCGATGACCTTGTCTTCGCCGGTGGAAAACCTGTCGAAGAGGCCGAAACGGCCGGGCTCCATCTGATGGCGGGCGAACGTCTTGCCGTCCTCGCTGAGCGCGACGAAGGCGCGGCCGCCGCTCGTATAGAACAGGTGATACTTCTCTCCGATCTTGAGAACATAGGGCGCCTGCATCGAGCCCAGGCGCTCGCCAAAGGCCGGGTCGGCTCGCATCGCGACGCCCATCGCCTCCCATCCCGGCTCGACCGGACTTCTGCCCTGCCAGCGGTGAAACAGGCGTGTCGCGCCGGCTTCCGCCGTGTGCCGGATGCAGGACCAGGCTTGCCACGTGCCGTCCAGCGCCTCCCAAATGGCGAAGTCGACCACCTCCTGCTTCGGGGTGGCGAATCGTCCGGCGTCGGGTTCGCCCGCGATCTGGACCCATTCGCCGGCGATCCGCGGCACGGGACCGGCTGCGCCGGGCGCGAGCAGCGCGGCGGACAGGAAGTCTCTGCGTCTCATGCTGTCATCCTTTCAGGAAGCTTAGCCCGAAGTTCCACCACCTGCAATTGCGCCAACCGTCGTCGGCTCGGCCGGATGGTCTGTTTCCAGCCTTCCATTTGTAGCAACTAATGACAGAGCCAGACAGCTTCCGCACGCCGGGCCTGCCCGCGCGCGCCGAGGCGAAACTGCCAGGCGCCTGCGTCGTGGCCGCGTTAGCCGGCGTGGCGAACCATTTCGGCTACGGGCCCTTTACCGGCTTCACGCTGTCGCGTCACAACGAACCCTAAATCACCGCAAGCAAGTACCCGTCGTTCAGCGGCAGGTCGGAGACACCTCATTCGAACAAGATCGAGATCCAATGAGCCTGCTGCCATGAAGTGCGTCTCCTGTCGCCGCGTCGCACGGCCAATTGTCCGCCGTCGTATTGCAGGAGGGATGAATGCCACTCCACCGGTGCCAACAATCGTACCGATCGTCAGTTGATTCACGGCCACGGCTGCGAGCGCGGCAACTAACGCGATGAGACCGCCTATCGCCAGCGTCACTCTGTGCCACAACCTGGACCGTTGGCGGCTGATCATCCAAGCCAGACCGACTGGCGTCAGAATCAGGCTTGCATAACTCGCAACCCGGATCAGGAACGAGAACGTCGCGGCCGGCGCGTCGAACCGGCCGGGAAGGTAGGGCAGCAGCATGGTTGTGCACAAGATGGCGACCAGTAGAACCGTGCTGAACATGGCGACTTTGCGGTTCGACATAGCGACAGGATTTGCGCCGAAGGACCTCTGAGTCAATTGGCCGTTCATGGATTGGGCTGAACCCTGAACCTGTGCCATACCCACTCCTCCTCTTCGACCCCCGCCGCACGCTCCAGCCTCAGAGCTTCCCCGGCCGCGCGGCGGCCACAAAGCTGCATGACGCCACCGAAACCGGCTTCCAGATTTCCGGCATCTTCGAGGCCGCCGAGGATCTCGCCAATGTTCAGATCTTCTCGCCCTACGATTCCTTCAAACATGTGCGCGTGCAGTCGCTCCCGGTGACGGATCTCTCCGTGTTGACCCTCCAGTACGACATGGAGATCCTGCCCGTCAACGGCGAAGAAGGAATCGTCCGGCCCGGCTGCGTGCGCTGCGCCTCGGCCGGCTGGGACAAGCTGACAATCACCACCGGCGCCGGCGACACCTCCGAAGTCCCGCTGGTGAACCACGCGGCAGTAGTCGCAAGCTGTCCCGGAATCGGAATCTGTCTCGGAATCACGGAATCATGCTGGTTTCGACCCAATCGCGAACCGGTCGTATTCGGCCGGCGGGTTTGCGGTTCGTACACGGGTTCGCACGGGTTTGCGCGCCGCGCTTGCTCCTCTCCGGCCGGGTCCGCGGCGTGAAGAAGCGGGCACAGGGCCAATGCTATGCTGAGTGGTTTCCGGCCGCAGGACGCCCGAGACCGATGCATGAAGTCACTACAGAACTGATCATCGACGCACCAGCCCAGCGCGTCTGGAAGGTGCTCATCGATTTCGCCGCATACCCTGCCTGGAACCCCTTCGTCCGCAAAATCGAAGGCGCACCCAAACCCGGCAGCCGGCTAAAAGTCGTCATCCGGCCGCCCGGCGGACAGGGCATGACCTTTAAACCCGTCGTCCTCAAAGCCGACCCCAACCGCGAACTCCGGTGGCTTGGCCATTTCCTGCTGCCCGGAATCTTCGACGGCGAACACTGCTTCATTATCGAGCCGGTGTCGGAATCCCGCGTCCGCTTCATCCACAGCGAGCGGTTCAACGGCATTCTTGTGGCGCTGATGAGGTCGAGCCTTGATGGCGGCACACGCGCCGGATTTGAAGCCATGAACCAGGCTCTCAAAGCCCGGGCCGAAACCGCTGAATAGCCCGCTCCTGATGCCGGCACCCGGCGGAGCGGCGTCTGCACAGCGCCGAAACCGCCGAATACAGCGCCGCGTGCTGGCGCGGGCGAGTCATTTCGGGCGGGTGCTGGAGAATTGCATGGTGGACGCGCCGGCGCCCGGCTCCGGCGGGCAGCCCAGCAGACTCACGACCGGGCAGATCAACACAACGAACACTTCTTGCGAACAGAAACTGCGGCTCGCGGGCCAATTGAGCAGCGGCGCGCCGGGAGAGCATCAGTTGAGGCAGATCAACTGCCACGCCGCGGTCAAAGAACGCGCAGCCGAAGATTGCGGAACCAGACCTCGGAATTGTGGTGCTGGAGCGCCACCGGCGATTTCTTCGCGGCGAGTTCCGAATAAGGCGGGATCTTGCGTTTCGCGCACAGCGCCTGGACCTCCGGAGCGTCGAGCCGCGCCTCCAGCAACAATTGGCCGTCGACCGAGTGCCGCACAAGCGCGCCCCGGCGGACGACCGAGCCGGCGTGGTAGCGCCCGTCGGCGGCGTTCGGTGGGCGCCGCGACGGGGCGGCGATGCCATACAGAGCGCCGGTCACATGCGTCTGATCCCTCAGCGCATCCTCGGCATTGTCGTCAATCAACTGAAACTCGAAGCCGCGAGCCCGAGCCTGCTTCCCGGTTGAGGCGCCTTGGGCCCAGGAATCGATGCGGTGGATCATGTACTTCACGCCCGAATTCGCTCCCGCCGCGAGCCGGAACTCGAACTCGAACTCGAAGTCACCAACTTCTTCCGCCGTCCGCAGATCTTGAAATGCCGGGCGAGGCGCGAGGGCGTGGAGAGCATCGCCTTCACGGCTCCAGCAGAAGGCTGGGACCGGCTCTCCGGTCACGCCGATCCAATCCGGCGCGCCCGCGTCCAACAACAGGCCAAGGCTGCCGAACAGCGACCGGCGGGTGATCGGCGTCATCGAAACTTCCCCTGAAGACGGCGGACACTGCCATCATCGCATGAGGAGTCCGCAGCCCTGCGGTCCATTTGCCCTTTCCCCTCGCCCAGCCGGCGGCCGCTGATCCCAGACGCGGCCACCGGCGTTTCGCCCGCGGACCCTCCGGGTCCTCCGAAGACCGGAGATCCTGCGGGTCTAGCGGATTCTGCCCCGGCTGAAAAGGTACGCCGCAAGCAGAAAAGAGCCTGTCGCGAGAAGATCCAACACTTCGCTGGCCGGCCACGACAGCAGGCGCAGCGATGCGCTGCTGAAAGCTTCGAATCCCAACCCTCTTTCCAGCCAGAGCATCCTGTCACATCCCCCTTGACACAGGATGCCGTGCAAAATCATGAAGCGGAAGTAATTTTCCTGCCGGCGCCCGCGCGTTACCTCTGGTAAGTTACCTGCACCTTCGCTTCTTTTCAGTCAGTTAGATGAGTCCAGCGTGGTACCCTGAGGGCTGGAGCAAACGCGGTGAGTCTGGGGGAACGTAACATCGCAATCGTGCGGGAGTGTCTCCAGCGGGTGCTGGACAGCCCCGTTTTCTCCCGCGCCAACCGGCAGAGCGCGTTCCTCCGGCACGTCGTCGAGAATGGGCTGACCGGGAACCTGGAAGCACTCAAAGAGTATCAGATCGGACTTTCTGTTTACGGCAGAGGGGCGAGTTACGATACCAGAGCGGATCCCATCGTCCGGGTGGAAGCTTCCAGGCTGAGATCGAAGCTCAGAGAGTATTACGAAACGGCTGGCGCGGACGACCCGGTTCGATTCGAAATCCCCAAAGGCAGTTATGTCCCGGTCTTCCATTGGCGGGAGGCGGCTGCGGAAGAGGTAGCCGAGGCGGCGCCCGCGCCGGAAGAGCAAAGCGCTGACCGGGGGAGATCCGGCGGTTTCTGGCAGCGGTCCTGGCTGCGCCTCGTGGCGGCGGCAGGACTGCTGGCTTTGATCCCGGCAGCCTGGTGGATCCTTCGAAACCGGTCCGCGGCGCCGCCGGGAGGCATGCCGAGGTCGATCGCCATCGTGCCCTTTCGCGACCTCTCCGGCAGCGGAGCCAACAAGGAACTATGCGACGCTCTGGCCGAGGCGCTGACGGAAGAGTTGTCTCGGGTCGAGGGGCTTCAGGTCGCAGGCCGTACCTCTACGCTCAGGCTCAGCGGCCGGAACACGGATTTGCGCGAGTTGGGCCGTCAACTGAATGTGGGCGCGGTTCTAGAAGGAAGCGCGCAATCGGCCTCCGGGCTTGTGAGGATCCGGGCCCGCATGTTCGACGTCGGCACCGGCTTCCAACTCTGGTCGGGCACCTTCGACCGGACGAGCACCGAAGCCTTCGCCGTGCAGGATGAGATTGCCCGGGCAATCGCGTCGACGCTCAGGCTCCAGCTCGGCCGGCGACGCGAGGATGCCTCGAAGCTGTCCTCTCCAAAACGGTTGAAGGCGCACGACCTCTTTGTCAAAGGCAGGCAACTGCACAGGCAGGGCGATCCAGCCGTGCTCGAGGAAGCCCGCGGCTACCACTTGAAGGCGGTCGAGGCGGATCCCGACTACCCGCTGGCCCATTCAGGCCTCGCCCACATCGACATCACCATCATGTCGGAGGGCCTGCGCCCGGCCGGCGAGCTGAGGGCGGAGACGGTTCAATCCATCGAGAAGGCTCTGGCGCTCGACCCCGCGCTCAGCGACGCCTTCTCAGCCAGAGTGAGGCTTGCCCGGGACGTCGATCACGACTGGCCGGAGGTTGAGGCCACCTGCCGGGAAGTCACGCGGATGTTTCCGAACGCGGCTTCGGTGCGGGGCAATTGCGGCACCGCTTACGCGATCCTTGGACGATTCAGCCAGGCAGAGGAGGAACTGCGCGCCGCTGTCAGGCTCGATCCGCTTTGGCCTGGCGGTCTGGATGGCCTCGCCTGGATGCTCTACATCGCAGGGCGGCAGGATGAGGCGCTGCGCCAGGCTCAGGCTTTGATGAAGGTGGATCCGGCCTTCAAGGGCGCCCGGCGGACCTATGCCCGGATTCTGATCGGCAGCGGCCGCCTCAAGCAGGCTCGCGAGTACCTGGAATTGGAACTCGCGAAGGCTCCGGAATCGGCCGACCTCTGGGCCTTGCTCGGCTATATCCGCGGAAAACTCAATGATCGCGCGGGCGCCCATGAGTGCCGCGCAAAGCTCGGACCCAAACCGCTTCAGGTGGATGAGACCTTCATCTGGCTCGGGCTTGGCGACCAGGAACGCGCCGCGGGTCACCTCGCCGCCGCTCTGGACAACCGGGAAAGCGCCGCGATCGACGTTCTCGTCGATCCCGCGCTCGAGTTCGGACCCCACGCGCGCCGTCTTCGTGCCAAAGTCAAGTTGTAGGCACATGACGGCGCTCATCGCGATTCTGCCCCTCGCCGCGGTTGCGGCGCTCAGCGCGCAGGAGTTGAGGATCGTCAATCCGGTGGGAGGGCTGCGTGTCACGGTGGCTGCCGTTGAGAGCCCACAGGCAAAAGGGGTGAAACCCGAGCACCTCGAAATCAAGCGCTCCGGCAATGCCATCATCGCCACCTACCGGCCGGCGCCCGAAATGGAGCGGGACTTGTCCGTCGTGACGCCCTACGATCTCCCGCTCCGTCTGGAAACCAAGTCGGGCGACATCGAGTTCGACGGCGTGGCTCCCGCCGTGCACATCACCACCGAATCCGGCAACGTCAGGATCCGTTCCGCCTGGCGCGGAATGAGGCTCCGCGCGTTGAACGACGCCGAACCCAAACTGATCTCCCCCAGGGGTCTGAAGCTCAACAAGGGATGGACCTTACAGGAGCCCAAGCAATGGATGCTCGCCGACAACAAGACGGCGCTCGACGTCGCTTACGGCACGATCTTCGTGCAGATGGGCGCAAGGAGAACGCTCGAACTCGCCGACGGACCGTTCCCAGCCGAGTCTCCGGTGAAGCCGCCTTGGGTTGCCGCCGGACAGGTGCGGGAGATCCTCAAGGCTCCGAAGGCGCCGCCGCCCGCGCCCCCTCCGCCCCCTTCCGGCGGGACGGAGTCCCCGCCGGGCGACGTCCTGTTCCGCAGCGATGTCCGGCTGGTGAACCTCTCTGTCTCGATCAAGGACGCCGAGGGCCGGCCGGTTCCTGGCCTCGAACCCGGCGACTTTGAAGTGCTCGAAGACGGCGTTCCGCAAAAGGTCGATTTCGCCGGGGCGGAAGAGGTCAGCGCCAACGTCGCTTTTCTGATCGATCTCAGCGGGAGCACGCTGAAGGACCGGGACGTTCTGAAGAATGCCGTTTCAAGGTTTCTCAGCATTTTACGGCCAAAAGATAAAGTGTCGCTTTACGCGATCGCCAACGATCTGTTCTATGTCCTCGCCCGCCTGACCACCAACCGGGAAGGCGTCACCAGGGTGTTGAGCCGTCTGGACCGTGTCAGCGGAGGCTCTCCCGTCTATGACTGCATCTGGCTCGCCTATGCCGAGGAGCTGGCCAAACGCAGCGGCGAACGGAACGCGCTCATCATCGTCTCCGACGGTCTGGACAATCAGCTCGACGGCAGCGGCTTGGGTTCCGAGATCAAGTTCAGGGATCTGAAGGAAGCGCTCGCCATCTCGGAGGTCCTGATTTACCCGGTCGTGCTGAACCCCTTCGACCTGGCGCCCTCCCCCAGGAGGAGCGAAACTGCCGCGAAGCGCCTGGAGGAGCTTGCCAACCTCACCGGCGGCAGGGTCTTCCCCTCCAGAAGCCTTGCGGAGATGGCGCCCGTGATCGATCAGGTCGGCGAGGAGCTGAGGAGCCTGTACAGCGTCGCATACCGCCCGTCGAATCAGGATTTCCGCGGCGAATGGCGGAAGGTTGAGGTGCGCCTGAAAAAGCAGGGACTCAAGCTCCGGGCGCGCAGCGGCTACTTCGCCCGCTGACACAGGACCGCAAAAGGACCCGGCGCCAATGAGAAAGACCTGGAAGCTGACTGTCGAGTACGACGGCACCCGCTACAGCGGCTCGCAGGAACAGATGAACGCGAGAACGGTTCTCGGCGAGCTGAGAAAAGCGGCCGAGGACCTTCTCCACGCGCCCGCCGAAATGCAGGGCGCGGGGCGGACTGACGCCGGCGTCCACGCGCTGGCGCAGGTTGTTCACCTCAAGGCTTCTCCGCGCTCCGCGCCGCATCCTCAGAAGCTGCTGCGGGAGCTCAACGAAAAGCTGCCCGCCGACATCGCGGTGCTTGAGGTGGTGGAAGCGCCGAATTCGTTTCATGCGCGGCATGACGCCATCGCCCGCGCCTATGTCTACCGCATTTCGCAGCGAAAGACGGCGTTCCACAAGAAGTTCGTGTGGTGGGTCAAGCAGCCGCTCGATGCCGTCGCGATGAGGGAGGCGGCGGCTCTGGTGGCGGGACGCCACGATTTCACCTGCTTCCGCGCGCCGGACCCCACCAAGCCGGGCGGCTCGCCCATCGTCGTCGTCAATTCGTCCGAGCTGGTTGTGGATGGTCCGCTGCTGAACTACCGCATCGAAGCCTCTCACTTCCTGTGGCGCATGGTGCGCCGGCTCACCGGCGCGTTGGTCAGAGTGGGGCTTGGCGAGGTGAGCCTCGCCGGGTGGCGGCGGCTTCTGGAAGGCGATGCGCAGGGCTTCGACATCGCCGCGTGGACCGCGCCATCCTCCGGCCTGTTCCTGGAATCGGTAACCTATCGGGGGACGGCGCCCGGACCGGAGGCAGGCAGGCAGCCGCACAGGAGAGTCCACCATGGATGAACTTTTGAAATCTCTGCTGGGTTCGCAGGGCAATCTGGAGAGCCTTGCCAGGCAGTTCAACATCCGCCCGGAACAGGCAGCCGGCGCGCTATCCGCGGTTGCGCGGCAACTTCAGGGCTCCGCCGGCGAAGGAGGGCTTGCGCCGGCATTGCAGAGCCTGCTCGCCGGCGGAGGCTTGCAGAATGTGGCCAGCCAGGCTGCGGCGCGGAGCGGCGTCGATTCCGGAATCATCCTGCAAATCCTCCAGGCGCTCCTTCAGAACCGGCAGGGAGGGGATCTGCTGTCCACGGCCGCCGGGCTGCTCGACCGGGACAAAGACGGCAGCGTCGTCGACGATGTGATCGACCTGGGCAGGAAGCTGCTCTGAGCCGGCTCTAATCCAGATACCGCTCGCGCATGGCAAGGAATTCCAGCACCGTTCGGTGATAAGGGTTGTGTTCGGGGTCCGGAACGCCGTGCGAAGGAACCGCGGCGGTTCCCGGCGTCTGAAACATGTCGTGGTGGTAGGTGACGTAAGCCCCGCTCCGCCTGACGGCCAGCATGTGGACGATGTGGTCCATCGGCCATGTCTGTTCACGCGGACCTCCGAAATTGGGCGTGCCGTTGCGGGCGGGTTCGTCGTCCACGACTGGTTTCGCGAAGCGCGCCAGCAGGTAGGCCAGTTCGGCAGGGGCGGTCTGCCAGGTCTTGCCGCGGGCTTGGCTTTGCCGGGAGGTGTGCGGCGAAAGGTAGTCGAGCAGCGCCTCCTGATTGCCCTGCCCGGTGAGGACTCCGGCGACCCCGGGCGAGTTCGAAACAAGCCGCGCCGGGTCTTCGGCTTTGACGATTTTGACGAGTTCCACCGTGCGGTAGTCGAACTCGTTCCAGATCTGGAAGGTGAGATTCCGCCAGGGCTTGAGCTCGCGGGCGAGGGCGCGAACGCCGGCTTCCATGCTCTGGTCAGGGAGGCGAATGCCGTCGCGCCAGCTCTCTTGAGCGAAGACGGCGAGCTCGACGGCCATCCCCGCCTCGCGGCAGTCGTCGAGGATGGCTTTGAAGGCCGCCAGATGGCGCCCGCGGAGCGTCCCGTCCGGCGCGATCATGTTGCACTCCTCGCAGGTGTCGGCGAACTTGCGCCGGTTGTCCCACTGGTTTCAGATTCTCAAGACATTGATGCCGTATCTGCCGAACTTCGCCAGCCATTGCCTGCGCTTCTCTGGCGAGGAGTTGAATTCCTTGTTATAAATGGCGTTGAAGAAGCTGTAGCCCGTGTATGGAAACGGCTTGCCGTCCATGAGGAAGGATGTGCCCTGCACGCTCAGCGCGCCCCCGGCGGCGCCCGCGGCTGGCAGAATGAGTAACGATAGGAGGAGCGGGAGGAGAATCAGTCGCATAGCGTTCCTTGCTATCGTATGACTCAATAAGCCTCGATGCAGCCTTCAAATCAGGAATCGTCCCGGCTCCCGGGAACGCTCGGCCAGTTCCAGGTGGCCGGTGTGCCTGTCCGGTTTCATTTCACCTTCTGGATCGGTCTGGTGTGGCTGATTGTCATTGGAGTGGGCGGCGAGCAGTCGTTGCTCGGCAACGCGATCTATGTGACGGCGATCTTCGCCTCGGTGCTGCTGCATGAAGGCGGTCACGCGGTGATCGCAAAGCATTACGGAATCCAGACTGTGGAGATCGTCATGCTCCCCCTGGGCGGTCTGGCGCGCCTGGAGCGGCAGCCGAAGCCCGCCGAGGAGTTTTGGGTGGCGCTGGCGGGACCGCTGGTCAATTTCGTCATCGGAGCCGCGCTGCTCGGCGCCGCTTTCCTGCGCGGCCATTCGATTCAGCTCGGCGATTGGTCGCGCGCCACCGACGCCAACCTGATTTCGCGGCTGGCGGTGGCGAACCTGATTCTGGCCTTCTTCACCCTGCTGCCGGCTTTCCCGATGGACGGCGGGCGCGTTGTGCGGAGCCTGCTGGCCGCCAAGCGCCCCGTCGAAGACGCCACCCGCATCACCGCGCGGATTGGCACCGCCATCGCCGCCGCCGTCGCCCTCTATGGGTTGCTCAGCGCCAACTTCCTGTTGGTCTTCTTCGCCTTCTTCATGTACGTCGGCGCCGCCCAGGAAGCCACCGCCTCTTCGACCCAGGCTTTGCTGAAAGGCGCCCGCGTCCAGGAGGCGATGGTGACCGATTTCAGAACCTTGCCGCACGGCGCGACCATCCGTGAGGCGGCCGACCTCCTGCTGGCCACCACGCAGCAGGATTTCCCCGTGGTCGCGGGCAACCAGGTGGTCGGCTTGCTGAACCGCAAATCGCTGGTCAGGGCCATGGCGACCGATGGTCCCGACGCTTACGTTGCCGGCGCCATGGACAGGGAATTCAGCCGGCTCGCACCGGATGCCGAATTGGAGCAGGCAGCCCAGTTGCTCGACCCTTCAGGCGGCTGCGCCCTCGTCTTCGACCAGAGCGACTCGCTCCGTGGAATGCTCACTTCCGAGAATCTATCCGAGTTCCTTGTTTTAAGGGAGATTCGCCGCGCTCGCGCGCGGGCTGGAGTCTTCGAATCGCCTGACAACCATGGCACAACCTGATGTACTGATTATCGGCGCCGGCCTGGCGGGCATCTGCTGCGCGCGGCAACTGCTGAAGGCCGGCGTGAACTTTCGGATCATTGAAGCCTCCGATGCCGTCGGCGGGCGCATCCGCACAGACCGGGTCAACGGCTTCCTGCTCGACCGCGGCTTTCAGGTCCTGCTGACCAGCTACCCCGAAGCCCTCGAAAACCTCGATTACGAAAGGCTCGGTCTCGCTTCATTCGACAACGGAGCGCTGGTGCGCTACCACGGCGAGTTCTACCGTCTGGTCGACCCCTGGCGCGTCCGCGGCCACTTCATCGCCAATCTCCTCAACCCGATCGGCAGCTTCGCGGACAAGCTCCGGATCGGCAAGCTGCGGTCGCATGTGCTCAGGACGCCGCTCGACAAGATCATGCTCGCGCCCGAGACAACGACCCAGCAGGCTCTGGCCCGGCGCAGGTTCTCCCGCCGGATCACCGAACGCTTCTTCCGGCCTTTCCTCGGCGGGATTTTCCTTGATACCAAGCTCAGCGTCTCAAGCCGCTGGTTCGAGTATGTCTTCCGCATGTTCGCCGAAGGCGACGCCGCCCTGCCCGCCAACGGCATGCAGGCCATCCCCGAGCAGCTCGCCGAGCCCCTGCCGGAGGGCGCCATCCTCTTCAACCGGCGCGTGGAGAGCATCGATGGCACAACCGTCACTCTGGCCGATGGGGAACGGCTTCGGGCCGAGAAACTCGTCGTCGCCGTCGAGGGTCCGGAGGCGCAACGGCTGCTTCACTTTGAAAAGCCGGTGCTGTCGCGCGAGTGCGTCTGCTACTACTTCGCCGCCAAGGAGCCGCCCGTCAAGGAGCCGCTGCTGGTTCTGAGCGGATCCACCCGGGGACCGATCAACAATCTCGCCGTGATGGACTCGGTTCAACCCACCTATGCGCCCAAGGGCGAGAGCCTGATCTCAGTGACCGTGGTCGGAAATCCGAGCCGCGACGAAAGCGTGCTCCGCAAAATGGTGCGGGGGCAATTGAAGCGCTGGTTCGGTCTGGTGGTCCAGGAGTGGAGGCTGGTCGCCCTCTACCGCATCGAGCACGCCCTGCCGGTGGTCTTTCCAATGGACCGCAACAAGCCGTCGCGGATCAGAAAGGACGTCTACGCCGCCGGCGACTACCTGGCCACGCCCTACATTCAGGGCGCCATGGAATCCGGGCGCCTCGCCGCCGAAGCCCTGATCGCCGATATGAAGGGGCCACACTGAGCGAGACGCTGACGCCCCTGCCGCCGGCGGCTCAGGCGTCCTGACAGACGGTTTCGATGCGGAACGCCCGTTTGCGTCCCGTCGTTCCGATCGAACCCTTGAACTTTACTTTGCCGTTCAGAATCAGATCCATCTCCCGGTTGATCGGATAGTCGAACTGTAACGTGTCATCCTTCTCCAGTTCAAGCATTTGCTCAACGGTCAGCTTCGGGCCGGTCAGCCGGGCGTCGAACCGGATTCTGCTTCCCTCGATCAGCTTGTAGAGCCTTGCCCGGTCCTCCTCGGTGGACTCGGAGCGCCGGATCGACCACTGCTGATCGAACTTCTGCCGCAGCATCTTGATCAGAATGGACGGAATGCCGACATTCATCATGCCGGCGACCTCGCCGATCCGGATTTCGATGGCGATGGCGACGACTGCCTCGTTTGGGGCGAGGATTTGCAGGAGCTGCGGCTCGGTTTCGTGCGTCTCGACGGCGAACCGGATGTTGGTAATCGGCGACCAGGCTTCCTGCAAGTCGTGCAGAACGATCCGCAGGACACCTTCCAGAATGCTCTGCTCGATCTCCGTCACCTCGCGGTTGGCTTTGAACGAGCTCCTGCCGCTTCCGCCCAGCAACATTTCCAGAATGGGGAACACCAACGTGGGGTTCATTTCGAGAATCGCGCTGCCGTCGTAGGGCTTCAGGCTCAGGCTGACAATCGAGGACGGCGCCGGCAGACACTGGCTGAACTCGAGAAAGGAGAGCTGTTCGACGCTCACCAGATTCACCATGACGTAGGCACGCAGGTAAGCCGAAAGGCTGGAGGCGAGGCTGCGGGCGAAATTCTCGTGCAGCAGGTGAATGCTGCGGAGCTGGTCTTTGGCGATGCGGTCCGGGCGCCGGAAGTCGTAGGGCTGCGCCCTGCGCGAGGGATCGTCATGCTTCGAAACGCCATGCGCGTTGCGAAATACTGAGTCGATCTCCTCCTGGCTGAGTACACGGTCACTCATCGCCTGACTTATCGGACAGCCGCCCGGCGGCTGTTACTATGAAATTCGTGAAGACCTTCTTCATCCAGAACTTCGGTTGCCGCGCGACCCAGGCGGATGGGGCGGCTCTTGAAGGATTGCTGGGCGGGGCGGGGCTTCAGCCTGCCGGAGCCCGCCAGCAGGCCGATCTCGTCATCCTAAACACTTGCTCCGTAACGGCTTCCGCCGACGAAGATGTCCGGAAGTCGATCCACCGCGTGCACCGCGAAAACCCCCATGCGCGCATTCTGGTGACCGGCTGTTACGCGCAGCGAGCGCCGGAGGAGCTGGCGGAAATCCCCGGCGTCACCTGGGTTGTCGGCAACTCGCACAAGACCCTGATCCCGGAAGTGGTTGCGGCGCCGTATCATGGGCAAATCCTTGTGGGGGACATCGCCAAGGCGACCGAATTCCTCTCCGCGCCGGTCGAGGACGCATTCGGGGACCGGACGCGTCCTAACTTGAAGATTCAGGAGGGCTGCAACAATCTTTGCTCCTTCTGCATCATCCCTGCGCTGCGCGGGCGGAGCCGGAGCATGCCGGCTGACGAAGTGGTCGGGCGGGTGCGCTTTTTGGCGCAAAAATACAGCGAGGTTGTGTTAACAGGCATTAATCTGGGCCGCTGGGGCAGGGAAGCCGGCTTCAGCCCGGCGGGGGGAGAGAGGCTGGCGGGGTTGCTGCGGCGTTTGCTGGACGAGACGCCGGTGGGTTTGCTGCGGCTCAGTTCGGTGGAGCCGATGGATCTCTCAGACGACCTGCTCCGGCTGATGGCGGATGAAGGCAGGATTGCGCGGCATATCCATGCGCCGCTGCAATCGGGGTCCGACACAGTGTTGCGGCGGATGAAGCGGCGTTACCGGAGGCGCCATTACGAGGACCGGATCCTGCGCGCGCACGCCCTCATGCCGGATGCCGCCTTCGGGGCGGATGTCATGACCGGTTTCCCGGGCGAGACGGATGCAGAGTTCCGGGAGACGTTCGACTTCGTCCGGCAGCTTCCATTAACGTATCTTCATGTATTCACTTACTCGGAGCGGCCGGGAACTCCGGCTGCGGCTGCTGCCGATCCTGTTACGGAGCGGGTGCGGAAGGAGCGGACGCGGGTGCTCAGGGAACTGGGCGCGATGAAAAATCTGGAGTTCCGCAAGCGGATGGAGGGCAGGGTGCTGAAGGCGGTGACGCTCGAAAACGGAACGGCGCTGACGACCAACTACATCAAAGTTTCTTTGGCTACGCCGCGTCCCGCCAACCGGCTGATTGAGCTGGTGATGGGGCCGCCTCGCGGGGACGGGATCGCGGAGGCGTCGCCGTTTCCGGTTCTCTCCTTCTGAACCAAGCGCCCATCATCTCGATGCCGTCCCAGAGGTTCCGGGGGCGGAGGTTTGCGTGCGGGGGCGTGCCGGCAAGCGGCGAGCAGCAGCGGGCGCACGGTCACATCTCGCGGCGGTTCTCAAGCGACTTGGACATGGTGACCTCGTCGGCGAATTCGAGATCGCTGCCGACGGGGATGCCCATGGCGATGCGGGTGACGCGCACGCCGAGGGGTTTGAGGAGGCGCGCCAGATAGACGGCGGTGGCCTCGCCTTCGACGGTGGGGTTGGTGGCCAGGATGATCTCCTCGACTTCGCCGGCGGCGATGCGGTCGAGCAGCTCCTTGAGGCGGAGCTGTTCGGGGCCCACGCCGCGCAGGGGGCTGATGGAGCCGTGGAGGACGTGATAGAGGCCGTCGAAGGTGCGGGTGGTTTCGACGGGGAGGATGTTGTGCGGTTCTTCGACGACGCAGATCTTGCGGCGGTCGCGGTGAGGATCGCGGCAGAAGGGGCAGAGTTCGGCGTCGCTGATGTTGTTGCAGGCGGCGCAGAGGCCGAGCTTTTCCTTGACGTCGAGGAGGGCGGCGATGAGGCGGTCGATGTCTTCGCGTTTGGCGCGGAGCACGTGGAAGGCGATTCTCTGGGCGCTTTTCTTGCCAATGCCCGGCAGCCGGGTGACCTCCTGGATGAGGCGGGCGAGGGGTTCGGCGAAATCCGGCATGAGGGGCTCGCTGGAGAGGATCAGAACATGCCCGGGGGCAGACCGAGGCCGCCGAGCATGCCCTGAGTCTTCTTCTGCGCCTGTTCGTCGACTTTGCGGGCGGCTTCATTGAAAGCGGCCATGATCATGTCGCCGAGCATTTCGGCGTCGCCCGCGGCTTCGGGGTCGATTTTGACGGAGGTGC
This sequence comes from Bryobacteraceae bacterium, assembly GCA_013388415.1. Taxonomy (GTDB): domain Bacteria; phylum Acidobacteriota; class Terriglobia; order Bryobacterales; family Bryobacteraceae; genus JACADU01. Next base: position 20,762 of record JACADU010000118.1, read on the forward strand.
AGTTTTTGTGGCCATCGAGGCCGACGGTGACCATGCCGCCGCCGGAAGTGGCCTCGACGCGGATGGCCGCAATCTCTTCCTGGAGGCGCTGCTGCATGGCCTGCGCCTGCTTCATCATGTTTTGGAGGTTGCCTCCGCCTGGGAATTTCATTGACTCACTCCTTGAGATCGCGGACGCCGCGAACCTGGCTGCCCGGGAACAATTGCTGGAATTTTCGGACTTCGGGGTTGGCGAGCGCCCGTTTGAGGGTTTCCTCATCGCCGGGCGGTCCGGCGGCGGGCTGAAGGGGCGTTCCGGGCGCGGCTGCCGGTTCGACGAGGGTGATTTTTTTGCGGACGGGTTTGCCGAGAACCTGGGAAAGCGCCTTATCGATATCGGGGGAGCGCAATCCCATGGCGGCCGACCGGGGGGCGAGGAATTCGACTTCGCCGCCCTGCTCGCGGAGTTCGCTTTGCTCGACGGCGCGCAGGCTCATGGCGGCTCCGCGCATTTGGCCGAGCGCCGCGGCGACGCGGTCTTTGAGGCTGGCGGCGGGCCCGGTTTGCGGGGCTGGGGCAGCGCGCGCCGGCGGAGGCGCGGGCGCGGCGGGGATGGGCTTGGGCGGAACGGGGCGCGAAGCAGAGGGCGGGGCGCTGGGCGGAGCGAGCGACTTGAGCGCCTCCTCGATGGGCTTCATGCGGCCCGCGTGGACGAGGCGGAGCAGTCCCAACTCGAGATGAAGGCGGGGCTGGAGGCTGTACTGAAGCTGCTGGTAGGTTTCGAGGGTGAGTTGAAGCCAGCGCGTGAGGTCCTCCTCGCTGAAGCGCACGGCGATTTCACGGAGCTTTTCCTGTTCGCCGGGAGAGGCGGAGATCAGCCGGGTGGTTTTGCCGGCGATTCTGGAGACCAGGAGGTTGCGGAAGAACCGCGCGAGCTCGCGGGAGAAGTGCTGGAGGTGTTTGCCGGCGCTTTCGAGCTCGGCGACGATTTCGAGCATCTGCTCGGTGGAGGAGTGTTCGAGCGCGGCGGCCACTTTTTCGAGGGAGGCGAGGGAATAGAGACCGAGCAGGTCGCGGACGGCGGGTCCGTCGAGTTTGTTGCCGCAGCAGGCGATGGCCTGGTCGAGGGCGGAGAGGGAGTCGCGAACGCTGCCTTCGCCGGATTGAGCGAGGACGGCGAGAGCCTCGGCGTCGGCGTCGATGCCTTCCTGGGAGCAAATCCAGGCCATGCGGTCGACGAGTTGGGAGAACTCGACGCTGCGGAAGCTGAACTGCTGGCAGCGGCTGGCGATGGTGGCGGGGATCTTGTGGGCTTCGGTGGTGCAGAGGATGAAGACGGCCCATTCGGGCGGCTCTTCGAGGGTCTTGAGCAGCGCGTTGAAGGCCTCGTTGGTGATCTGGTGGGCTTCGTCGATGATGAAGACCTTGTAGCGGTCGCGGGAGGGGCGGTAGCGGACGTTTTCGCGCAGCTCGCGCATCTCGTTGATGCCGCGGTTGGAGGCGGCGTCGATTTCGATGACGTCGGGGGCGGCGCCTTCGGCGATTTCGAGGCAGGAACTGCATTTGCCGCACGGGCTGGAGGTGGGGCCGGTGACGCAATTCAGGCAGCGGGCGAGGATTCTGGCGATGGTGGTTTTGCCGGTTCCGCGCTGGCCGGCGAAGATATAGCCGTGGGCGATGCGGCGCTGCGCGATGGCGTGGTCGAGCGTGGCGCGAACGTGCTCCTGGCCGATGAGTTCGGAGAAGGTCTGGGGCCGGTACTTGCGGGCGATGACCTGATACATGCTCGAAGAAGGCGTGTTCGGCGGGTCCGGTTATCGCCAGACCCCGGGTGATCCGCGGCACACAGGGTGAGCTGCTACCGTTGCTTCCTTCCGGACCTGGCGGGGTTTGCGGCGCCCAGTTGCACGGAGCCCGGAGCCTGACGAA
>JACADU010000246.1 GCA_013388415.1 Bryobacteraceae bacterium
AGCTCGAAGTCTTCCAACTGGCTCAGGGACTGCCGGACGCGCTCGAAGCGCTCGTCGGAGAAGTGGACGTAGGCGGTGCGCAACTGGTTGTGCCGCGGCCAGTGATTCTCGACCGGATAGGGGCTCTCGTAGCGGAACAGATGCGCGACCTCGACCTCGGGGGCGACGCGGAGTTCATAACCCATCATCCAGAGCCTGAGGCTGAACTCGAAGTCCTCCGAGCCCCAGTGCAGCATTCCGCCGTCGAGGCCGCCGGTTTTCTCGAAGACTTCGCGGCGAATCGCCCAGAATCCGCCGGGCAGCAGGGGCACGGGCAGGACGTCGTCGTATTCGGGGCAGAGCCACTCGGCGTTGAGGGCGGAGTTGATGAAGCGCATGCCGAAGCCGCGGCGTTCGCGGTCGGCGTAGTCGGTGATGCCGGGGCCGCAGGCTCCAACGGCGGGGTCTTCGAGGACTTCAAGGAGGGGTTTCCACCAGCCCGAGGGAGGGTCGACGTGGGCGTCGGAGAAGACGAGCACGGAGCCGAGGGCTTTGCTTGCGCCAAAATTGCGCCCGCGCGCGACGCCGAGGTTGCGGGTGCGGAACAGGCGTTTGCGGCGGCTTTTCCGGCGTTGGAGGAAATCGGCCGAGCCATCGGCGCTGCCATCGTCGACGACGACGATTTCGGCCGACGCTGGCAGAGTGGCGTCGAGGGCTTCGACGGTCTGGCGCAGCATGGCTCCCTCGTTGCGGGTGAGAACGACAACGCTGATGCGGGGAAGGGGCCGGGTCATCGACTTGGCCGAGTAGTATAGCATTTGAGCGGTCGCGGTTCAGAGGCATTGCGGCTCAGAGACGTTAGCGATGGAGCGCGCAACGATGGCTGGCGAATTGGTGTCCTGCGTGATGGCGACTAGGGACCGGGGGCGGTTTATCCCGCAGGCGCTTGGTTGTTTCGCGGCGCAGACATATCCTTTCCGCGAGCTGATAGTCGTCGACGACGGCGAGGTTTCCGTGAAGGGGCTGTGCGAAGGCGTGGCAGGAGTCAGGTATCTGCGGTTGGATCGCCGGACGCCGACCGGAAGGAAGCTCAATCTGGGGTTTGAATGCGCCAGGGGATCGATCCTGCAAAAACTGGACGACGACGACTACTACGGGCCGGGATTCCTGGCGACGGCGGCGGGGCGGATGGAGACGAGCCGCTGGCGCAGGGCGATCGCCGCATGGGATTGTTTTCTGATTCACCTGGCGGGATCGGCGGAGCTTCGTTTTTCGGGGCATGGCTGGCTGGCCGGCGGGACGCTGTGTTTTCGGCGCGAAGTCTGGGAGTCAGGGCCGTTCCGGGCGGTGGCGCGGGATGAGGATGCGATGTTTCTGGAAGATCATCCGGGGCGCCGGTTGCGCGTTGCGGATGCGCCGGAACAGTATGTGCTGGTGCGGCACGGGCGCAACACGTGGAACCGGTTCCGGACGGGGGCGGATGTGGATAGGTTCCTGAGGGGCCTGAGCGTTTATCCGAAGACACTGGAGGAGGTAGCCGGGCCGGAGGCTGCGGGCTTTTACTCCGGGCTGAGCGGAGTGGCTACAGGCCGGCGCCGAGCATCCAGACGTTGCCGGTCTGCTCGCCAAGGCTGAAGATCAGCTTGTCCGGAGCGACCTGGAAGGCGAGCGGTCCCATGTCCACATTTCGGAGGGAGAGCCGCGTCTCGTGGAAATGGACGACGGGCACGGGCGCGCCGAGGGGGCGGCGGGTGGCGGGATCAAGTTTCTGCCACCAGATGCAGCGGAATCCGTCGCGCTCGGAGATGAAATACATCGACTTGCTGTCGGGGGCCCAGCGGGACTTGTCATCCCAAGTTGAGCCATCGGTGATGGGAATCCATTCGGAAAGCGGCACAGGGCCGCGGCGTTCCGGATTGAAGGGGGCGACAAAGATTTGCGAACGCGCGGAAGTGGGTGTGAGGTTCATTGTGAGCCATTTGCCATCGGGAGAGAATCTCCCGCCCCAGACATCCACGCCGGGCTTAACCAGGAGGTCATAGGTCTTGCCGGTTTCGAGTTCGAGGAAAACCGCTTGAGAGGGGTTCAGCTTGTTGAAAGCGACCCCGCGTCCATCGGGCGTCCACGAGACGATTGGCCCGCAATTCTGGCAGAGCGGCTCGGCCATGCCAAGGAGGCCGTCCGCGGTGACGGACGCGCGCAGGGTGCGGCTGGGCCTTCGATTCTCGAACACGCTCCAGGCGAGGGTGCGGCCGTCGGGACTGATCGCCGGCATCCACATGGGCGTCTGGCTGCCGATGGTGGTCTCCTTTCCGGTGGTCAAATCGCGAAGCCACGGCTGAGCGATGCCGTTGCGATCAGAGAGGAAGGCGATGCGCCGGCCATCGAGAGAAATGGAGAGTTGGGTGGCGGCGGTGCCGGCGCCTTCGGTGAGCCGGGAAAGCACGCCAGTGACCCGGCCACGGTTTGCGTCGACAGGAAGGGCCCACAGGTCGATCTTCTTGGATACGCTGGCGAACGCCACGCGTAGGTTCTCCCCAGGCCCGTGAGCGGCAGCGGGCTGGACGTCGACCGTCGTGCCAAAGGTGAGGCGTTGAGGAGAGATCGACTTGTTTCCACGCGGGGAGAATGGGACGATCCAGAGGCTTCCGACTGATTCCTGCAAACCGGCGAAAAGCAACCGGTCGCCGGGCAGCCACGTGGGCTGGCCGGAGGGGTAGATTTTGAGTTGGTAGAGCAGGCCGAACAGGCGGGTGGGAGTGGCCGGGCCGCCGCCGGCGGGCGCGACCCACCAGTCCCGGGCGGCCGAAACCGAGGCGGGCGCGCTCCCAGGCTTGGGCAACCCTTCAAAGAGGATGTAACGGCCATCCGGCGACCATGCGGGGTGGCGGGCGATCTCGAAATCGGGCTGGAACTGTTGGGGCGCTGCGCTGCCATCGACTCTGCCAATGAAGAGCTCGCCCAGATCGCTGCCGACCCAGTAGGCGATTCTGGATCCGTCGGGGGAGAAGCGGGGGCCGCGGCCTCCACGGGCGATGAGCCTGGCATCGCCGCCGAGGGTTGGTGTGACGAAGATGCCGCCGCCGCCGCGCTCGGAGCGGAAGGCGACTTTGGTGCCGTCGGGAGAGAAGTCGGGCTCGGTGTTGTCGGCGGGGCCGCTGGTGAGCTGAATGGGCTGGCCGCCGCCGAGTTGCTGGACCCAGATCTGGAGGTTCTTGTCGTCATTGCGGTCCGAGGCGAAGGCGATGAACTTGCCGTCGCGCGAGAGGGCCGGCCAGACGGAGAGCCCGACATCGGCTGTGATTCTTCTCAGGACGGAGCTGGAGAGATGGTTGGGGCCGGGCTGGCGGAAGTAGAACCAACTGGTGAAGGCGCCGGCGGCGAACAGAGCGATGGCGGCGGCCGCGACGTGGAGGCGGCTGAGACGGCGGGGTGCGGCGGCCGCGGGGACGGGAACCGAGGGAGGAGGCGCAGGTTGCGCGGGCGAGGCAGGGGGCACCGAGGACGCTGAGGGGTAGTGGAGACCCGATTGCGACCCGGCGGGCGAGATGGCGCCATACTGCCATCCCCCCGAAGGGTGTGGCTGAGCCGTGTCGACTTCGGCACGAATCTCTTCGAGCGCGACCTTCAGGTCGTCGGCATGCTGGAAGCGGCGCTCGACGTCCTTGCGGAGGCAGCGGACGATGAGGCGGTCGAGTTGCTCGGGCACCGGGCGGATGGAGGAGACGAGCGGCGGTTCCTTGGTCAGGATGGCAGCGAGGATTTCGGCCAGTGAATCACCGGGGAAGGCCCGTTGTCCGGTCAGGATCTCGAACAGGATGGCTCCGAAGGCGTAGATATCGGAGCGGCCGTCGACGAACTTGCCCTGGGCCTGCTCGGGCGACATGTAATTGGGCGTTCCCATGGCGACGCCGTGCTGAGTGAGGACGTCGAGGGTGCGGGTGCCGTCGGTTTCGGCCAGCAGGTCGAGGCGCTTGGCGATGCCGAAGTCCAGGATCTTGAGCCGGCCATTGTCGGTGACCATGATGTTGCTGGGCTTGAGATCGCGGTGGGTGACGCCGGCGGCGTGGGCGGCGGCGAGGGCGTCGGCGATCTGGATGGAGTACCGCAACGCGTCGGGCAGAGAAACGGGCTGGCCGGACTGGATGATGCCGCGGAGCGTGGAGCCCTGAACCAATTCCATGGCGATGTAATCGTGTTCGCCCTTTTGCCCGATTTCAAAGACGGTGACGATGTTGGGGTGGTTGAGGGCGGCGGCGGCGCGGGCCTCGTGGAGGAACCGGGCGCGCTTTTGCGCCGTACGGTCGGCTCCGGGGTCGAGGAGTTTGATGGCCACGGCGCGGCGCAACTGGGTATCCCAGGCGCGGAACACCGCACCCATGGCGCCCTGGCCAAGCTTTCCTTCGATCCTGTATTGGCCGAGCATCTGCCCGGTCAATTGAGCGGTCTCCATCCACGCCTCCGGCGAATCGCAGTCAGCAGGCCGGCTTGCGGAAGCCGGTAATCACAGACTCGTACACTTGCAGGTAGGCGTCAGCCATCAATTCGAGGCTGAAACGGCCCCGGGCGTGATCCCTGACGCCGCGGCGATCAAGCTCGAGGGCGCGAGGGACGAGATCGATCAGCTCGTTCAACGAGTCCGCGTAGAAACCTGTCACTCCAGCGTCAACGACCTCCGAAACGGATCCGCACTCATAGGCGAGCACAGGCACTCCGCACGCCATGGCTTCGATCATAACAATTCCGAAGGCCTCGTCCCACTGAATGGGGAACAAGAGGGCGGCGGCGTCCCGCAGCAGCTCGCGCTTCTGGAGGTCATTGACGGGGCCAATCCAGTTGACTGTCCGGCCGTCGATGAGAGGCCGGATTTCGGCTTCGAAGTAGAGGTGGTCACGGGGTTCGACGGGG
>JACADU010000297.1 GCA_013388415.1 Bryobacteraceae bacterium
GCCGAGTAGCCCGTCATCGAAATGACGAGATTGAGGAAGGGAGTATTGGTCCCATGTTGATGACGAAGAAGGTCAAATACAGGAAACAGCAGCGCGGGCGCATGAAAGGCAGCGCCTGGCGCGGCTCGACGATCTCTTTCGGTGACTTCGGCCTGAAGGCGGTCGGCCGCGGGTGGATCACCGGGCGGCAGATCGAAGCGGCCCGCATCGCCATGACGCGCTTCATCAAGCGCGGCGGCAAGGTGTGGATCCGCGTCTTCCCGGACAAGCCCATCACCAAGAAGCCGGCTGAAACCCGCATGGGCAAAGGCAAGGGAGCTCCGGAAGAGTGGGTGTGCGTGATCAGGCCCGGTAAGGTCCTGTTCGAGATGGAAGGCGTGCCGCTGGCGACCGCGGCCGAGGCGATGCGGCTGGCGGCCATGAAGCTGCCCATCCGGACGAAGCTGGTGACGCGCGAGCAGCCCGCCGCGTAAGAGGAAGAAGAGTCATGAAGGCGGAAAAGATCCGAGAATTCGACGACAAAGAGCTGGCGGCCAAGCTCAAGGAGATGGACGAGCAGATCTTCCGGCTGAAATTCCAGATGTCGATGGGACAACTGGAAGGCCTGAAGAAGTACCGCGAGCTGAAAAAGGACCGCGCGCGGTTCATGACCGTCGCGCGGGAAAAAGAGCTGGCCGCCGCGAAGGAGGCCCGTTAGGCCATGGCGCAGGTTGAGAAGCCGAACAAGAACGAGAAGGTGGGCGAGGTTGTCTCCACCAAGATGACCAAGACGATCGTCGTGCAGGTGACGCGGCGCGTGCCGCATCCCCTGTACAAGCGAATCGTCACCAAGAGGAACAAGTTTTACGCGCACGACGAGCTGCAGACCGCCAAGGTCGGCGACGTCGTGCGGATCGTGGAGTGCCGGCCGCTGAGCAAAACGAAGCGGTGGACGCTGGGCGAAGTGATCCGGCGCGCGGTGGACACGACGATCCCGGCCCAATGAGCGCGGCTCGTTCGAGAGCCGGTGGGCGGCAAGAGTTATTTGAGAGACGAGGACTGAAGCCATGATCGGAATGAGAACGATCCTCGAGGTAGCCGACAACAGCGGCGCCCGCAAGCTGCAGTGCATCCTGCCGCGAGGCGGCGACAAGGGCCTGCAGGCCGGCCTCGGCGACGTGGTCACGGCGAGCGTAAAGGAAGCCGCTCCCGACTCCAATATCAAAAAGGGGAAGGTTGTGCGCTGCGTCATCGTGCGGATGCGCAAAGAGACGCGGCGCAAGGACGGCACCTATATCCGCTTCGATTCGAACGCCGCCGTTCTGGTGAACGAACTCGGCGAGCCGGTTGGCACGCGCGTGTTCGGGCCGGTCGCGCGCGAATTGCGCGACAAGCGTTTCATGAAGATTGTGTCGCTCGCGCCGGAGGTGATCTGAGATGGCGGGACAAGCCAGCAGGCGGCGCAACGCGCCCAAGGCGGAGGTCAAAATCCGCATCAGGAAAGGCGACACCGTTCAGGTGATCGCGGGCCGCGACAAGGGCAAGACTGGCCGGGTTCTGGAAGTCGACCGGACCAAGGGCCGTCTGCTCGTCGAGGGCGTAATGATGATGAAGAAAGCCATCCGGCCGAACCCGCAGCGGGGCATCAAGGGAGGCATCGCCGAGCGTGAAAGCTCGATTCACGCCTCCAACGTCATGCTGCTGACGGCCGAAGGCAAGCCGACGCGGATCGGCATCAAGACGGAAACCGTTGGCGGCAAAACGCGCCGGGTGCGCGTGGCGCGCAAAACCGGGGAGACCCTGGACAAGAAGTAGCCGCAGCAACCAGGTAACGCCCGAGGAGATAGACGGAAATGGCAAAGGCGAGACTCAGAGAGCACTATACGAAAACCGTTGTGCCCTCGCTCATGAAAGAGTTCAAGTACACGAGCGCGATGGCGGTGCCGAGGCTCGAGAAAGTGACCGTGAACATCGGCATGGGCGAAGCGACGCAGAACCCGAAGCTGATCGATTCGGCGATCCAGGAGCTCAGCGCGATCACAGGCCAGAAGCCGGTCGTGACCAAGGCGCGGAAGTCGATTGCCGCCTTCAAGCTGAGGGAGGGAATGTCGATCGGCTGCATGGTGACGCTCAGAGGCGAGCACATGTACGAGTTCCTGGACCGGCTGATGAACATCGCCCTGCCGCGGGTCCGCGACTTCCGGGGCGTTTCGACCAAGAGCTTCGATGGGCGGGGCAACTTCACCCTGGGAATCAAGGATCAACTGATCTTTCCCGAGATCGACTACAACAAGGTCGACAAGCACCGCGGAATGAATATCTGCATCACCACGACGGCGAGGACCGACGGAGAGGCTCTGGCGCTGCTGAAGCTGCTGGGCATGCCGTTCCGGCAGAACTGAGCCGCAAAGAGGGATCGAAGGCGAAGAGGAACAAGGACGAACGATGGCCACGACCGCGAAGATCGCCAAGGACCTGAAGAAACCGAAGTTTCGGGTGCGTCACCGGAACCGCTGCAAGCGGTGCGGGCGCCCCAGGGCGTATATGGGGAAGTTTGAGCTTTGCCGCATCTGCTTCCGCAACCTGGCGCTGGGGGGCGAAATCCCCGGCGTCACGAAATCCAGCTGGTAAGGCGTCAAGCTGGTGAGACCCGGCCACGGCTGGTAGCGACTGAAAGAGAGAAGACCGAGGAACGACAATGACGTCCGACCCCATCTCCGATATGCTCACGCGCATCCGGAACGGCATCAAAGCGAGGCACGCCAAAGTGGATGTGCCCGCGTCGAAGCTGAAGACGGAGATTGCGCGCATTTTGAAGGACGAGGGCTATATCCTCAATTACAAAATCGTCGACGAGGGCAACCATAAGGCGATCCGCGTCTACCTGAAGTATACGGCCGGCAATCAGCCCGTGATCGCGAAGCTGGAGCGCGTTTCCCGCCCCGGGTGCCGCGTCTACGTCGGTGCGGCGGAGATCCCCAAGGTTCTCGGCGGGCTCGGGATCAACATCCTGACGACGCCGAAAGGCGTGATGACGGGCAAGAGCGCCCGCAAGGAGAATGTCGGCGGCGAGTTGCTCTGCCAGGTCTACTAGGGACCTTCGAAGAGCGGATGGCGCAGCCGGAAGACGGTCTGGAAATGAGACAGGACCCCCAGGGATTGGGCGGCCACTGGAAAGCGGACTGGAGAATAATGAGATGTCGAGAGTAGGCAAGAAACCGATTCCGCTTCCTGCCGGTGTCAAAGTGAACATCGGCAGCGAGCTGGAAGTGCAGGGACCCAAAGGCAAGCTCACCGTGCCGATTCCGGAAGGAATCCGCGTGGAGAACGAAGGCGGCGCGCTGCATGTCAAGCGCGACGGCGATCAATACGCCGCCCTGCACGGGCTGACCCGCGCCCTGGCCGCCAATGCCGTCACGGGCGTGTCGGCGGGCTTCACGCGCGAGTTGGATATCGTGGGCATCGGCTACCGCGCCGAAACCAAGGGCAGCAACCTGATCAGTTTTTCGCTCGGCTATTCGCACCCGATCGAGGTGCTGCTGCCGAAGGGGATCGACTGCAAGGTGGACAAGCAGACCCACCTGATTCTCAGCGGCATCGACAAGCAGGCGCTGGGGCAGGTGGTGGCCGACATCCGCATGCTGCGCCCGCCCGAGCCGTATAAGCAGAAGGGCATCCGGTACACGGGCGAAGTGCTGCGCAAGAAGGTCGGCAAGGCGGCAGGCAAGTAAGGAGGACCGCAGGCGATGAGAAGAGTAACCGACAAGAACGCCAGGCGGGTCCGGATTCACACCCGCATCCGCGAGCGAGTGAAGGGCTTGCCGGAGAGGCCGCGACTGGCCGTCTTCCGGAGTCTGAAGCACATCTACGCGCAGGTGATCGACGACCGCGGCGGCCGCACTCTGGCGGCTGCGTCGTCCAACGAAAAAAACGCCGCCTCCAGCGGTGGCAATGTCGCCGGAGCCAAGGCGATCGGCAAGCTCGTGGCCGAGCGCGCCATCGCCCAGGGCATCAAACAGGTCGTTTTCGACCGCGGCGGCTATCTGTATCACGGCCGCATCAAGGCGCTGGCCGAGGCGGCGCGTGAAGCCGGATTGGAGTTCTAGGAAATGCCAGCCGCTACAGTCAAAAAGATCGATCCCAAAGGGCTGAACCTGAAGAACGAGCAGGTCGTCAGCATCAACCGCGTGACCAAGGTGGTCAAGGGCGGCAAGAACCTCAGCTTCTCGGCGCTCGTGGTCGTCGGCGACCCCGAGCAGAAAGTCGTCGGATACGGCACGGGCAAGGCGAAGGAAGTGCCGTCGGCGATCAAAAAGGCGATCGAGAGCGCCAAGAAGAACCTGCGCCAGGTGCACACTCTGGGCGCGACAATCCCGCACCAGGTGACCGGGCGCTTCGGCGCCGGACTGGTTCTGCTGAAGCCGGCTCCGGAAGGCACCGGCGTCATCGCCGGCGGACCGGTGCGCGCCGTCATCGAAGCCGTGGGCATTCCCAACGTGCTGACGAAATCGCTTGGCACGCACAACCCGCACAACGTCGTCAAGGCGACGATCACCGCGCTGGGGATGCTGAGAGACAAGGCCGAGGTCGCCGACCTGCGCGGCCTGAACGCGGAGAATCTGTAATGCCCGAAGCCAAAATCAAGATCCAGTTGTACGCCAGCCCGAACGGCTGCCCCTAGCCGCAGAAGCGGATCGTGAAGGGGCTGGGGCTGAGGAAGATCAACCAGGTCGTCGAGAAGCCGGATACGCCGGGCTTCCACGGCATGGTGAAAAAGATTCCGCACCTGGTGCGCATCGTGGCCTGAGGCCGGCCGACGAGCCGGCTGGAAACCTGAAGAGGAAGAAGCGAAATGGATCTCAGTCAACTGCAACCCCCCGCAGGCCAGGTAAAGAAGCAGCAGCGCGTCGGCCGCGGCATGGGCTCCGGGCGCGGCAAATACTCCGGCCGCGGAGCCAAGGGCGCGAAGTCGATTTCGGGCTATTCGAAGATGCGCGGCTTCGAAGGCGGACAGATGCCGCTGCACCGCCGCCTGCCGAAGCGCGGCTTCTCGAACGCCTTGTTCAAGAAACACTTTGCGATTGTCAATCTGGCGACTCTCGACAAGCTCGAAGGCGACGCCTTCACGCCGGAAAGCCTGCTGAAGCGCGGCGTCATCAAGCGGCTGGACGATGGCCTCAAGATCCTCGCCAATGGCGAATTGACGCGCAAGATCCGCGTCGAGGCGCACCTGTTCAGCAAGAGCGCCGAAGAGAAGATCAAGTCGCTCGGCGGCGAGGCGGTGGTCATTCCGGGCCCGGCCGCGGCGAAGGACGAGTAGGAAGAGGGCCCCGGCCTCCGAGGTTCGCGATGCAGAAATTCTTTGAAGCACTGGCCAACGTATTCCGGATTCCCGACCTGCGGAATCGCGTCCTGTTCACGCTCGGCCTGCTGGCCGTCTACCGGCTCGGCGCCGCCGTGCCGATTCCGGGCATCGACGCGATTAAGTTCGAGGAGTTCTTCTCGCGAAACCAGGGAACCCTGTTCGGGTTCCTCGACCTGTTCTCCGGCGGCCAGTTCCGCCGGCTCACCGTCTTCGCGTTGGGCATCATGCCCTACATCACGGCTTCGATCGTCCTCCAGTTGCTCACCATCGTTGTGCCCACGCTCGAAAAGCTCTCCAAGGAAGGCGAGCTCGGGCGCCGCAAGATCACTCAGTGGACCCGCTATCTGACGGTGGGACTGTCGATGTTCCAGTCGCTGTTCATCGCCACGGCGCTTCAGAGCCAGGGCAACTTCGTGCTTAACCCGGGCATCGGCTTCGTCCTGCTGACAATGCTCACGCTCACCACCGGAACGGCCTTCATCATGTGGCTCGGCGAGCAGATTACCGAGCGCGGCGTCGGCAACGGGATGAGCCTCATCATCTTCGCCGGCATCGTCGCGGGCCTGCCCCAAGCCATCGCCTCCATGTACGCCAACACGTTCGTGACCAACATCTGGAACCCGTTCCAGGTGCTGATCATTTTGATTTTCATGGTGCTGGTGGTGGCCTTCATCGTTTTGGTCGAGCGCGGCGAACGCCGGATTCCGGTGCAGTACGCCAAGCGCGTGGTCGGACGCCGCGTCATGGGCGGGCAGTCGACTCACCTGCCGCTGAAGGTCAACGCCGGCGGCGTCATCCCCGTCATCTTCGCCTCGAGCCTGCTCGCCTTCCCCCTGACGCTGCTGAATGTGCCGGCGATCGCCAACAGCAAGTGGCTGTCCGGGCTGCTTTCGGGCATCCGCTCCGGCGAGCCGCTCTACATCGTCCTGTTCGTCGCGCTGATCATCTTCTTCTCTTTCTTCTACGTTTCGATCATCTTCAACCCAAACGAGGCGGCGGACAACATGCGCAAGTACGGCGGGTTTATCCCCGGCATCCGCCCGGGAAAGAACACTGCCGAGTATATGAACAAAATCCTGACCCGGATCACGGTCGTCGGCGGCCTTTACCTGGCGGTGCTCAGCCTGATTCCCGAAATCATGATCGGCGGCATCAAGCTCCAGCATTTGCCGCCGGCGGCTCTGGGCAACTGGATCGACGCGAATTTCCCGCGCTGGCTGCTCGACGGGCTCGGGGTGACTTTCGTCTTCGGCGGCACCAGCCTGCTGATCGTGGTGGGCGTGGCCATGGACACGGTGAATCAGGTCGAGGCGCAGCTCATCATGCGCCACTATGAAGGTTTTACGCCGCGCGCCGGACGCATCCGCGGACGCCGCAGCGCGGTCTGATCGATATTTGAGAAAAGTGAGGATCTCCGGCCCTCCCTGATCGAGGGGCGGTACCGGCCGCTGGCGGCATGAACGAGAACGAACAACCAGTCCATCCCGCTCCGCTGGCGGGCGCGCCTCGCGCCATCATCCTGTTCGGACCGCCGGGCTCGGGAAAGGGGACACAGGCGAAACTGCTGAAGGAGAGCCTCTCTGTGCCCCACATCTCCACGGGCGACATGCTGCGCGAGCGGATTGCCTCGGGCGACCCGCTCGGGCTGGAAGTTCAAGCTCTGATGCAGGCGGGCAAGCTCGTGCCCGACGAAACGGTCAACCGCCTGGTTCATGAGCGTGTGCGGGCCAAGGATTGCGCCGGCGGTTTCGTGCTCGACGGATATCCGCGGACGATCCCCCAGGCAAAGGTTTTGGAAGCTGAATTGCTGAGGCTGGGCTACCAGCCAGTGGTGATCCACTTGAAAGTGGATTACACTAAGATTATCGCTCGCATTGCGGGCCGGAGGCAGTGTCCTGTCTGCGGTTCCCTTTACAACCTGACGTCGCATCCGCCGAAGCAGCCCGAGTTGTGTGATTTGGACGGAGCGCGGCTGATGGTGCGCGATGACGATCGGGAGCAGGTGGTTCGCGCGCGCCTGGAGGCATACGAGAGGCAGACGCAGCCTTTGCTCGAGTTCTTCGCGGCATCCGGGAGGCCGTTCCACGAAGTGGACGGCAACGATGGGTCGCCAACGGCGATTCTGGAACGGGTTCGCGCGCTTTTGGGCTAGTCCCTTGGGTTTAGGATGATCATCCGGAAGAGTCAGGCAGAGCTGGAAAAAATGCGCCGCGCGGGCCTGCTCGTCTACCAGATTCTTCACCGGATGAAAGAGATGGTGCAGGTTGGCGTCACCACGCTCGACCTGGAGATGGAAGCGGAAAGGATGATCCGGGAAGCGGGCGCCAAGCCGGCCTTCAAGGGTTACTATTCACCAGCCGCGGGAACGAAGTTCCCGTTTGTGCTTTGCACCTCGGTGAATGAGGAAGTGGTTCACGGGATGCCGTCGGCGAAGCGGCAGTTGAAGTCGGGCGACATCGTTTCGATCGACACCGGCGTTCAATTGGACGGCTACTACGGCGATTCCGCCCTGACCGTGGCTGTCGGGGAGGTCAGCGACGAGGTCAAGCGGTTGCTCAAGGTAACCGAGGAGTCGCTCGAGTTGGGTATCCGGCAGATGGTTGCCGGTAACCGGTTGTTCGACGTCTGCGGAGCGGTGGAACGGCACGTGACGGCGAACGGGTTTTCGGTGGTTCGCGAGTTCGTGGGCCACGGGATCGGGACCTCGCTCCACGAGGAGCCGCAGGTTCCGAATTATGTGGACAAGCGGAACGAGAATCCGCGGTTGAAGGAAGGGATCGTCCTGGCGATCGAGCCCATGGTCAACGCCGGGCGTCCCGACACGAAGGTTTTGAGCGACCGCTGGACGGCGGTGACGAAGGACGGCAGCTACGCGGCCCACTTCGAGCACGTCGTGGCGGTGACGAGCAACGGGCCATGGGTCCTCACCCGGCCCTGAGCGAGAGGCAGGCGGCAGGTTGACTATGGCGTCCGTCAGCGCGGAGGTCGTTGAGATACTGCCCAGCGCGGTCTACAGGTTGAAACTGGCCGACGGGCGCGAGGTGAGAGGTCATCTGGCGGCCCAGCAGGCCAGAGGGTTTGTGCGGCTCCGGCTGCGGGATCGGGTCGAAGTGGAACTCTCGGCCGCCGATCCGGCCCGGGGCCGGATCGTCCGGGTTCTCAGCAGGCAATGAGGCGGTCCTCCAAAGACCGCCGGTAAGGCGAAGGTGAGCGATGAAAGTTCGAGCGTCGGTGA
>JACADU010000279.1 GCA_013388415.1 Bryobacteraceae bacterium
AGCACGGCGGCGGCCACACGGACGGCCCCAACTGGAAGTATTTCATTCCCTGGGCAAGCCGGCACATCGGTTACGTCCCTGACCCGCCCCCGCAGCTTCCCGCCGATGTGGCGGTTCCCAGGACAGACGCGAACTCGCTGGTCGCCCACGCGCAGCTCGTCGAGAAGACAAAACAGGGCCGCATCGACATCTATTTCGTGGGAGACTCCATCACGAGGCGATGGGGCGCGACAGATTACCCGGAGCTCCTCGCAAACTGGAAGCGCAACTTCACCGGCTGGAACGCGGCCAATTTCGGCTGGGGCGCAGACCGGATTCAGAACATCCTATGGCGGCTGACGAACGGCGAGTTCGACGGCGTGAATCCGAAGATCGTCGTCCTCCATGCCGGCACGAACAATATCGGCGGCGCGATCCCGCCGGGCTCCGAGGACGCCCTCGCCGCGGACGTGACCAGAGGATTGCTGGCGGTCATTGAAACGATCAGAGGCAAAGCGCCCGAGGCGACTCTCGTCGTGACCGGCATCTTCCCGCGCAACGATCACCCTGCGGCCATGCCCGTGATCAACAAGGTCAATGAGAATCTGGCAAGGATGGCCGGCGGCGCAAGACTGCGGTTCGTCAACATCAATGACAAACTGGCCGGCGAAGGGGGCAGGCTGTTTGAGGGAATGATGAACGCCGACAAGCTCCACCCGACGGAGAAGGCATATCAAGTCTGGGCCGATGCCCTGAAGCCGATCTTCCACGAATTGCTCGGGCCGCCGGGTTCTGAAGACCACGCGCCGCCGCCAACGGGCGATCCGAGCGCCCGTCGGCAGGACTAACGTCACTCATTGCTGGCCTACGGAGTGCTGATCGGCGCCGGAACCCACTGACCGCCGACCCGCCTCATCGCCACTCGCGACAGCCTCAACATCTCGGCGTCCGAGAGCGCCTTCGAAAAGACGGCGACACCGCCGATGTAGCCGGTGAAGCCCACGCTCCTTCCGGAGTGAATCACGCGCCCGATGGTGAACGGACCTCCGGCGGCGGCTGGCGGTGAATAGAGATCGTGCCCGAACCAGAAAGGGTTGACGCGAAGGGCTGCCAACTCTCTCCGGGAAGGAGCGGGGCCGGCCTTGCCTTTGCGCTTGGCGTAGCTGACGCGCACCCGGGTGAACTCGAACTCGTGCAGTTCAATTCGCAGGTCCGCCTCGTCGGAGAGGAGCGTGCGCTTCAAGGGCCTCTTCTCCGGTGCCTCGTAAAACTGGTCTTCCGGGAATCCGGCGTCTTCGCCCTCCTGCACGCCGGGCTGTTTGCGCAGTTGCGCCTGGAGCCATGCCTTGGCGGGCCATTGGTAGAAGGGGTGGTTCTGCGGACTCTCCACCCAATGGTCCAAGGCCTTGCCGTTCAGATAGCTGGTGACGGTCCGGCGCCGGTTGTCGTAAGAGAACCCAACGACGCTCCATGCGTGGTCCAGTTCCGAGCCGGTGGCCGAGGGTGGCGCTGTGGGGATGAGGTCGGGCGTCACTGAGAGGTTTCTCGCGTACTGATCCCCGAAGGAACTGCGTCCGTTTTCCGAGACATGCGCCGCGGAAGCGCCGTTGTTCGCCGCAAGGCCGGCAAACAGTGCATACTGCCTCATGCCCGGTTCAACTCGCGAAGGCTGATGCGGCAGGTGTTTCAGGTCGGTCCCCTCATGCCAGATGCCCGCGATGGCGTGATTGCCGCCATGCCGCACCAGCCAAACAACCATCGAAACCGACCGCCCTGGCCCCTTGGCGTCAAGTCCGGAATCATGAATTCGCGCGCGAGGCGCCAGCAGCACTGGGCGGAAGTCAGGATCGGCTTCGTTTCTGAACTGCACAGCCTGCCCGAAGGGACCCCGGCCCAGCAGGGGGAAATCCGCGTATGTCGCCTCACGGCCCTGGCCCCAGTATTCGCGGACGTAGTTGACGGCGTCGAGCCTGAAATCGTGGGACTCGCCGGAAGCCACATGCGCGGTGAACTTGCCGTCGGAAGGATCCCGTGACACGAAATCCCAAAGCGCGACCCAGCCGGAGACGCGGCTCACTTCCTTGATTCGCCGCAGCGCCTCACCCGTATCATCCGCTGAGGCAGGCGTCAAAGCGCCGGCGAGCACGCAAATCAGAAGCCGCCCCGAACAGCAGCCGCGCTGATTCATGATCCGCACTGTCCGACTGCCAGACCTCCGGTTCTTGGAGCGGCTGCCTGTTCGCGCGCGTCGGAGCGGGCCAGGTCCTCAAGGGTGACGGGCTTGACCTCGGTGCGCCAAAGGAAGGGGGCGGCCCGGTCTACGCCCATCCAGGCTCCAATCGCCTCGCCCAGCCCCCAGGCGGAGGCGAGAACGAGCGCCGCCGCCAGCGCCGCCGGCTGCAACCCGCAGGCTTTGCCCGCCCGGCGGTAATGCACAAACGCGCGCTTCCAGTGCAGGAAGGCGGCAGCCGGAGCGGCGAGCGGATAGAGAAAACGCGCCGCCCAGGACCACTTCCGGGTTCGCATGGCTCCGAAGCCGAGACCGACAAGCAGCAGAAGCCACAACTCATAGGCGAGGCCGAACGGGTCGAAATGCCGCATCTGCGCGCGATCCTCGAGGTAGAAGCGGCGGCCCTCTTCACGCAAACGCCTAACGAGGAACGCGCCCAGCAGAAGCTCGCGGGCAAGCTCCGATCCCATCCGCCGCAACAGATCCGTTCGAATGGTCACATTCCAGCCGCAGAGGATTTGCGTGGGGCCGCCGGCAGCAGGCATCATCCACTCGCCATAACCAATCAGGAACGAGCTTTCGGGCCAGCAACTGCCACGGTTGCC
>JACADU010000424.1 GCA_013388415.1 Bryobacteraceae bacterium
GGTTGAACACGGCGGCTTACTTCTGGAACTCCAGCTATAAAGTGCGCGGCCCGAACGTCATGGGCCGGATCGACCACACGATCAACGACAAATCGTCGATTTTCGGCCGGTACCTGTTTGGCGACAGCAACACGCTGGGCGGCGATCCGAACAACAGCCGCCCGGTGGTTTTTCCAGGCTTTCCGCCGATGGGAGAGGTCTACCGGCGGAGCCACAACCTCGCGGTCAGTTACCGGCGGGTGATCTCACCCCGCATCGTCAACGAATTCACCGCGGGTTTCTCCCGCTTCATGTTCCTGTTCACGCAGGGAGAAGCGAATCCGAGTTTCCCGGACATCGCTCCATACAATTTTGCCAACATCAGCTATCCGTACCGGGCCGTGCCGAGAACGAACCGCGCGGTCACGACGCCGCAAATCCTGGACAACCTCAGCATTATCTCCGGATCGCACCAGTACCGCATGGGTTTCAACTTCCGCTTTTACCAGCACAACGATCAGCGGGGGCAGCCGGGCGGGGTCAACGTGACGCCGTCGCTGAGCTTCAGCCGGACGATTCGGCCCCCGGTGGGATTCAACACGCCGCCGCTGGCGGCGAGCGGGCGGCCGGGCATCGTCGCCGCGGACAATAACCGGCTCCTCAGCGCGATCAACGAGCTGTTGGGGATTCCGGCGCAGTTATCGCAAATCTTCCTGGGCGACATCAAAAACGACACGTACCTGCCTTACCGCACGGGGAATAGTGTAAGCCTGTGGGCGCAGGGCCAGCGGCTGAAACAGTACAACTTCTATTTCCAGGACGAATGGAAGCTTCGCAGAAACCTCACCCTGAATTACGGCGCGCGCTGGGAAATCAACATGCCACCCACCGAGGCCGGAGACCGGGTCTATGTCCCGGAGGGCGACTTGCGCGGCACGATCAGCTTCAAACACGCGGAGACCTGGTATCAGCGAAATAACGCCAATGCGATCGCGCCGCGGCTGGGGATTACCTACAGCCCATGGCAAAAGACGGTGATCCGGAGCGGCTATGGCATAGCGTTCGATCCCATCGCCTCGTTCCAGATCACCGCGGTGGCAGGCCGCGTGCCTGGGATCACAACGAACTGCCAGAGCGTGCCAGGCAGGACGACCACGCCGGGTTGCGTGCCTGTACCCGACAAGCGCATTGCGGAAGGTTTTCCTTTCGAAATGGAGGTGCCCAGCGCCAAGCCATCGTCTTTCCTCACACCACCTGTGCAACTGCTGGCGACCTCGCCGAGCACGATCTTCTTCGATCAGAACCTGAAGCTGCCGACGGTGCACCAGTGGAATTTCAACATCCAGCAGGAACTTCCCTATGGCATCGTCGCTCAGGTTGGCTATATCGGCCGCCGCGGCACGCGGCTGATGCGAGCCTATGACCTCAACCAGATCAACGCCGACCCCATCCTGCCGAGCTTTTTCGCCATGCAGGACAACCTCAAGGCCGGGTGCCGTCCGGACGGCAGCGGTTGTCCGGCGGGGGTTCCCGGCAAGCCCGTTCCGATCGTCACGCAGGGCATTGTGAACGCCGCTTTCGTCAATTCGAGCACCAGTATCGGCGAGTTGAACCAGAACGCCGCGGGCACCATGGCCGGGCGCATCGAGCAGACGACGCTGGCGGCGAAGCTCAGGCCGAATCAGCAGTTCGCCACCATCACTTACATCGACTCCGGCGGCAACTCCTACTACCACTCGTTCCAGAGCACCCTGAGAAAGCGTTTCTCCGACGGGTTGCAGCTGGCGTTGGCTTATGCTTTCGCCAAGTCGATCGACGACCAGAGCGTTGACCCTGTCGCCGCGAGCTCGGGCGGCGGCTTGTCCACCACCAATTCGCGGACGCCGGCGGATACGCGCAACTGGCGCAACGAGCGCGCGGTTTCGGATTTCGACCGGCGGCACGTTCTCAGCACGACCTGGCTTTACGAGCTGCCGGTGGGGCGTGGCAAGAAAGCGCTCGGCGATATTCCGGCGGCGCTCAACGCGATTCTCGGAGGCTGGAGCCTGAATGGTCTGTACAATTTCAGCACCGGCGAGCCGTTCACGGTGACAAGCGGCGTCAGGACCTCGAATTACTCTCACGTCTCCCGCGCCAACGTGGTGGGCGCGCTGCCGGATGCCTCGTTGAAGCAAGCCCCCGGCGTTATCGGACCGGTGCTATTCGTGGATAACTCAGGTTTCGCCATCCCCGGTCCGGGCGAGAACGGCTTGGGGCGCAACATGTTCCGCAGCCCGAATTTCTGGAACATGGACATCGGCGTTCAAAAGATGATCAACCTGACCGAACGCTTCCGGCTCCAATTCCGGATGGAGATGTTCAACGTGTTCAACCACGCCAACTTCGACAATCCTCAGGGGGCGACGGACGGCTCGAACCAGATCACCAGCTCGATCTTTGGACGCACTTGCTGTGAGGCGATAGCTCCGTCGAGCACGCAGAACATCATCCAGACCGGCGAAGCGGCGCGGGTCATCCAGTTCGCGCTGAAGCTCCAGTTTTGATCAGACGATGTAGGCCCAGTCAAAGAAGAAGTACAGCAGCAGCAGATTGACCATCCCGAAAGTGCTGGCGGTGAGCAGCGCCGACCAGGAGGCGCGAGCCTTCACCGCCAGCGCGATGAAGGCCGGGAAAATGGCCAGCGAATAGCGCATCATGCTGTGCAGCGGCGGGGTGGTGTTCGCCGTGAGCAGGAACAGGGCCATCCCCGCCGAAAGAATCTTATACTCCGCCCGCAACCGTGAAGTGAACACGAACAGCATGGTCAGCACGATCGCGCTGAGATTGAAGACGACGAAGCCGGCGTGGTCCGTGCCCAGCGCGCGGAACGCCTCCGCCAGAGTCGTCCAGGGCGCGGAGGCGGTCGTTCGCCAATAGAAGGGATAGACCTCGGACGGCAGGGGGAGTCCGTTCAGCTTGAGGTAGGCGGGGAACAGCAGCGGGCCGGCCGCCGCGAGCGCCAGCGGCGCCCAGCGGACCGGGCGCTGCCGCCAGGCGACCCAGTAAAGCGCTGGTAACAGGGTGGCGCCGATGGAGCGCGAAAGGCAGGCGACGACGGCGCAGGCCGCCGCGGGCCACCATCGCTGATCGCGGGCAAAGACCAGCGACCAGACCATGCCGGCGACGAGGAAGGGCTCGGAATAGCCTGCCAGCAGGATAAAGCTCATCGGCCAGCAGAGCCAGTAGAGGACAGCGCGCCGGGCGGTGCTCTCGTCGTGGTCGCCCGCCGCCAGCCTGAGCAGTCCCCAAACCGCCAGCCACGCCGCCAGACGGGAGGCCAGCAGAACCGCCCACTCACCCGGGATTGCGAGGCGGCTGAATCCGGCGGCCACGACGGGCAGGAGCGGGTAAAAGGGGGTGGAGACCGGCTCATATCCCCGCTCGGCGATTCTGCGGTACCAAAGCGTGTCGTACCGCTGCCAGAGCCCTCCAAGGAGGCAATCCAAGGTGCGCGCGGGGCGCTCGAAGGGCGGAATCAGACTCGAGTTCTTCCACACCGTTGCCGGCGTATGGCTGAGCGACGGGACCATCAACCACGCCAAAGCGGTCGCAGCGGCCCACAAAGCGAGTGTTGCAGCAAGGGCGCGCAAAGCCATACGAGTGTTCATCGGGCGGCGGCGGTCGAATCTTGAGCCCGCGATCGCTGGCTGACCCAAGCCGGAGGGTCCGGTTCATCCCTCAGCCGGTTGGGCAGCCCGCGGGTCACCGCCCAGCGATGGATGTAACTGGGACCCTCCTTGCCCACGTAACCGTCCCGGGTCTCATAGACGCTGTCGCTCATCGCTTCATCGAGCGAAACGAACCTGTAGCCGCGGGCGCGGATCCTCGCCAGCATCTCCGGCAGCACTTCCGCGTTGAGCGGGTTGGCGTGGAGGAGCAAGACCTGAGGAATATCCCGCGAGAATGTTTCCACGGAGAGCCGCTCGAACCAGCCGAACATGATGTCGTTGAAATCCAGATAAGCGTCCTTGATCCGCGCCGCGGTTTCTTGGTCGCCTCTGTGGACTGCGTCCAGCCAGACTTTCGAGAAGAGCCAGTCCGAGTTTTCGATCGTAAAGGGGGCAACGCGATAGCCCTTCCGCTTCAGGAACAGCTCGAGATTGAACTTGATCTGCTGCGTAGGGCCGGTGTGCGTGAACGGGTGGCGGAACCAGCGCAACTGCTTGCCGGCGCTTCGCATCATCGGGCGGGTGAGGCGCTCGCCTCGCAGGATGTCGCTCTGAAAGTTCAGCAGCGGGGTGGTGTTCAGGTCGGGATGCGAGTAGGTGTGATTGCCCAGTTCATGGCCCCCATCCACCCATGCGCGAAGGAGGCTCAGCCGGCGGTCCGTCTCGCCGGGGACCTCCAGCTTGCTCTCGTTGACAAAGGCGACCGCCGGGCTTCCGGCCGGTTTCAACGCCGCCAGGAGCTTGTCGGTCGTGCGCTTCGCCTCGTTGAACGTGAGCGAGTGCGGCGCCACCGGCAGGTCGTCGAAGGTCAGCGCGATGCTGCGCGGATGATCTCCACCCAGAGACGCGCAGGAAGCCGCCAACAGAAATAGAATCAAACCATGCATCGCGCAGTTTACCTAGTGTCTCTCGGTTTTGCACTCTTTGCAGGGGCCGCCCCCCGCCCCGAGGTTCCGAATCCGCAGTTTGCCCGTCCCGGTTGGGTCAGCCTGAACGGGCCATGGGAATTTGAATTCGACGACTCCGGCGCAGGGTTGAAGGAGGATTGGGCCTCGGCGGCGAGGAAGTTCTCGAAAACGATCAATGTTCCATTCTGCTTCGAGAGCAAGCTGAGCGGCATCGGAGATACTTCCTTCCACCCCGTGGTCTGGTACCGCCGGCAGTTCACTGTTCCGAAGGAATGGATGGGCAAGAACATCGTGCTCCAGTTCGGCGCTGTCGACTACCAGGCGCGGGTTTGGGTGAACGGCCGGTTCGCGGGCGAGCATGAGGGCGGCAACACACCGTTCCGCTTCGATATCACGCCTCATCTGAAGACGGGCGCCAACACGATTACGTTGCGCGTTTGGGACCCGCCAACGGACCGCTCGATCCCCCGGGGGAAACAGTACTGGGAGCCGAAGTCGCGCGGCATTTTTTACACAAGAACTTCAGGGATCTGGCAAAGCGTCTGGCTCGAGGCGACGGGCGCGAGCCGGCTCGAATTCGTCAGGATCCATGCCGAGTTGGACGGCCGAGTCACTTTCGATGGACGGATCGCCGATCCGGCGGAGGGGCTGAGCTTCCACTATCGCGTGAAATCGGGCGGGCAGGTGGTCGCCACCGGCTTCGCCCCGGCACGCGGCAAATACGCCGCGGCAGGGACTTGGATCCGCGAGCCGAGGCTCTGGTCGCTGGAGCAGCCCAACCTTTACGACGTGGAGTTCGAATTGCGCAGGGGCGAGACGGTTGTCGACCGGGTCGACAGCTATTTCGGCATTCGCAAGGTGGCTGTTGAGAAGGGGCGCGTGACGCTGAACGGCAGGCCGGTCTACCTCAAGCTGGTGCTCGACCAGGGTTACTGGCCTGAAAGCCTGCTGACGCCGCCCTCCGATGAAGCCATTCAATACGACCTCAAGATGACCAAGGAAATGGGTTTCAACGGCGCCCGCAAGCACCAGAAAGTCGAGGACCCGCGCTACCTCTACTGGGCGGACAAGATGGGGCTGATCGTCTCGGGCGAGATGGCGAATGCGTACCTGTTCGACGAGCAGTACGCCGCCCGGTTTACTCGGGAATGGATGGAGTGCCTGGAGCGGGACATCAATCATCCGTCGATTCTGATCTGGGCGCCGATCAATGAAAGCTGGGGCGTGCCAAGGCTTACCGACGCGCGGCAGCAGGCGCACCTGCGCAGCCTCTACCATCTCACGAAGACCTTTGACCCGACACGCCTCGTGATTGACAACGAGGGATGGGAGCATCTGGAGACGACAGATCTGTTCGCTGTCCACGACTATGCGCCAACCTACGAGGCGCTCTGGAACCGCTGGAGAGTCTTCGTCGAAAAGAAGCAGCTTCCGCCGCATGGGCGAGAGTATCTGATCCCCGGCTACGAGTACAACGGCAGCCCGCTCTATCTGAGCGAGTTCGGCGGCATCGCCTACATCCCGCCGGGCACGCAGGCGGCAGAGAATGCGTGGGGTTATTCGGGCGTTGAGAAGACCCCCGAAGCGGTGATCTCGCGGCTCAGCGGCCAGTACAACGCCATCCAGGCGGTTCCCTTCGCCGGCATCTGCTACACGCAGTTGACCGACGTGGAGCAGGAGATGAATGGCCTGCTGACCTACGACCGGAAGCCGAAGTTCGACTCGGCGAAGCTCAAGGAGATCAATGACCGGCTGAAATAGCTGTCTCAGTGGGTCAGCGCGTAAACGACGTAATTGACTCCGATCCGGAGCCCGAGAGCCGAGTACTTCTCTGGGTAACGCGGCTCGTCGGCAAGCTGCCATGAATCGCCGAGGTCGGAGTTGAACGCCATCGCCACCATGATCCGGCCCTTGTCGTCGCGGATGGCGCGCCAGTAGGCCACGGAACCGTCCGCCCGGTAGGGTTTGGTGGAGTCGCGAAGCAGGGAACGGAAGTTACCGACCTGATACCGTTCCTTGATGGTGTAGACCGTGCCGAAAATGGGGTCCTCGTCCGGGATCTCGAGGATGGTCCGGTCGGGGAAAATGCGCTTCATGCCGTCCATGAAGCCCGCCCATTCCTCGGTTCCGAAGAAGCTGTCGCACAGCAGGAAGCCGCCGCGCAGAAGATACTCGCGAATTCTCTGTGCTTGTGCGTCCGTGAGGTTCCAGGTGCTGGGCATGCCCACATGCAGGTAGGGCCAATGAAAGATGTCGTCGCCGTCGTCGGGATTGACAGGCTGTTCGACCGGCCGGACGTGAACGCGGTCAACTCGACGTTCGGCCGCATCCAGAACCAGTACAACCTGCCACGTAGAATCCAAATGGCTTTGAGGCTGGTATGGTAGGCCGCATGGTGCGTCCTGAAGGACGTGTTGTTCTCGCGGGTGAAAGTCCCGTCCGGGTAAGCGCCGGAGCGCCCGGTAGCAGACTCCAGCCGGGAGGAGAGATCCGACCGAGCCGAGCGGAGTGTCGAAAGCCCTTGAAAGAGAGGGGAGCAAACCGGCGGGCCGCAACAATCAGTGAACGCAATAGCCTCGTCATATTCTCAGCCGAAAGGTGTTTGGGAGGGCCGAGCCGCTCATATCACGGCGAAGGCAACAGACAGCATCCTGGACCGGAACGGATGCTGGACCTCCCCGGGGTTCCAGGCGGTGGCACGTCGGAACAGAAC
>JACADU010000339.1 GCA_013388415.1 Bryobacteraceae bacterium
CGCGCGGAAAGCGTTGCCGTGGTCCGCGCCTTCACGGTTCCGGTCGCCTGATAGACCACCGGAATCATGCCGTCTTCGGCGCTAACCGTCCTGACGCTGACCGGCGGCTGCTCCTTTGTCGCCGCCGGACCCTGCTTCTGTCCGCCGCATCCGGCCAACAGCACTGCGCCGGCCATGAGGAAGTATGACTTAGTTGAGAACATCGGAATCTCCATTCAAAATCCCCGCGGCACGCTGAATTTCGACCGCCGCCAGCCTTTGATCGTGAATCGCCTGAAGCCTGCGCATGCGCGCGTCGGAAACCGCCACTTGAGCCCGCAGCAGGTCGGTGACCGTCGCCAGACCGTTCTGGTACCGGTTGCGCAGGATGCGGAGCGATTCCTCCGATTGCGCGACTCCCGCTTCGGTCACCTTGAGGCGCTCGGAAGCCGCATCGAGCATGGCCTGAGCCTGCTTCACTTCCAGACGCACGGCAGACTGGTACTGCCGCAGGCTGGCCTGGGAGGCTGCCGACTGTGCCTTGGCCTCGGCGACCGACGCCCGCGTTCTGTTGCCGTCGAAGAGATTCCATTCCAGACCTGCGCCGAACATCCAATTGGCGCCGCCTTTGTTGACGAACTGCTGGCGGTCGGCTTCGAAGATCCCCCGCATGGCGATTCTCGGGTAGTAGCCGGCGCGGGCCGCGGCCGCTTGCGCCTCGGCGGCTTCGGAG
The DNA here is from genome assembly GCA_013388415.1 of Bryobacteraceae bacterium. GTDB lineage: Bacteria > Acidobacteriota > Terriglobia > Bryobacterales > Bryobacteraceae > JACADU01. The sequence continues at coordinate 713 of JACADU010000339.1, forward strand.
GCCAGTTGGATCTTGCCAAGCTCGGGTCTGGATTGCAGCGCCTGCTTTTCGGCGTCCCCGGCCGGCGCCAACGCGGCGGCCAAAGGGGTCGTCAGGTCCAGCACGGTTTCGAGCGGCAACCCCAACGCCTCATTGAGCGCGGCAAGCGATACTTTGCGGTTTGCCTCCGCGCGAATCACTTGTTCACGCATCGCCGCGGCGTGCACTTTCAGGCTGAGCACGTCGGCTTCGGTGATCAGACCGGCGGCCTGCATCTTCTGGGCGCGCGCCAAATCGGCTTCGGCCGACTTCTCCGCCTCCCTGGCAACCGTCAGGGCCTGCGCCGCCAGTTGCGCGCCGAGGTAGGTTTTGGTCACCCCGGCAAGCAGACCCAACTCGGCGGCCTTGCGGTCCTGTTCGCTCATCTGCCGTCCGAGGTCCGCCGCCTTGATGTTGTTCTTCAGTCCTCCGAAATCGTAGATCAATTGTTCGGCGGTTACCTTCGACTGAAAGTTGTTGATTGGATCCGGACGGTTCAAACTGTCCAAAGCGAAATTCGCGGACGTGAACTGCCTCTGCGTCAACAGCGTCCCGAAGACGTAGACCGGGTTGTTGCCGCTTTGGAAAGACTCCTCATACTTGAGCCTCGGCAGATGGCCGCTCCTGGCCTGTTCCACGCGCGCCGCCGCGGCGGTCACTTTCGCGCGAGCCGCTTCCAGCGACGGGTGCGCGCTCAGCGCTTGCTTGACGGCTTCCCGCAGCGTCATCGCGCGGGGGGCTTCCTGTGCCCATGCGGCCGCGGCTAGAGCCAACGTTCCGATTAGGGTTCGCATCACTGAAATCGATGCGCCTCCGTTGATTTGGTGACACGATGCGACCGTGTCACCGATTCGCCAAAGCGGCATCCTAAGGATTGGAGATCGATTCATGGAACTCAACGTCACCTACCTTGGAAATGTCCAGTTCGAAGCCGAAGCGCGCGGCCACAAGATCATCTGCGATCAGCCGTTCGACAATCATGGGGATGACGAGGGGATGACGCCGCCCGAACTGCTGTTGGCATCGCTTGCGACCTGCGCCGGATTCTACGCCGTTCAATATCTGAAGACCCGAAATCTATCTTCTGAAGGACTCAAAGTCAAGGTGTCCGCGGGCAAGGCGAAAGACCCCGCGCGGATGGACCAATTCATCATTGATGTGGAAGTCCCCGGGCTGTCGGACCCTCACCACATCGAAGGCGTCCGCCGGTCGGTCGACAAGTGCCTCATCAAAAACACGTTGAAGGTTCCCCCTTCGCTCCAGGTCAACATCAACGGCGCCGTGCCCGCCGCCGTGTGAGCCGACTACGATAGGAGGGTGGATCCGAAACCGGAAGTCGAATGGGCGCGCCGTCTCTTGGCTGGCGATGAATCGGCGTTCACGCCTTTCGTCGAGAGCTTTCAGCAGCGCATCTTTCAGTACACGTGGCTGATGTGCGGGCAGCGTGAGGACGCCGAGGAAGTCGCGCAGGAAACGCTCATGAAGGTCTTCGAGAGCTTCGATCAATTGCAGGATCCGGAGAAGGTTCGCTCGTGGGTCTTCCGCATCGCCAAGAACTTCTGTCTGATGAAGCGCAGGCGAAGCGTGTTCGCCCCGGAGCGTGAGTATTCGCTGGACGAACTTCTGCCCGGCGCTGATGACCATTCGCTGGCGCGTTTCCAGCCAGCCGACGGCGGCGAATCGCCGGACGCCCGCCTGCTCAGAGCCGAGCTCGGAGAGCGGCTGCGGGAGGCGCTCCGGGAACTGCCGGAAATCTACCGCTCGGTGGTCCTTCTGCGCGACGTCGAAGAGTTGAGCACCAGCGAAACCGCCGAGATCCTCGACGTTTCCGAGGACACCGTCAAGCAGCGCCTGCACCGCGGCAGGCTGGCGCTGCGCAAGAGCCTCTCAGGCTATCTGACTGCTCTCCCAGGAGGCGCGCAATGAGCCAGGAGCACCGCCATTCACCGAAAGACCCCGCCTGCCTCGAAGTCTTTGCCAGGCTTTCGGAGTATCTGGACGGAGAACTCCCGCCCGAGGAATGCGCCGCTGTCGAGGCGCATATCGCGGATTGCCCGCCCTGCGTCGAGTTCCTGGAGAATCTGAAGCGATGCATCGGCGCTTCGCGCGAGATGCAGACCGATTGCCGCCCGGAGCCCATGCCCAAGGCGATGGAAGACAAACTCCGCGCGGCTTGGATGCAGGCGCTGGCGCGAAAGGGCGCCTGAGCGGGCGGGCTGTCAGCGGTCAAGATGACAGTCGAGAAATCCGGCGGCTTGCCGGGGACCACAGCCATCACTACACTACATTGACACCATGCCCTGCCGGCAGGCGAGCCACGAATATGGCCGGGCCTCCGCGTGCGATTCACTCACCTTTCCAATCGGAGAGGATGTCTTCAATCTTCCCGGCGGATATACGGCGGTGATCTATGGGATGAATGTCGAAAACAACCGGGTGGCCGGGCAGGACGAGCCGCCCATCGGAATTCCCGGACCGGCAACGCTGCTGCCGGCTGGATCTGCGCTGGCTGCCCTGGCCATCCGGCGGAGGACGCGCAGCCGGCTGATTTGAATCTGGTCGAGCCGCAGGTTGCGCCGCCCGCCCGCCTGATCTATCTGGCTCTCGCGAGGTGCGCGGCCAGATCGGTCATTTGCGCCGATTCCAGCCTCGGCCAGGACTTGCCCTGAGACTGCACC
>JACADU010000319.1 GCA_013388415.1 Bryobacteraceae bacterium
AGGCCACCGAGCCCTGGGGCGTGAAGGTGCTGCGCTATGAGATCAAGACCATCGCTCCGCCGCAGGACATCCTGTCCGCCATGGAGAAGCAGATGCGGGCCGAGCGCGAGAAGCGCGCGGTCATCCTGCAATCGGAAGCCGCCCGCGAATCGGCCATCAACACGGCGGAAGGCGAGAAGCAGAAGGTGATCAAGGCGTCGGAGGCGCGCAAGCAGCAGCAGATCAATGAAGCCGAAGGGCAGGCCTCGGCCATCCTCGCCATCGCCAACGCGACCGCGGAAGGCATTCGCAGGGTGGCCGAAACCATCAACGGGCCGGGCGGACTCGAGGCGGTGCAGTTGCGCGTCGCCGAGCAGTACATCACGGAGTTTGGCAGGCTTGCGAAAACGGGCAATACGCTGATTATTCCCGCCAACGCCAGCGATGTCGCATCCATGCTCGCGACGGCCATGAGCGTCATCCGGAAGGCGGAGCCGCCCAAGCCGGAAGCGCCACCGGCGAGAATGCAGGCGTGAGCGTCGAAACCGAGATCAAGCTGCGAGTCCGGTCGGCTGCCGAAGCCGTGCAACTGCTCCGCGGCGCGGGATTCGAGCCCGCGCACGAACGCGCCTTCGAGGCCAACACGCTGTTCGATACAGCGGACAAATCGCTGCTGGCCAAACGGCATTTGCTGCGCCTCCGCGAGTTCCGCGGCGAATCGATCCTCACTTTCAAGGGCGCTCCCGCCGAAGGCCCGCACAAAATCAGACCGGAATTCGAAACGGCCGTCGCCAGTTCAGCAGCATTCCGGCAGATCCTCGAAGCCCTCGGCTATGCGCCCTGCTTTCGCTACGAGAAGTACCGCACCACCTTCCAACACCCCGGTGAAAACGGCCACGCCGTGGTCGACGAGACGCCCATCGGCGTCTTTCTCGAACTCGAGGGTGAAGCCGGCTGGATCGACCGGACAGCCAGCCGGCTGGGCTTTGGGCCCGGCGATTACATTACTGCCTCGTACGGCGCGCTCTGGCGCAGCTATTGCCTGGAACGTGGCATCGAGCCCGGCGACATGGTGTTTCCCGGCCGGGCGTGCGGCGGCTGACAGGTGAGCGGGCCCGGCGGTGCTTCCGCAGCAGTGGTTTCACCTAGTACCCGCCCTTTTATCCCTCAGTACTGCCGAATTCCGTCGATCTGGACAATCACCAGTGTTACGATCCAACTGAAAGAGTACTCCGCCTGACCGGGCGGGGCGCTGTTGTCAGAGGTTTTCGGAGGAATCGGAGAAGGATGATTTCAGTCATCTTGAGCGCGCTGGTGATTGCCTTTTCCCTCGCGCTCTTCCTGTATTGGTTTCGATATAGCTGCATCCTGATTTTGCGCACCAGGACGACGGCGGATTTCAGTTCCTCGCTGGCTAGCGGCTCGGACCTGACGTTCGACCAGATCCAGAGAGAACTGGAATCAGGCAGCACTGAGGTGGACCTCGAAACGTTCCGGCGCTGCCTGGAACACGATTACGAGTTGATCTCTTCGCTCCTGTCCCGTGCTCCGGCCATTACCGAGCAGTTTTCGCAACTCGAACAGATGATGCTGCAAGCCGATTACAAGGTGATGCAGGCATGGGACACGGCCTCGCGCCGGCTGTTCCGGCAGCCTTCGCGGCGGGCGATCGCGGAAATGTCGGCGATCGTGGCCTTCTTTGCGAACGTGGCCGGTGAGGCCGGGGTGCTGGCCAGCGAAGCCTGAATTCGACACCGGCTCCTGTCACTTGTCGAGAGGCGGCCCTTGGGCCGCCTTTTTCGTGTGTGCCTACAATACAAGTATCGTGTCCAGTTCAGCGCCCAGGCCGGAAATGGTGGCTCACCTTGACAGGGTGCGCGCCGAGATTGCCAAGATCATCGTCGGACAACAGGATGTCGTGGATGGCGTCCTGATTTGCCTTTTGTCCGGAGGCCATGTCCTGCTGGAAGGCGTTCCGGGGCTCGGCAAGACGACGCTGCTGCGAACGCTGGCCCGCGTGATGCACCTCCAGTATTCGCGCATCCAGTTCACTCCGGATCTGATGCCGGCCGACATCATCGGCTCGATGGTGATGGAAACGGGGGAGGGCGGCTCGAAGATGCTGCGTTTCCAGCCGGGACCCATCTTCGCCAATCTTGTCCTGGCCGACGAGATCAATCGCGCGACGCCCAAAACGCAATCGGCGCTGCTGGAGGCGATGCAGGAGAAGACGGTGACTTCCGGCTCCAGCACCCACCAGCTCGAGGCGCCGTTTCTCGTGATGGCGACCCAGAACCCGATCGAGATGGAAGGCACGTATCCTCTGCCGGAAGCCCAGCTCGACCGCTTCCTGATGAAGATCCTGGTCGACTATCCCAACCGGGAAGAACTGAACCGCATCGTCGAACGCACCATCCAGCGCGACGAGCCGCAACTTGACCAGGTGATGGACCGGCAGGAGATCCTGGCCATTCGCCGGGCGTGCCGGGAGATGCTGATCGCTCCGCACGTTCAGGACTTCGCCGTCTCGCTGGTGATGGCCACGCAGCCCGGCACGGCGGGAGCGCATCCTCTGGCGAACCGCTACATCCGCTACGGTTCGAGTCCGCGCGGCGCGCAGGCGCTGGTCGAGTGCGCCCGCGTTTACGCTTTCATGCGCGGGCGGGCCCATTTATCCATCGACGACGTCGCCGCGATCGCTCCGTCGGTGCTGCGGCATCGCATCATTCTCAACTTCGACGCCCACGCCGACAACCAGACATCGGACACGCTGTTGAAAGAAATCATCGCCGCCACAAGCGCGCTGGTTCGCGCTTAGAGCTCCCGGAAGAAGAAGAATGCCAGCCCCGCTGCTTGACCGCCCAATGCTCGAACGGCTCGAGCGCCTGACCCTGCGCTGGCAGAAGTCGTTTCGGGGATTGGTCGGCGGCCACAATGCGTCGCGTTATGCCGGCAGCGGGCTGGAATTCCTCGACCACCGCCACTTCCACCAGGGCGACGACCTGAGAGCCGTGAACTGGCGAGCCTTCATGCGCCTGGAGAAGATGTTTCTCAAGCTGTTCCAACTGGAGCCGCGGACGCCGATCAGGATGCTAATCGATGCGACAGCTTCGATGGCGGCGCCGCCGCAGAAGTTTCAGTATGCGAAACAGATCTCCGCCGCGCTTGTTTACGTGGGCCTCGTGCGCCACGACTCCATGGTGCTTCAGCCGTTTCGCGAGCGTCTGGACGAACCCCACCTGGCCTCGGGCGGACGCCATCGCTTCGGCCCTGTCAACGATTTTTTGGGCGCGCTCGAGTCCGGCGGCCGGTCGAGCTTTCTGGAGGCGGCCCGGCAGTTCATCGGCGCTTACCCCAGGCCCGGTCTGCTCATCGTCGTTTCGGACTTTCTGGATGACCAGGACACGCTGAAGCCGCTCGAGTACCTCGCGGATTTCGGCCACGAACTGCTGCTCATGCAGATCTGGGACGACAAGGAGCGGCGTCCCGAGCTGTCCGGGGAAGTCACGCTGGAGGACGCCGAAACGGGAGCGGCTCTCGACATCGCGCTCGACGCGGAGGCCTGCCGGCGCTATACGGAGGAGTTCGACCGGCATGCAGACCGGCTGGAGGATCTCGCTCTCCGGACGGGCGGCCGTTACGCGGGTCTGCCGGCGTCGGTCCCGGTCGACGAGGCGATCTTCGCCGCCCTCGACCATACGGGCGCGGCGATGGACCGCGCCATGAGGAGCGCCTGACGGGCAAGTGTTTCTCTTTAACCTTTCCTGGATCGAGTTCTCGGCGCTGTTCGCCATCCTCGGCGGCGCGACGGTGGCGCTCTATTTGCTGACGCGCATGCGGCGCCGCATCGTGGTTTCGACGCTGCGGTTCTGGCAGCCGGCGCAGCAGGATCTGCAACAGAAACGCCGGCGGCGAATCGACCAGCCCTGGTCCCTCCTGCTGCAATTGCTGGCGCTGGCCTGCCTGCTGCTCGCTCTCGCGCAGCCTCGATGGGGCTCCAGAGGCGGCGCCGGCCTCGACCATGTTCAGATCGTCGACCACTCCGCCTGGTCGGCCGCGCGAGGCGCTTCAGGGACGCTGCTGGACGAATCGCGAAGGCAGTCTCTGGCCTGGCTGAATGCCATCCCGCGTGAAGACCGCGTCATGGTGGTCGAGGCGTCTTCCCTCGCCACGCCTTTGACGGGCTTCGAAGAGGACCGGGAGAAGATTCGCGGCGCGCTGCTGGGCCTGAGGCCCGCGGCCACTGCATTGGATCTCGCTCCTGCCTTCGACCTGGCGGCGCAGGCGCAGCGGCTTCCGGGCATCCGTGCCGGCGAGATCGTTTACGCCGGCTCGGGAAGGACCATTGACCCGTCAGCCTTGAACGCGCCGCCGAACCTGCGCTGGCTTGAGGTGAAAGACAAACCAGCAAACACCGCCCTCAGCCGTGTGGAGCTGCGGCGCAGTTTCGCCGACCCGGAGCGCTGGGAAGCGGTTGTGGCCGTTCGGAACGACAGCTCTGCCCCCCGGCAGACGCCGCTCACTGCCGGCGTCGGAGGCGCTTTGATCCACTCGGAGATGCTGGCGCTGCCGGCGCAGGGCGAGACCACAGCGAGTTTCGCGTTCCGCGCGGGCGCGGCGGGCTGGCTGGAGGTCAGGGCCGACTCCCGGGACGGGCTGGCGGCCGATAACCGGCTCTCGGTCGAGCTGCCCGGCCCGCACCGCACACCCATCGCCATTTATACGCCCGAGCCGGCGCTCTGGCAGCCGCTCGTTGAATCGGCGCCGCACCTGACCGCGAAGTTCCTGGCTCCCGAGGAGTACGGGCGTCAGATCGAAGCAAAGGCGCTGATTATCGACCGCTTTTCTCCGTCGAGCAGCCCGAAGCTTCCGGCTTTGATCGTCGAAGGAGGCGCCCGCACGGTCGTCGGCCTGTCCGTGAGCCGGTGGAACACGCAGCATCCCGCGACGCGCGGACTGCGCACCCGCGATCTGAGGCTGCCGGCGGCTGTGATTCTGACGCCCGGCTCTGTTTCAACGGTTCTTGCCGAGACGCCGCCGGGCGCGATCGCCTTGGCCGAGGACACTGGCGGCGCGCCGCGAGTCGTGCGGCTGGGCTTTCCCATCGCCGCGCCGTCGCTGCGTTTTGAGCTGTCCACGCCACTTCTGTTCGCCAACTTGCTTGCGTGGCTGGCGCCGGACTCGTTCGCGCGGCAGGAGATTCTGGCGGTTTCACCCGGAGCCGTCTCCATCGAGCTGCCTGAAGCATTCGACCGGTCGCGCGTTGAGGTGCTCAACGAAGAGGGCGCCAGGCTGCCTTTCACGCTCTCCGGAAGAACTCTGAATTTCTTCGCCGCCGAGCCCGGCACGGTTCGGGTGCGGTGCCCGAACCTCGAGATCCTGAGTTCGTTGACGCTCGCTTCGGCGAGCGGCCAATCATGGGAACCGCCGGAGACGGCTCCTCGGGGTCCTAACGCCGCCGCGGCGTCAACCCCGATGCCCAGGGATCTCTGGCGGCTGTTCGCGGTGCTGGGCGCGATTCTCCTGGCCATTGAATGGAAGCTGTACGGGCGCCGCCTGATGTGGTTGAAGGCCGCGGCGGTGGCTGCCGCGCTGCTTTCCACCGTCTGGCCCGACCTTGCGGTCAGAGATAGCAAGATGGCCGTCGCGGCGCTGGTCGACACTTCCGCCTCCATGAGCGCCAAAGACCTTGCCCGCGCTTCGGCCTTTGTTTCGGAGCTCGAAACCGCGAGAGGGCGTCACATCCTGCGGGTCTTCCCGTTCGCCCGGGGGTTGCGAAACCCCGCGGCGATCGAATCGGCGGGAGGCTGGAAATTCGCGAACACCGCCGGCGAAGCCGGGCGGGCCACCGACCTCGAGTCGGCCTTGCGTGACGGAGCGGCCGCTCTGCCAGCCGGCCTGGTCCCGAGGCTTGTCGTGCTCAGCGATGGACGGGAAACTCAAGGAGCGGTCATCCGAGCCGCCTGGCAGGCCAACCGCCTCGGCATCCCGGTTGATACGGTCGCGCTCGACGGCCGCCCGGCGCCGAAGCTGCGGTTGGACGCCGTGCGGTTGCCCGCGCTTGCTTTCACGGGCGAGCGGATTCCGGTCGAGCTCTCCGTGACGAGCCCTGAGGCCGGGAGCGCCACGCTGGAGGTGCAAGCCGAGGCGCGGACATTGGGCGCGACGCCGGTCAACCTCAACCAGGGCGACAACCAGTTGCGAGTGACCGCGTCCATCGCCACGCCGGGCGCCATCAACCTCAGCGTCGCCTTGCGCTCCGCCAGCCTTGGAGATGTCCGCTTCGAGCAGGCGCTTTCGATCCGCCGGCCGCGCGTGCTCTACATCTCGCAGGACGCGCCCGGCATGGAGGGCCATTTCATTTCGACTCTCGAGGCGGCCGAATTCGAGGTGGTTTCCAACCAGGATTTCGCCACGGCGAGGCTGGAGGATTATCAGGTCGTCGTCCTGAACAACTACGACCTCCAGGCGATGCCAGCATCGCGGAAATCCGATGTCGAGCGGTTCATCCAGCGCGGCGGCGGCGTTCTGGTGATCGGCGGCGAGAAAAACATATGGGTGGACAAGAAAGGCGCTCCGCTCGACGCTCTCGAGCGGGCGTTGCCCGCCACTGTCGCTCCGCCACGCTCGCCCGAGGGAGCCAGCGTGGTCCTCATCGTCGACAAATCCTCGTCGATGGAAGGCCGGAAGATGGAACTGGCGCGCCTGGCGGCGATCGGCGTGATCGAAAACCTGCGGCCGATCGATCAAGTGGGCGTCCTGATCTTCGACAACTCGCATCAGTGGGCCGTGCCGATGCGCCGCGCGGAAGACCGCACCCTGATCAAGCGGCTGATCGCCGGAATCATGCCCGATGGCGGAACTCAAATCGCCCCCGCGCTCGCCGAAGGCTACAAGCGAATGCTGACCGCGACGGGCGCCTATAAACACATCGTCCTGCTCACCGATGGCATCAGCGAGGAAGGCGACTCTCTCACGCTGGCCAAAGAGGCGGCCACGCAGCGGATCACGATTTCCACAGTCGGTCTGGGGCAGGATGTCAACCGCGCATATCTCGAGAAGGTCGCGGCGGCGGCGAAGGGCAAGAGCTACTTCCTCACGGATCCTTCAGGCCTCGAGCAGATCCTCATCAAAGACGTCATGGAGCACACCGGCTCGACGACAGTCGAGAAACCGCTTCAGTTGAAGACTCTGCGGCAGGCGGAGATCTTCGAGGGTCTGGCGCTTCAGGAAGCGCCGCCGCTCAAGGGCTATGTCCGGTTCGAGGCGAAGCCGACGGCGGAGATGCTGCTCTCGGTCCCGGGCGCCGGCGGCGGCGATAAGGATGACCCGCTTTTCGTGCGGTGGCAGTATGGACTGGGCCGTTCCGCCGTTTTCACTTCGGACGCGAAGAGCCGGTGGGCCGAGGCATGGGTCTCCTGGAAGGGCTACGACAAGTTCTGGTCCAACATCGTGCGCGACCTGCTGCCGCACGGCATGCCAGGTCTGGCCCAGTTGACGTTCGATCCGGCGTCGCGGCGGTTGATCGCCGTCTACCAGATGCCTCAGGGAGTTGAGTCCCCCGCCGCCGCGCCAGCGCTCTATGCGCTCGGACCAGATGGATTCCAGATGCCTGTCAAAGCCGAACGCGCTGCCCCGGGCGTGTTTCGGGCAAGCGTGCCGGTCGGAACGCGGCGCGGGCTGTTCCGGGTCCGCCCGCTCGAAGAATCGAGGATTTTTCCCGAAATCGGGCTGTACCTGCCCGAGGCTGAGTTGACTACCTACGGTTCCGACCCCGGACTGCTCCAGCAGATTGCGAACTACACGGGAGGCCGCTTCAATCCGGAGCCACGCCAGGTGTTCGACCCCGGCGGGCGGTCCATCCCGTCGACGATGCGCCTTTGGCCGGCGCTGCTGATCCTGGCGATCGCGCTGAACCTGTTCGAAGTGGCTTGGCGAAGGCTGCGGCAGCCGAAGCTGACGCGGAGAACGGCGTCCCGCGATGCGTTACCCTCGGCGGCTTGATCATTCGACGCGGACGCGATACTGCGGGGAGGTCAAGCCTTCGACCTCGAGGACGAGCGGCGTCTCTCCTGGAGGCAAATCCGGCGAGAGTGTCACTTCTACCTCCCATGCGCCCGGGTACCACCCGCTCGCGCTGCACGAGTTCAGCGGCGCTGGCTTTCCGCCCGCGGTGACAGAGATCGCCCGCCCGCAGCCGCCGATGCCTGACACCAGTAAGTTCACGCGCCCGCCGGGCGGGGCGGCATAGGTCAGCGGATAGATGCCGGGCTGTACCTCTTTCACCTCGACTTCGATTTCGTCGCTGCGCTCCTCGCCGGAGACGACCTGGAGCCGGGCCGAAGTCTTTCCCCTCAAGCCCTCCGGAACGATCGCAATGACGAGTTCGGAGCCGTCAATGGTTTCCACGGAGGCGACCCGGGCATCCAGACCGTCCATCAGAACGCGTGTGGCGCCGGGGCGCAGGGCGATCCCCCAGCCGTAGATGTTGACGCGCGACCCGGCGGCGGCGCCCGGTTCGCCGGTGGCGGAGTTGACCACCAGGTCGGGGCGCGTTGCGGGGCGCTCGTCGGCGAGCCAGCCGTCAACCAGCGCATCCAAGCGTTGGAAGTCGAGCCGATCCTCCTGCAAATCGATCACGGTGAATCCATCCAGGTATGCCAGCGGCGTGCCGAACAGGGC
>JACADU010000393.1 GCA_013388415.1 Bryobacteraceae bacterium
CCCCAACGCGGCGCGACGCAGGCGGTTTCAATGCGTTCAATCTTCAGAGGAATCAATGACGATTCTAGGGGAGAGCGATCGAGTCTGGAGTGATTTGAGTTCGCCTGGCTTCAGCGGAGGGATTCTGGCGTTCTTGCGCAGAAGCGCTGAACCGGTCCGGGTTTTTCATCGTAGCTTGGAGAGATGATCGAACAGGGAAGCAAAGGGGCCGGAGCCGGGGCTGTCGAACCGCTGGCCCGCAGCGTTTTGATCCTGGCCGCGGTTGTGGCAGCGTTTCATCTGTCTACTACGGGCGGATACGGGATTTTTCGCGACGAACTCTATTACCTGGCCTGCGCCCGGCGCCTGGACTGGGGCTATGTTGACCACCCGCCGCTCGTCGCGCTCATGGCTTGGGCGGTGACTCATACGTTGGGCACGTCCCTGTTCGCGCTGCGCTTGCTCCCGGCCTTGTCGGCGGGCGCTGCCGTTCTGCTGGCGGGAGCCACGGCGCGTGAAATGGGGGGCGGCCGTTTCGCGCAGTTGCTGGCAGGCGTGGCGGCTGCCCTGGCCCCGCAGTACCTGGGGATGATGTCGATTTACTCGATGAACGCGCTGGACGTGGTCATCTGGGCCGCCCTCATGCTAGTCTTCGCCCGCATTCTCCGCACCGGCGATGGCAGGTGGTGGTGGGCGTTCGGAGCGCTGGCCGGCATCGGACTGCAAAACAAACTGAGCGTTCTGATGCTCGGCTTCGGCGTCGCCGCAGGTCTGGCGGCGGCGCGCCAATGGAAGCTTCTGCTGGACCGGCGGCTCTGGTGCGGAGCGGTGCTCGCCGCGGTGATTTTCCTGCCGCACGTCATCTGGCAGGCGTCAAACGGCTGGCCAACGGTTGAGTTCGTCCGGAACGCCACGCAGTACAAGAATGTGGCCTTTTCGCCGCTCGGATTTTTCGGCCAGCAGGTGCTGATGATGAATCCTGTCGCGGCGCCCTTGTGGCTGGGCGGACTCGGGTATGTGCTCTTCGCCCGGCGCGCGCGCCCCTTCCGCGCCGTGGGCGCGGCTTATCTCGCAATCCTGCTGCTGATGCTCACTCAGAGCGCGAAACCGTATTACCTCTCGCCGGTCTATCCGGCGCTGTTCGCCGCGGGCGCGGCCGCGGTGGAGGGCTTGAAGGGAATCAAGGGCTGGGCCTGGGCGCGTCCTGTCTCGCTGGCGGCCATCGGAATCACGGGAGCGCTTTTCGCCCCGCTGGCCAAGCCGCTGCTTCCGGTGGATCAATACGCCGCCTACGCCGGCGCGCTGGGCCTGAGGCCGGCCAGCGACGAGCGGAAGGAGATGGGCCGCCTGCCGCAGCACTTTGCCGACATGCACGGCTGGCGGGAACTGGCCGAGGCCGTGGCCGGGGTCCACAACGCCCTGCCGCCCGGCGAGCGCGAGCGCGGCTGCGTCTTCGGGCAGAATTACGGCCAAGCCGGCGCGATCGAGTTTTTCGGGCCGCCGCTTGGTCTGCCGACGGCGATTTCCGGCCACAACAACTACTGGCTCTGGGGGCCCGGCAAGTGCGACGGATCAATCATCATCGTCATCGGCGGTGAACGCGAGGAGCTCGGGCGCAGTTTCGAGCAAGTGTCCGAGGGCGGGCGCTACACTTGCGCCGACTGCATGCCATACGAGGCCGAAAAGATCCTCTGGGTGGCCAGAGGACTCCGCCAGCCGCTGGCCGAGGTCTGGCCGCGGGTCAAGCACTTCGACTAGCGCGGGCCACCCGCCTTCCAGGGCTTCCTGAACAAAGGGCTTGACTCCGGCGTCTGTCTCGGATAGGGGTCAATCAAGGAGATCTGGAAAGCGCCATGGTATCCGCAAAACTCGTGATTCAGATCGAGACGCACTGGGAAGCGATCCACGCGCGTTTCCTCCGGCTGCTGCGTTCCACCCAGCACCAGCACGCCATGCTGCAGTTGCCGGAGAGCGAGCTGCAGGAAGCGTGCCGGCGCATTCTTCGGAACCTGGGTCATTGGCTGGTTTCCAGTTCGGAGGCGGACATCGCCCGAATGTACGAGCAGGTCGGCCGTGAGCGGCACGCCGAGGGGATTCCGCTCAGCCAGGCAGTTCGCGCCGTTCAGTTGCTGCGTCAGGCGACAACCGATTACGTCCGCGACGAAGGCGTGTTCGAGTCAAGCGTGGACCTTTACGCCGAGGAGGAACTCGAGCACGAGCTTGCCCGTTTCTTCGACCTGCTGGTCTACTACCTGATTCGCGGCTACGAGCAATCGGGGCAAAAGCCCGCCCAGCCGGGCGGCGGTCACGCCTGAGCTCCGGCGCGCCGTCATGCGGCGGTGTGCTAAGCTGAAGAAGCATCAAAGCAAACGAAGAATGAGGAGTGTGTTCACTTAGCATGGCACTGGCTACGGAAGCCAAGTCGGGAACGATCACCAAGTACCGCGTCCACAAGACCGATACGGGATCCCCGGAAGTGCAGGTTGCGCTGCTCAGCCAGCGCATCAGTCTTTTGACCGAGCACTTCAAGACGCATAAGAAAGATCATCACAGCCGGCGCGGCCTCATCAGCCTGGTGGCACGCCGCCGCCGGTTGCTGGACTACCTGAAGAGCCGCAGTCCCGAGCGTTACAAGACGCTCATCACGAGTCTCGGCATTCGCCGGTAGGCAGGAACGAAACGACGCGAGCGGCCGAGTCCGGCAACGGTGATGGAAGCCGGGTGTCAGGGGCCGCGAGCGCGGTTCGAGAAGAGTTCGAGCAGCTTTCCGGGCCTTCCCGGGAGGCTTCTTTATATTCCCGCACCGCCGCACCGGCTCTCGCCCGAAGCTGAAATCCCGACGGATCTCCGGACGGCGCTCGCAGTGAAGCGAGATGCAGAAACGCGGCCTGCCACGGCAAGAGCGGCTTGACGCCGCTCATTCCCGCCGGCCCTGGCCTTGGAGAAATAGAAAATGGTAAAGACAGTTGAAATCGACCTCGGAGGCCGGAGCCTCGTCCTGGAGACGGGGAAGTTGGCCAAACAGGCCCATGGCGCCGTGAAAGTCACATGCGGCGACACTGTGGTGCTCAGCACCGTATGTTCGAACCGGAAACCGAAAGTGGGCGCCAGCTTTTTCCCGCTGACGGTCGACTATCGTGAGTACACCTACGCCGCCGGACGGATTCCGGGCGGCTATCTGAAGCGTGAGGGCCGACCGAGTGACAGAGAGATTCTCTGCGCGCGCATGGTGGACCGGCCGATCCGCCCGCTTTTCCCGCCGGGATATTCCTGTGAAACGCAAATCATCGGCATGGTCCTGTCAGCGACGCAGGACACGGACCCTGCCACCATGGCGATCAACGGCGCATCAGCGGCGCTGGCGGTGAGCGACGTCCCCTTTCATCACATTCTCGGCGCGGTGCGCGTCGGCCTGGCGGACGGGCAATACTTCGCGGAGCCCAGCTACGAGCAGCAGAAGAGCTCCAAGCTGAACATCGTCGTGGCGGCCACTGAGCAGGGCATCGTCATGGTGGAAGCGGGCGCCAACGAAGCCACGGAAGAGGAAGTGCTGGGCGCTCTCGAATTCGGCTTCGAAACGGCCAAGAAGATCATCGCCGGCATCCGCGACCTGCAATCCGCAGCGGGCAAGCCCAAGCGCGAGTTCACTCCGGTTGAGCGCAACCCGGAGATCTACAAGAAGGTTGAGGACCTGGTCAAGGAACGCCTCACCGACGCGCTCGATACGCAGAAACACGGCAAGATCGAGAGCTACACCAAAACCGACGAGCTGCTGGCCGAAGCCGTCGCGCTGTTCACCGAAGAGGCGGAGCAGAAGGAAGCCGAAGAGTGCTTCGAAGCCCTCCGCGAGCGGATCTTCCGCCATCAGGTGCTCGATTTGCGCCAGCGCCCCGACCATCGCAAGTTCGACGAGATCCGCCCGATTTCGATCGAAGTGGGCGTTCTGCCGCGCGTGCACGGCTCCGCGCTGTTCACCCGCGGCGAGACACAGGCTCTCGTCACGACCACACTCGGCACCAAGGAAGACGAGCAGCGGATCGAGACGCTCGATCTCTCGCAAACCTCGAAACGCCTGATGCTCCACTATAACTTCCCGCCGTTCTCGGTCGGCGAAGTGGGCTTCATGCGCGGTCCGGGGCGGCGCGAAGTCGGACACGGCGCTCTTGCGGAGCGCTCGATTCTCGCGGTGCTGCCGGCGGAGAACGACTTCCCGTACACCATGCGGGTGGTCAGCGACATCCTCGAGTCCAACGGCTCCTCGTCGATGGCCACCGTCTGCGGCGCTTCGCTTTCCATGCTCGACGCGGGCGTGAAGATCAAGGCTCCGGTCGCGGGCATCGCCATGGGGCTGGTGCTCGAGGGGGACAAGTACGCCATCCTGACCGACATTGCGGGCGCCGAAGATCACTACGGCGACATGGATTTCAAGGTCGCGGGAACCCGTGACGGCATCACCGGGCTCCAGATGGACATCAAGATGCCGAACGTCAGCATCGCGGTGATGCGGGAGGCGCTGGCGCAGGCTCGCGAAGGACGCTTGTTCATTCTCGACAAGATGAACGAGGCGATCAGCGAACCGCGCGCCGAGCTGAGCCCCTACGCTCCGCGGATTTACACGCTGACCGTTCCGACCGACAAGATCCGCGAGATCATCGGTCCGGGAGGCAAGGTCATCCGCGGCATCATCGACGCCACCGGCGTCAAGATCGACGTCCACGACGACGGCACGGTCAACATTTTCGCCGTGGATGGAGACAGCGCCAAGCGCGCAATGAAGATGGTTTCCGACATCGCCGCCGTGGCGGAGGTGGGCAAGACCTACCTGGGCAAGGTCGTTCGGATCGCCGATTTCGGCGCTTTCGTCGAGATCTTCCCAGGCACCGATGGCCTGCTGCACATCTCCGAGATCAGCGAGAACCGCGTGCGCGAGGTTCGCGACGAGCTGAACGAGGGCGACCAAATTCTCGTCAAGGTCCTCGCCATGGAGGGCAACAAGATCAAGCTGAGCCGCAAGGCAGTTCTGGCGGAGCAGCGGCAGAAGCTCGGCGCGAAGCCCGCTGCCGATGGCGATGCGCCCGCCGAGCACCGTTCGGAGCACGCCGAGCGCGGCGACCGTGGAGACCGCGGTCCTCGGGGAGACAGAGGCGGGCGCAGCCGAGACCGGCGGCGATAGCCGCTCGAACATCCTGAACCCACCAAAGGGCGAGCTCCCGCCGGGAATTCGCCCTTCGTGCTGTCCGCCTGTGCAGTGCGGGCACCGGCGCACCACGGTCCATCCCGCCACCCGCGGAGAGGTCTGGCACGTGGCTTCAGTTTCGCTCGTGGCGGTGTTACTCTGGGTAGCCGTCCGGAGCCGTCGCCATGACCGGCCAGACGATCTCCCATTACCGCCTCCTCGAGAAGCTGGGCCAAGGCGGGATGGGCGTTGTCTACAAGGCTCGCGACGAGCGGCTTCACCGCGATGTCGCTCTCAAGGTCCTGCCCCACGGCGCTCTGGACGATGAGGCAATCCGCAAGCGCTTCCACCAGGAGGCCATTGCTCTTGCGAAGCTGAACCACCCCAACATCGAAGCTGTTTATGAGTTCGGCAGCGAGCGCGGCGTCGACTTCCTCGTCACCGAATTCGTCCCTGGCACGACGGTCGCCGAGATGATCGAAGAGGCGCCGCTTTCAGAGGAACGGGCGTCTCAGTTCGCGATGCAGATTGCCTTGGCCCTCGAAGAGGCGCACGAATGCGGTGTCGTCCACTGCGACCTGAAACCCGCCAACATCATGGTCACCCCGAAGGGCCAGATCAAGATTCTCGATTTCGGGCTGGCCCGGATCCTCCGTGTGGACGAAACCGATTCGACGCTCACGGCAACGCCGCTCCACGGCATTGCCGGCACCCTGCCTTATATGTCGCCCGAGCAGCTCAATGGCGAACAGATCGACGAACGAACCGACATCTACGCCTCCGGCGTCGTGCTGTACAGGATGTGCGCCGGGCGGCTTCCATTCGAGGAGAAATCCGCCCCGGCCCTTGTTGGACAGCTTCTCTGCGCCCCGCCTGCGCCGCCTCGAGGAATCAGGCCTGAACTTTCCGCTTCGCTCGAACGAGTGATTCTCCAGTGCCTCGAAAAGCAGCCTGACCGCCGTTAACCTTTATGCTGTGCAGGGCAAGCCCGATGAGGCCGTCGGCGAGCTCGAGACCGCCATCGCCAACGGCTACCGCAACTACACCTGGATCAAGATTCATCCCGACCACGCGAGCCTCGCCGGTCATCCGCGCTTCGAGGCTCTGCTGAAGCGCGTTCAGCAGTAAGCGCAGCGCGCCGGGCCCGCCCGCTGCGTAAGATGGTTACTGAAGGCTCGAATGCCCGGCATGATCCGCAACACCCGCCAGCGCGACGCCATCCGGCGCGCCTTCGAAGATGCCGGCCGGCCTCTGGCGCCCGAGCAGGTCCTGGCGGCGGCGCAGCGCAGCGTCCGCGGGCTCGGCATCGCCACCGTCTACCGCAACATCCGCGCCCTGCTCGAGGAAGGCTGGCTCACGCCGGTCGAGCTGCCCGGTCTTCCGACACGGTACGAACTGGCGGGCAAGGCGCACCATCACCATTTCCAATGCCGGGGCTGCGGCCACGTCTTCGAACTCGAAGGTTGCGCGATCACTACCCATCACGCCCTTCCACGCGGCTTCGAAATCACAGGGCACGAAGTCGTGCTCTACGGATTCTGCCCGGAATGCAGCTCCTCCAAGTCCAAACAAGCACTATGACCTCGAGACAGCGCGTGCTCGCCGCATTGAATCATCAGGAGCCCGACCATGTGCCCGTCGACCTTTCCGGACACCGCTCTTCGGGCATTTCCGCCATCGCCTACCCGCGGCTCCGCAAGGCGCTCGGCCTGCCGCCCCGCCCTGTTCGCGTCTATGACCCCGTGCAGCAGCTTGCCATCGTCGACGATGACATTCTCGACCTTTTCGGCATCGACACCATCGAGCTCGGGCGCGCCTTTTGCCACGAGGACAAGTGGTGGCGCGAGTGGACTCTGCCCGATGGCGCCCCCTGCCTGATGCCATCCTGGGCTCTCCCCGAGCGCGGTCCCGAGAACTCCTGGGTCCTGCGCGCGCCCTCGGGCCGCATCATCGCGCGCATGCCCGAAGGCGCTCACCACTTCGACCAAGTCTACTGGCCCTTCCTCGACGGTCCGGAGGACTTGGACCGCATCGCCGACCTCTACCCCGAGCACATGTGGACCGGCATCGCCGCGCCCC
>JACADU010000340.1 GCA_013388415.1 Bryobacteraceae bacterium
ACTGGGCGGTTGTCGCAATTTACTTCCTTTTCAATCTCGGCATCGGGCTCTTCGACGCGAAGCGTGCGGGCTCGAGCACCCCCGGGTTCTTTCTCTCGGGCCGCAATGTTCCCGGGTGGCTCGTGGTGACGGGGCTGGTGGCGAACTACGGCATTGCCGGCAACTGGGTGTTGTGGATCTTTGTGTCCGGCTGTGTCATGATCGACTGCGCGCTTTTCGGAGCCGGCAAGGTGATCCTGTAGGAGTATGCGGCGGGTTGCGCGTTGCTGGCGCTGGCGTGCGCGGGCGCGGGAGTCACTGATCGAAATCTGAACCGGCGAGGGTGGAGTGCGGTGGTCGATTAGCGTTCTGGGGTTGTTGGCGGGGCTGGCGGCGGGAGCCGCTTCGCCGGTCGATTTCGGCCGGAAAGAGTTCGATTCCGCGATCGAGGCCAGGGGGCTGAGGCCGGAACGGTTCAGGATCGTCACGGAGCAGTCGATGGCCCTGCCGGCCGACGGCTTCTCGATTCAAGGCAATCTGATCCGGGGCGGAAATCTGCGGGGGATCATGTACGGGTTGCTGGAGGCTTCGGCCCAGGTGCGGGCGTCCGGCAGACTACGGCAGGTGCAGGCGTCGCCGGCGCTGGCTGTGAGAGGCGTGCGCTGGCTGGCGCCACTGCCCGAGGATCCGGCGCCGCTGTTTCAATCGCTTGCCAGGGCGCGCTTCAACCGCTTCGTCGCGGTGGCGGAGGGCGCCTCCGCCGAGGCGCTGAAAAGGGCGGCGGATGCCGCGGCGTCCCACGGGCTCGACTTCGGAGTCGCCGCCGGACCCGTGTCGTCGCCACAATCGCTGATTGCCGCCATCCCTTCGCTGAAGTTCATCGAAGTAGAGCCGGCCGAAGCCAACCTGGCGGAGATTACGCGCGCCGGCCGGCTCATCACGCTCGGCCTGGATGCCGCGGCGCTCAGGGAGGAGGGATTCCAGGCGGCGCGGGCAAGCCGGCTGCCATTGCAGGTGATCGTGAGGCCGGGCATGCACGACGACTACCTGCGCAAGCCTGAAGTGAGCGAACGAAGCCGGCCGTGGGAGGTGATCTGGCGGCTGAAGCTCCCGTGCGCGGCAGGTCCGAAGACCGTCCGGGCCGCGGTTTCGTGGATGGCGCGCGGGCAGTCGCAAGGGTTCGAATTGGAGGTTCGTTCGATCCCCGCGCCGGTGTTTCTCGAAATCTGGGGACGGCTCGCCTACGATCCCGAGGAGCCCGACAGTGTTCTTCTTGCGCTGATGAACGTTCCCGCGCAGCAGGGCGGAGAAGCGCTTGCCGCGCTGGACGCGGCGGCGGTGATTGACGAAGAGCACGCGCAGCGGCCGCTCGAGGAACTTCTGGATCGGCCCCGCGAGGACCCCTGGCATGCAAGCCCAAACGAAGCGGCGCGGCTCCGGCTGCTGGGCGAGAGTTCAGCGAAATCGCGGCCAATGGAGCGAGTCGCTCAGCTCAGGGAGGCCGCGCGCAGGCTGGAAAACTCGAGCGGCATTCTCAAGGAACTGAAGCCGCTGGGCATTCAGGCACGGTTGCTTGCGCACAGGTTGGCAGCCGCCGATCAGCTTGCCTGGGCGAAGGCGGCAGGCGATCGCGGCGCATTGGCGGCGGCGCTCCGAGAAGCCGAAGCCGCCCTCGCGCTGTCGCCGGAGACCGTGGTCCTGAAGGACGATCTCGCCCATTTGAATTCGCTGCGGGTCGAGCCTCCGGCCGAGCGGATTCCTGCGCGCAATCCCGGCGCAGTGGCGCGTCCGGCTCTGGACCACAAGCCGGCTCAAAGGGCGGTTGCCGGGCAACCGCTCCAACTGGCCGTCAGGATCTGGCCGCTGGCCAACGTCAGCGCGGTCAGGCTTCACTGGCGGCCAATGAACTCGAAGGCTGCATGGCAAATCCTGGAAGCCCCTCCGTCGCGTCCCGTTTTTACGATCCCCGCCTCAAGCGTCGTCCTGAGCCACGACATCGAATACTTCTTTGAGATCCTCGGCAATTCTGGTTCCGGCTGGTTCTTGCCGGCGCCACAGCCGCTCGCCGGCATGGGCGCCTTTGCGGTGGAGACCGCCGCTCCGGTTGTCCCGCAGAGCGGAGCCTGGTGACGCCCGCCATCGTCCGGGGTGGCAGGTCTCATGGATTCGTGACACGATAATTACATCGCGAGAGGGGATGCAACCTCTCCGCCTTCAGGAAGGAGGCAGTTATGTCCCGTGTATTCCGTTTGTTCGCCCTTGCGGCTCTCAGTGCCATCTGCGCGCTTGCGCAGGTAGGGCGCGCCAGCCTGTTCGGCACCGTTACCGATTCCAGCGGCGCCGCCGTTTCAAACGCCAAGGTTCAAATCGTCAATACCGGAACCAATGTCGTCACCACTGCCCTCACCAACGAGACCGGGTACTACACTGCGCCGTCACTGCCCGTTGGGGTGTATCAGGTGGTCATCGAGCACACCGGATTCAAGAAAGCGGTGCGCGGCGGCATTACACTTCAGGTCGATCAGCGCGGGCAGGTGGACATCGCTCTCGAGGTCGGCAGTATGACCGAATCGATCACGGTCACCGGCGAAGCGCCGCTGGTGGATACAGGCAGCTCCACCGTGGGCAAGGTGATCGAAAACAAGCGTATCCAGGAACTCCCGATCAACGGGCGGAACGCGCTCGCCTTGACGCTGCTGACGCCTGCGGTCCGCACGACGTTCACAGGCAACGCAAGCGGCTTCGCCGACCGCGGCATCGCGCTTTCCGGGATGAGCATCAACGGCGGGCCGTCGGCGTTGAACGCCATCGTCATGGACGGCGCCAACAACAACCAGGGCTATCTGGCCGACATCAACGTCAACCCGACGGTGGACGCCGTTCAGGAGTTCAAGGTCCAGTCGGCCACGATGTCGGCGGAGTTCGGCTTCACAGCGGGCGGCGTCGTCAACCTCGTGACCAAGAGCGGCGCCAACGAGTACCACGGCACCGCATATTACTTCCTCCGGAACGACAAGCTCGATGCCCGGAACGCCTTTGCCACGACGAGAGCGCCTTTCAAGTACAACCAGTTCGGCGGCGCCGTGGGCGGTCCGTTATCGATCCCCAAGGCTTACGACGGCAAGAACCGGACGTTCTTCTTCTACAACTTCGAGACATGGTATTTCCGCCGGGCGTCCAACCCGATCGGCTCGACGCCGATCGACACCTGGAGAAGAGGCGACTTTTCGAATTTCCTGAACGCCAACGGGCAGGTGATCCCGGTCTACGATCCGGACACGCTCCGCCGTGAAGGCTCGCAGGTCTTCCGGACTCAGTTCCCAGGCAACATCATCCCGTCGACCCGCCTCGATCCGACAACGCTAGCTTTTCTGCGCTATATGCCGGCGCCGAACCGCACGCCCGTCAATCCGTTCACTCAGCAGAACAACTACATCTCGACGATCACGGAAGCGCGCGAGATGCAGCAGCACACCGGCAAAATCGACCACCGTTTCAACGACCGCAACAGCATGTACGGCCGCTACACCTTCTACCGGCATTTCACGAACGCCGGGAATTTGCAGTCGCCGTGGCCCGATCCGGATGTGCGCGCGAGACTGGACGACCTGCGGAACAACAATTTCGTGCTGAACGATACCCATTCGTTCTCTCCGAACATTCTGAACGAGTTCCGGGTGAGCGTTGCGCGTTCGTCGTTTCCGTTCCAGGCCGCCAGTTACGGCAAAGACCTGCCACGGGCTCTGGGGCTGCATCCGTCCATTCCGTCGGACACGCTGCCGTTCCTGAACAATTTCGGATTCGCCAATTTCGGCGCGTTTACCGTCGGACTGCGCGGCAGCACCAACTGGCAGCTTTTCGACATGCTCACCTGGATCAAGGGCAACCACACCATCAAGATGGGCTACGATCACCGGCTGAACCAGGCGAACAATTTCCAGCGGGAGACCCCGTCGCACTCGTTCACCTTTGGTCCGGGATTGACGCAGAACCCCGCTTCCCCGGCAGGCACAGGCTCGGCGTTCGCCACTTTTCTGCTGGGAACGGTTTCCAGCGCGACCGGCGTCGTCTATCTCGGAGAATCGCAGAAGTCGTATTCCTCCAGCCTCTTCATCCAGGATGACTGGCGCGCTTCGCGCCGTCTGACATTGAACCTTGGACTCCGCTGGGATTACCAGCAGTGGCCGCGTGAGAGGAACAACGGGACCTCGAATTTCGATCCCAATACCAACATCCCGGGAACAAACCTGAGGGGCCGCACCGTTTACGCCGGCGTCGATTACGGCCCGGCGCCGTTCGAGCCCATCTACACGAACTTCGGACCGCGGGTCGGACTCGCCTACGACATCAGCGGCAAGGGCCAGACCGTATTCCGCGCCGGATACTCCATCTACTACCCCAGCATCTTTTACCGCGACACGTTTGGAAGCACCTCCGGCTTCGCGAACACGCAGACGCAATACATTCCGCCGGGCGGCGACACGAATCTTCCCGCGTTCCGCTTCCGCGATGGGCTGCCGTTTCCCCCCACGCAGCCTCTCGGAGCGAAACTCGGCCCGGCGGCTTTTCTCGGCCAGAACGTCACGCTCGACCAGGCCAACGAGAAAGTCCCGATGTCGCAACAGTGGTCGGCGTCGCTTCAGCAGCAGGTGAAGGGCTGGCTGCTGGACGCGAGCTACTCCGCCAATCACAGCACGAACCTGGTCGCCGGCGGTTACAACCTCAACGGCGTCCAGCCGCAGAACTGGGTCTACGGCCAGCGGTTGACTCAGGAGCGCGTGCCCAACCCCTATGCCGGCCAGGTTCCAGGCGCGCTGGGAGGCGCCACCATCACTCTGCAACAGTCCCTTGCCGCCTACCCGTACTACAACGCAGTCACGGTTCGGAATCCGCACCTGGGAAACTCGAACTACCACGCGCTGCTGTTCACGGCGGAAAGGCGCTTCCAGGCGGGGCTTGTCATGCTGTTCTCCTACACGAAAGCCAAGCTGATCGCCGATTCGGTCGTCACGCCGATCAATTTCGGTCCCGGCCTCGAACAGGCGGGGGTCGTCGGTTACCAGGATGGACTGGCCGCTCGAACTCTGGAACGCTCGATCGATCCCACCGACATCGCGCAGCGCGGCGTGATCAGCCTGGTCTACGAACTGCCGTTCGGGCGAGGCCGCAAGTTCGGCGCCAACATGAACGGAATCGCAAACGCATTCCTTGGCGGATGGCAGCTCAACACCATCACGACCATGCAAAGCGGCGTCCCGCTGACGATCAGCGGCGCCAACAATTTCCGGGCCAGCCGTCCGAACTCCACGGGAAAAAGCGCGAAGCTGGACAATCCCACTGAGTACAAATGGTTCGATACGACCCAGTTTGTCAACCCGCCGAATTTCACTCTCGGCACCGTCGGAAGGACGCTGCCGGACGTCCGGGCGCCGGGCATCTTCAACATGGATCTCTCCGCCATCAAGGACACGCGGCTGACCGAGCAATTGCGAATGCAATTCCGGGCCGAGGCCTTCAACTGGCTCAACAATGTGAATCTCGGGTTGCCCAATATGGGCTTCTCCGCGGGACCCGACGGCCGCAACCAGAGCGCCGCCTTCGGGACGATTGTTTCCGCCCGGGATGCCCGCATCATCCAGTTCGGGCTCAAGCTGATCTTCTGAATTCTCGCGATGTGGCGTGGCGCCGCTCCCGCACGGCCGCGGCTCTGATACATATTGAGAGCCGCTG
>JACADU010000341.1 GCA_013388415.1 Bryobacteraceae bacterium
CAACATGATCAACCAGAAGGTCGTGCTCTCCTTACTGACCAAGCGGGGCTACTCGGTCGAGGTCGCCAATAACGGCGTCGAGGCCATGGAGGCGCTCAAGCGCGCCGGCTACGACATCGTTCTGATGGATATCCAAATGCCGCTGCTCGACGGGCTGGAGACGACGCGCCGGATCCGGTCGGACCCCCGTTACGATGGCCTGCCGGTCATCGCGATGACCGCGCACGCAATGAACGGCGACAAGGAGAGGTGTCTGGCGGCGGGCATGGACGGATACATAGCCAAGCCTGTCGACCACAAACATCTGCTGAACGTGATCGAGCACTACCTGACCGGCAGCCGGACTGGACTGGCGGCCCTCCGCCGCGCATCGCGCACCGGCGGCGCCGGCTCGGAGCCGGCGTTGGTCGGACAGATGCTCTCCCTCTTTCTCCAGCTCGCGCCTGAGCGGTTGAAGCGGATGGCTGCCGCGGCGGACGCGGGAGACGCTGAGGCGCTGATCCAGGATGCCGCGAAATTGCAGAGCGCGGCCGAATCCATCGAGGCGGCGGCCCTCGCCGGGTATGCGAAGGCGATCATCGGCGCCGCGGCGGAACATGATTTCGAGCGCGCAACCCTCAGCCTGGCGCAATTGGAGCGCGAGGTGAACCGGCTCTCGGGCGGCGTGCAGTTGCCCGCCGCGCGGAGCTGAGCGGTTCCCTGGCGGCTGGTCCGCGGGCAGCATTCGCAGAGACATCACTGGGCGGGCTTGGGCGGCATGCGGATACGCTATGGCCAGCAGTCTGCAAGCCGATGCCTGCACCGATTCCCGATCCCGGCAAGGACCTGGTGGTCCACTGGCCGCGAGCGACGCCGGCCGTGCCGCCGCTGTTGAAACAGTTGGGCGCCCGGGCTCTGCTCACCGATCCCGATCCGCTCGCGGCGGGGCTCGTCGAGGCCTGCGACGCGGCGGGTGTGGCGCTGATCGCGGATTTGCCCGCCGCGGCGGACTTGAATCCGTTGAGAGCCGCCCTCGAATCGGCTCGCAGCGCGGGGTTCACGGCGGCGGCGCTCCGGCCCGCCGGCGATGCGTCGGCATTCGGGAAGCTGCTGGCCGATTCCGGCGGTTTCGCCGCCATTGTCTTCCTGACAGCGGAGCAGATTGACCAGGATGTCCGCCCCGCGCAGGCAGTGCTGCGGCACGGCGTCTGGCCAGGCATCGCAGCGGGCGACACGGGCGCAGCGGGAGCGACGGAGAGCGTCTGGCTCGACGCCAACTCATCGCTGGTTGCCCATCTCCGCGCGCTGTATCCGTGGCGGAGCGCCGTTCTGGGCTATCGCCCCGACAAGGACGGCGGCGTTCCTGAGACGCGCAGCGTGCCGGCGCGGTCCGCCGAAGTGGCGCTGGCGGATGCGTTTTCGGCGGGCGGCCATGTCGTGCTGTCGCTGCACGGCGACTATCGCAACGGACTGCTGAAGGGAGAGCAGCGCGCGCTGGACGCCTGGAAATCGCTGGCGGAGGCGCACGAATTCATGCGCGGCGCCAGAGCGCTGGCGGACGCGCCGCTGGCGGGCCGCACAGCGGTGCTCTGCGGCGGCATCGAGGAAACCGGCGAGATCCTGAATCTCGCCTTCCGTAAGAACCTCTGCCCGGTGGCGATCTCCGCCGCGGCGCCGCCGCCGCTATCGACAGCCAACTTCGACGTGGTCGTGGCCGCCAATATCGAGCTGAAGCCGGCGGTGGTGGAGAATGCCGCGCGGTTCGCCGCCAGTGGAGGCGCAGTCCTGGCGGCGCCGGCAGGCGAGGAGAAATCGCCCTGGTGGACGACCCGCGGCTGGAAGAGAATCCACTCGGAGGAGGACCGGGACCTCTACGCCGCCGGCAAAGGACTCGTCTACGGCTACCACTCGCTCATTCTCGACCCCGGCGCCTTCGCGCTCGATCTGAAGGACGCGATCGCACGCCAAAGCCAGCCGCAAGGCGGCCTCAAGAACCTGGACTTGCGCATCTGGGCCGCCGACACGGTCCTGGGCGTTCTTCATCGCGTTTCACCGTCGTCGGTGGCGGTCGTGCTGACCGCCTACGGCAACCTGCCGAGGCGCGATTTCCTGATCAGTGTCCGGGGCCGCTACCGGCGGGCGGCGATCCGCGAGGTGGGCAGTCCCGGCGCACGTCCCGTGCGGCTGATGCCCCGCGCGGGCAGGGTCGAGATCAACTTGACGCAGATGTCGCGAGTTGCCATCGTGACATTAGAGGAGTGATGCCGATGATGACGTCCCGCAGAGAGTTTCTCGCCTCCGCGGCCCTGGCGGCGACCCCTCAACCAGCGCCGTACTTCGGCCTGCACCCCTTCATCGAAGCCAACCCCAAGGCCGTTTTCATCCGGCGCACGAACGTTCCGCACAAGATGGACTCGGCGAAAAAGCTGGAAGAGGGTCTCAAGCTCGCGCGCGAGATCTTCGTCCCCCTGCGCGAGCCGGGCGTCCCCACCGGCCACAAGATCATCCTCAAACCGAACATCACGAGTGTCCGCAACCAGCGTCCCGATGTCGAGAACTGGGGCACGGGCACGGATCCCGATTTCTACGAAGGTCTGCTCATGGGCCTCAAGGAGCTCGGCCTGAGGCGGTTCTACTTCGCCGAGGCGAACCTTTACTACGCCTGGCACTACCGCGGTTTCATGGACATCCACGAGCGGCATGGCGTGCGCATGAACGAGCCGGAACAGCGGCTGGACCCGTCGCGGCGCAACCCCGAGATCAACTGGGCTACAGTGCCGGACCCGGTGGTCTACAGGCGGATTCCTCACTTCGCGCCCGCCGGGGACAGCGACTCGTGGCTGTTGAACATCGCCAAGTGGAAGGCGCATAGCATGTGCCTCACTCAGTCGGTGAAGAACGAGCAGGGGCTCGTCGCTCACCCTTACGTGCGGTTCTGCCCGGGCTGGAGCATGGTGACCGGCGCGCCGGCGCACATGAAGCAGAACATCGCCCCCAACGCCGAGCAACGCGTCAAGGCGTATTTCGAGAATCACCTTCGCAACGGATTCAACCGCTATGCCGCCCCTGACATGCAGAAGGTGCCGCCGATCGCCCAGGAGATCTGGGCGCACAAGACGTGCGACAACCAAAGCGTGTTGAAGACCGGGCTGGCGATGATCGAAGGCATTTACGGCCGTGACGGCGACGGCTTCGGTACCGGCAACGACCACATGGCCAACATCGTCATGTTCTCGAAGCACAAGTTCCGCCTCGATGTGGTGGGGTTGTGGCTTGGCGGGCACGAGCCCGGCAACGTGAACCTCTACCGCATCGCGAAAGAACGCGGTCTGACCGACACCTTCAATCCCTGGGACGTGCCGGTTTATGAGTGGGTGAACGGAAAGGCCGTGCCGCGCAAGCTGCCGGATTTCCCGCGCACCCCGCTCAAGAGCCCCTATCTGACCATGCCAGGCGAACCCGTGTACCATCTGGCGAACGAAAGGTTCGACTACGACCGGTTCAAGGTGTAGGACGCCGCCGTCCACACACGATCGGACAATCCGCCGCAGGAGGGCGCTGATGCTGGGAGTGAATCCGTATATTGCTTTCAAAGGGAACTGCCGCCAGGCGATCGAGTTCTACAAGAACGCGCTGGGCGCCGGAGTTCTGTTCTCTCAAACCTTCGGCGAGTCGCCGATGTCCGGCATGGGGCCGGGGGAGAACATCATGCACTGCACGATCAAAGTGGGAGAATCGACGATCATGATGTGCGACGACCCGAGGCCCGATGCCGCCCAAGGCGGCGGCAACATCAGCCTCGCCATCGGGCTGAACGACGCCGGGCGGGCGAAACAAATCTTCGAAAACCTCGCCGCGGGCGGCACGGTCGTCATGCCGCTCGAAAAGACCTACTGGGCGGAGGCCTTCGGGATAGTCACTGACAGGTTCGGCGTCAAGTGGATGGTGAATTGCGACGCCCCTGAATGAGCGCGGCTGCCGTGGAGCGGGCGGCTAATCCCGCCGGTAGAGCCTGACCCGGAGCAGCCCGACGGAGCCGCCGCGCAGCACGATGCGGCCTTCGTCCCCGTTCAACCTGCGGCCCGCCACCCAGCGGCCGTTTTCAAAGCGGCCCTCGTCGATCGAGCCGATCTCGGCGATGCGCGGGCCCGGAGAACCGGGCGCAAACGTCACCATCACGCCGGAGCCAACGACGAAGAACTCGTCCGGCGCCGTGGCGATCACCAGCCCGTAAGGCCGGGTCTCCGGCGCGGGGCCGAACGGCGATTCCTGAGCCTGTGGCGCGCCTGCCTTGCCCGGGTCCGGCGGCGCCTGGCCCGCATCGCGCCTGACGCGCGCCAGCGAACTCACGACTCTTACCTGATAGCCGGCAAGCGGCGCCGTCTCCGGCGCGCCGCCCTCCATCAGCACGGGCAGGATCTTTCCCCCGGCCTGCGCCTTCGCGATGACCGGCATCATGCTGCCGAGGACTCTGTAGGCGCCGGCGAGTTCCCCGCCCTCGGGCACATCCTCGATGCCGAACGGCGAGACGCCTATCGCGCCGTGCCTGCCGAGCCCCCAGAACAGATTGCCGGCAATAGCCCGCATTTCCGGAATGAACAGCGGGTTGCCCGAGCGCGCGTATAGGGCGCACGTTCCTTTGAAGTCCTGAACGTAGATGTCGGGCGCGAACAGATCCGCCGCCGGGGCCGCGGCGCGCCAGACGTCCATGACCCGCGCCACCGGGCCGCCGCTGGGATACTGGCCCGGCTGTTCCATGCCCGGCTGCGGTCCCAGCCACGCGTTGACGTACATCGGCAGAGGAAGTTCGGCTTTGCCCGCCTCGATCACTCTTCCGATGTAGCGGCCCAAATGCCACGCCTGGAAGATCTCGTCGCCGGCGTTGCCGCCGCCGAACACCTCGGCCCACGTGCCGGATGTCCTGAAACCCCTGGCGCCCCACACCTCGAGCAATTCCGGCAGCAGACTCGCCTTGTTCCTGATCAGGTAGTTCATCAGCTCCGGCGGAACCGGTCTTGACCACGCGGCTTCGGCGGGCTTCGAGCGGTCCCGGCTGTCTCCGAGCAGCCCCGCTTCGTTCTCGACCTGCATCATGATGACCGTGTGCTGCGGGTCCACTTCCTTGATGTGGCGCATCAGCGCCCGGAAGGCTCTGGCATCCGCCGCCAGCGTCTCCTCGCCGAACACGCTCAGGTTCGGCATCGGCATCTGGGAGGCGAAGAACCCGCTCAGACGCGAGGCCAGATCCGGCCGCGGTTTCGTTTCAACGCGCGGGAACCGCCGGGTGTTGGTCTTGACCCAAAGCGGCGCGTACGTTGAGGTTGCATTCTTCCATGAGGCGAACCAGATCAGCACCAGACGCATGTTCCGCCGGCGCGCCTCGAGGATCTGCGCGTCCACGAGGGCGTAATCGAACCTGCCTTCTTCAGGCTCGAGAAGTTCCCAACTCACCGTGCCGATGACGGTGTTCAGGTTCAGGGCGGACAGGCGCTGCCAGACCGGACGCATGTATGCGGCGCTGGAAGCGCTCGAGTTGTGCAACTCGCCCGCGAGCATCACGAACGGCTCGCCGTCCACGAACAGTTGGGTCACGGCGCCGTTCTTTCGCAGCGCGGGCAACGGGGTCTGCGCGAGGAGGGGCATCGCGGGCAGCGCGATCAATGACAGCAGTGCGAGAGGCTTCATGGTTGGCTGGCCGGAGCATATCACGGCCGCTTGAGCCGGCCGGCGCGGAGCGGCGCGGAGCGGCGGCGAATCAGAGCTTGTCCCAGAGCTCCTCTTCGGCTTCGGCCATGCGGAGGAGCGTCTGCTCGGGCCAGTCGCCGCCGCTGCCGGGAGTCACTTCGACGATCTCTCCACTGGCGTCATCATAGGTGAGCATGCGGCCGTCCTCGATTCTGTAGTACCAGCCGTACAGTTGGATTTCATGCCTCTCGACGCGGCTTCGGATGAAGGGATAGGCGACCAGGTGCTTCAATTGCTGGACGATGTTCAGTTGGGCGATGCGATCCAAGGCGGCGGCGCCTTCGGGTTGCGGC
>JACADU010000443.1 GCA_013388415.1 Bryobacteraceae bacterium
CGATCGAAGCAAAGACCAGCGCGTCGGCGAGGGCGAGCCTGCTCGACGGCGCGGAGGGTGGGGAGCTGCTGGCTAAACGCCCCAGCAGTAGTCTTCGACGGCCTTTTCGATCGATTCGTCCTTGTCGGCTAGGCGCATGAGCTCGAGGCGGATGGCGTCGAGCAGGGCGTTCCAGCTCGCTTCGATCACGTTGTCGCTGACGCCGACGGTGGCCCAACTCCGGCGGTGGTCGCTCCACTCGATCAGCACGCGGACTTTGGCGGCGGTGCCCTTCTTGGTGTCCACCACGCGGACCTTGTAGTCGGTGAGGCGGACGTTCGAGATGACGGGGTAGACGGGAGAAAGACACTGGCGCAGGCACAGGTCCAAGGCGTTCATCGGGCCTTCGCCGGTCGCCGTGGCGGAGTGGATGGCCTCGTTTACGCGCAAGATGACCGTGGCGGTGGTCTGGGATTCGCGGTTGCCGATCATGCGGGTGCCGACTTCGAAGCTGACGACTTCGAAGAACTTGGCCCCGGGCTGGAGGGCTTCGCGGACGAGGAGTTCGAAGGTGCCTTCGGCGGCTTCCAACTCGTAGCCGAGGTACTCCATCGTTTTGATGCGGTCGAGCAGTTCGCGCTTGGCTTCGTCGGTGAGGCGGTCGCCGAGGCCGTGCTGTTCGAGCTTGTAGACGACGTTGCCGCGCCCGCTGAGGTCGCTGAGCAGGACGCGCTGGCGGTTGCCGACCATCGACGGCTTGATGTGCTCGTAGGTGATGGAGTCCTTGAGGACGGCGTTGACGTGCATGCCGCCCTTATGGGCGAAGGCGCTGCGGCCGACGAAGGGCTTGTTGGGCTCGAGCGGCACGTTGGCCAACTCGGCGATGTAGTGGCAGACGCTGGTCAGGTGGACCAGCTTGTCGCTGCCGACGGTGGTGTGGCCAAGCTTGGCTTCGAGCAGGGCGATGACGCTGGCGAGATTGGCGTTGCCGCAGCGCTCGCCGTAGCCGTTCATGCAGCCCTGAACGTGCGTCGCGCCCTGCTCGACCGCGGCGATGGTGTTGGCGACCGCGAGGTCGCAGTCATTATGGCAATGGATGCCGATGACGCCGTCGAAGCGTTTGCGGACATCGGCGACGATCTCCTGGAGTCTGGCGGTGAGAGTGCCGCCGTTGGTGTCGCAGAGACACAACACGTCCGCGCCGGCTTGCTTGGCGGCTTCGAGAGTTCTCAGGGCGTAGTCGGGGTTGGAGACGTAGCCGTCGAAGAAGTGCTCGGCGTCGTAGACGACTTCGCGCCCGTGCTGCTTGAGAAAGCGGCAGGTGTCGGAGATGAGCGTGAGGTTCTCATCGAGGCTGACGCCGAGGACGCGGGTGACATGGAGGTCCCAGGTTTTGCCGAAGATGGAGCAGACGGGGGTGCCGGCGTCGAGCAGAGCGAGGGTGTTGGCGTCCTGCTCGACGGGGTTGCGGGCGAAGCGTGTGGCGCCGAAGGCGGTGAGTTTGGCGTGCTTGAACTTGTAGCCTCTGGCGCGCTCGAAGAACTCCTTGTCCTTGGGGTTGGACATCGGCCAGCCGCCCTCAATGTAGTCAATCCCGAGTTCGTCGAGTTTTTGAGCGATGAGGAACTTGTCGTCGACGGAGAAGCTGACGGCTTCACCCTGAGTTCCGTCGCGAAGGGTGGTGTCGAATGTCCAGATGCGCATGGTGAATTACTCCTGGGGTACGCCTTCTTCTTTGCTCTTCTTGAGGAACGTCATCATCTGGCGCAGCTCGCGGCCCACGGTTTCGATGGGCTGCGTCTTCTGCGCTTCCCGCATGGCGAGGAAATTCTTGCGGCCGGAGCGGTTTTCGTCCATCCAGGCTTTGGCGAAATCGCCTGACTGGATTTCAGAGAGAATCTTCTTCATTTCCTTGCGGGTTTCGGCGGTAATGATGCGGGGGCCGCGGGTGTAGTCGCCGTACTCGGCGGTGTCGGAGACGGAGTAGCGCATGTAGCTGAGGCCGCCCTCGTAAATGAGGTCGACGATGAGCTTGAGCTCGTGGAGGCACTCGAAGTAGGCGATTTCGGGGGCATAGCCGGCTTCGGTGAGGGTTTCAAAGCCGGCGCGGATGAGCTCGCTGACGCCGCCGCAGAGGACGACCTGCTCGCCGAAGAGATCGGATTCGGTCTCTTCGCGGAAGGTGGTTTCGATGACGCCGGCTTTGAGGCAGCCGAGGCCGAGGGCGTAGGCGAGGGCGTTTTCGAGCGCGTGGCCGGAGGCGTTCTGGTGAACGGCGACGAGGGCGGGGACGCCCTGGCCTTCGGTGAAGACCTCGCGGACGCGGTGCCCGGGGGCTTTGGGCGCGACCATGGAGACGTCGACTCCGCCGGGGGATTTGATGAAGCCGAAGTGAATGTTGAAGCCATGGGCGAACATGAGTGTTTTGCCGGGCTTCATGGAGGGGGCGATCTCTTTGTCGTAGAGATCGGCCTGGATGTGGTCCGGCACGAGGATCATGATGAAATCAGCCTTGGCGGCTGCATCGGCAGGGGCGAGGACTTCGAGACCGGCGCTTTCGGCCTTGGCGCGGGACCTGGAGGAGGCGGGCAGGCCGACGCAGACCTGAACGCCGGAATCGCGCAGGTTCAGCGCGTGCGCGTGGCCCTGGCTGCCGTAGCCGATGATGGCGACGGTCTTGCCCTGGAGCCGGGCGAGCGATCCATCTTTTTCATAGAAACGACGGGGCATTGTGGAGGTTACTTCCTTTTCAAGCTGGGATTGAGTGGTTCAAAAAGTCAGATCGGCGGCCGGTTGCTGACGCGCGCGGCTCAGAAACAGGGTCAGCCGCGGCCGCACGGGAGCGGTGACCGGGCTATGCCTTCATTTCATCACCGCCGGTTCGTGGGCCGGTTTGGGATTCGGTGGGCTGAGGCGGAGCTTCTTGGCCTCGAGGCTGACGGCGACCATGCCGGAGCGGGTGACTTCGATGTCGCCGTAGCTGCCCATGATGGCGATGAACTCCTGGAGCTTTTCGGGGTCGCCGGTGGCTTCGAGGGCGAAGCCGTCGACGGAGCTGTCGACGACGCGGACGCCGAAGATTTCCGCTTCCTTGAGGATGGCGGTGCGGGTCTCCATGGGGGCGCGGACGCGCAGCAGGACCATCTCGCGGCAGACGGCGGGGGCGTCGGTGAGGTCGGTGGTCTGGAGGACGTTGATGAGGCGGGTCATCTGCTTGATGACCAGCGGGCGGAGCTTGACGTCGACGTCGACCGAGATGGTCATTCGCGACAGACCCGGGTCGAGGGTCTGGGCGACGGTGAGCGACTCGATGTTGTAGCCGCGCTGCGTCAGCAGTCCGGTGACGCGCATGAGCGCGCCGGGCTTGTTCTCGAGAAGAACTGAAATGATCATGGGGATTCTCCGTTATTCCACCGGGACGGGCTGGGGCGGGGCGAGCAGCATCTCGTTGATGGCGCCGCCGGCCGGGACCATGGGGTAGACGTTTTCGTTGTGCGTGACGCGCACATCCATAAGGAAGGGGCCTTCGATGGAGAAGGCGCGCTCGAGTTCCGGGCGCAGCTCGGTGGGCCGGGTGATGATCTTGGCGGGGATGCCGTAGGCAGCTCCGAGGTGCTCGACGTTGGGGAAGCCGCTGAGCTCGACCGCGGAGAGGCGGTTGTTGTGAAACAGTTCCTGCCACTGGCGGACCATGCCGAGGAAGCCGTTGTTCATGACGATGAGCTTAAGGTTGAGGCCGTGGTTGGCCATGGTGGCGAGCTCGGGCAGCGCCATCTGGAAGCCGCCGTCGCCGACGATGGCGACGACGGTTTTGCCGGGGTGGGCGAAGGCGGCGCCGATGGCGGCGGGGAAGCCGAAGCCCATGGAGCCGAGACCGCCGGAGCAGAGCCAGAGGCGCGGGGCGTTGAAGCGGATGAACTGAGCGGCCCACATCTGGTGCTGGCCGACATCGACGCTGACGATGGTCTCGCCCTTGGTGAGGCGGTCGACCTCGTGCATGAGGTGCTGAGGCTTGATTTCGTCGTCGGAGAAGACGGGGAGGAGGGGATGTTGCTCGCGCCAGGCGTTGACCTGGTCCCACCATGCTTTGCGGGCGCCGGCGTTGAGGGGGCGCATCTGGGGCGCGAGTTCCTTGAGGTTGCGGTTCATTTTGGACATGACGCGCTTGAGGTCGCCGACGATGGGGAGGTCGGCGGCGCGGTTCTTGCCGATTTCGGCGGGGTCGATGTCGATGTGGATGACTTTGGCGTGGGGAGCGAAGGCGGCCAGGCGGCCAGTGACGCGGTCGTCGAAGCGGACGCCGAGGGCGATGAGGAGGTCGGATTCATACATGCCCATGTTGGCGGCATAGGAGCCGTGCATACCGGGCATGGAGATGAAGTTGCGGTGGTTGCTGGGCAGTCCGCCGAGGCCCATCAGCGTGCAAACGGCGGGGCAATCGAGGGTTTCGACGAGCTCGCGGAGTTCCTCGTGGGCGCCGGAATGGATGATGCCGCCGCCGGCGTAGACGTAGGGCCGTTTGGCCTCCCACATCATTTGCGCGGCGCGGCGGATCTGGCCGGCGTGACCGTCGAGAACGAGCTTGTAGCCGGGAAGATGGATCTCGTTGACGGGCGCGTAGTGGGCCTGCCCCAGGAAGACGTCTTTGGTGACGTCGACGAGGACAGGACCGGGGCGGCCGGAGGAAGCGATGTAGAAGGCCTCATGGATGGCCGCCGAGAGGTCCTTGATGTCTTTGACGAGGAAGTTGTGCTTGGTGCAAGGGCGCGTGATGCCGAAGGTGTCGGCTTCCTGAAAGGCGTCGCTGCCGATGAGTTTGGAAGTCACCTGGCCGGTGAGGGCGACGATGGGGATCGAGTCCATCATGCAGTCGACCAGACCTGTGGTGAGATTGGTGGCTCCGGGACCGGAAGTGGCGCAGCAGACGCCGACCTTGCCAGTGGCGCGGGCGTAGCCGGAGGCGGCGAAGGAGGCGTTTTCCTCATGCCGGACGAGGACGTGCCGGATGGGGTGATCGTACATGGCGTCGTAGAACGGGAGGGTTACACCCCCGGGGTAGCCGAAGATGGTATCGACCCCTTCTCGAACCAGGCACTCCAGCAGGATGCGGGCTCCGCTCATCAGTTGCGACATTCGTCGTCTCTCCTCATTTCGTTTCGTTTTGCGAGGGGACCTGCGAAAAAGGCCACCATCGGGATCGTCCCGCCTGGTGGCCTGAATCTGACTCTAGATCCCGTCGCGGCTCACTCAGGCGAACCCAGGTACGATGACCCGAATTCGAATAATGCTAATGCCTACTACGGGACCAACGAGGGAATTCACACGTGCGTCCAGCAGAGAAGGCTGGACGGACAAGGGTTGCGCGGCGAGCTTCCGACCCGGTGATGCGCCAGCGGCAACCATATTCTTGAGGCTAAAGCAAAAGTCCTGAATATGCAAGATGCTCAGGCTATAAATAGTGCTGATGCCGTCATTTCGATGGAGGGCAGGCCGGAGATCCGGTCTGCCTCCGTGCGGTTACTTGTCGTGCTCAAACATGCGGTAGACAATGCCGGCGATGACGGCTCCGGCGATTGGGGCGACCCAGAAGAGCCAGAGCTGCGCGAGGGCCCAGCCGCCGACGAAGATGGCGGGTCCGGTTGAGCGGGCAGGGTTCACGGACGTGTTCGTGACAGGAATGCTGATGAGGTGAATGAGCGTCAACCCGAGACCGATGGCGATGGGGGCGAAGCCGGCAGGTGCGCGCCTGTCGGTCGAGCCAAGGATGATCATGAGGAACATGAAGGTCAGGACGACCTCGGCAGTCAGGCCGGCCAGCATGGAGTACTGGCCCGGGGAGTGTTCGGCGTAACCGTTGGAGGCGAAGCCGGCGGCCAAGTCGAAGCCGGATTTGCCGCTGGCGATGGTAAAGAGCACGCCCGCGGCGGCGATGGCGCCGAGGACCTGGGCGACGATGTACTGGACAACTTCGCCGCCGGGAAACCGTTTGCCGACGCAGAGCCCGACGGTGACCGCCGGGTTCAGGTGGCAGCCTGAGATGTGCCCTATCGCGTAAGCCATCGTGAGCACAGTCAGGCCGAAGGCGAAGGAGACTCCGAGGAGTCCGATGCCGACATTGGGGAATGCAGCCGCGAGAACCGCGCTGCCGCACCCCCCGAACACGAGCCAGAAAGTGCCGATGAATTCGGCGCCACAACGTTTGCCAAGAGACACAGATCCCTCCTTGAGAAATTTAGGCTCGGATCAGGCTAACATCCTGCGGCGCTGGAGGGAAGGCCCAAGGAACCCGAATGAGGCTGGCTTGTTGCAGCCTTGTGGGAGGCCGGGGGCATTGGCGGCGGATTCCTCGAGCATGAGGCTGAAGAAGGCAGCCTCCATGGTGCGAACCCGTTCGCGGCGGAACCAGGCGAGGGCGAGTTCGTGGCGGACGGGATTGCGGGATGAAGCCTGCCTGGCGGAACCCGTGCGAGGACCGGCGGAAGATTGGCTGTTGAGCCGGTTGGCGGTGATCTGGGCGATGGTGGCCATCTGGGGTGATGCTCCTCCATCTCATTCTTGGCAGCGGGTTCCCAAATCCCTGAGAAGGCGTGCAAGAGTGGTTCGTGCCGCCGCTTTCTCGCGGTGGCGGCTCTGTCCGGGCGCGGGAGAGGATCTACCGGCGGTTTACTTCGAGGTTGCGGACTGTGGCGGCGCGAAGGTCCATGGTGCAGGCGTAGTCGAAGGTGTCGGTCACCGGACCGCGGCTGGCGTTGAGGTTGCCGAAGACGTAGTCGGAGCGGCTGGGATCGATCTGAGTCGAATTGAAGGAGACATTCTGGTAGCCATCGCGGTTGACGCGAGCGACGACGGCGTCCTGGCAGTTGCGGAACAGAGTGGACTGGTTCTGGGCGGAGGAGCCGGAGGCGGATGGCTGGATGGCCGAGCCGTCGGCGCGCAGAAGCTCGACATTGCGCACCTGGCCGGCAGTGTAGTCGACTTCGCAGTTGAACTTGTAGCCGCCGCCCCGGCGCGCCTGGGCTGCCCTGAAGGTTCCGGTGACCCAGTTTCGTCTGCCTTGGGCGGTATCGGCGGCGGCGGCAGTGATGTCAATGTTGCGGAGGGAGTAGTCGCGCTCGGCGCGAGAGCGGACCTCGGCGCGGCAGAGGTCGATGGCCTGCTCGGAAGTGATTGCGCGCCGGTTGCCCCAACCGCTGCCGCGGCCCCGTCCGGCTCCGGCCGACGGCGCGCCGGGAGGGGGCGTGCCCCATCCGCTGGAGCTTTGAAAGCCTGAAACCGGCCCGCTCGCGGAGCCGCCGCTCCAGCTCACTTCGAAGGTGTAGCCCTCGGAGCCTCCCTTGGGGTCGTCGATGCGAATGACAGCCATCGAGTTGTTGTTGCGGGGATCCTGCACGAGTTTGACGCTGCCACGGCCGTCGATGCCACGGAAGCGGAAATCGGACATGGTGTACGGCATGATGCTGCTGCATTCCAGGCGAGCCCATGCCGCGGGTTGGCCCCAGATGGTCCGGAGGCGTCCGGAGTCGCCATAAAGGTCGATCTCGGCCGCTCCATCGACGCGTACTTCGACGGTGCACTTCCCCGATGCGCTGCCTGTTCCGCTCACGGCGGCGCGACGAACCTGATCGGCGACCTGCGCATGCAAGGCAAGCGCGGGGGTGATCAAAGACAGCAACAAGATGGTCTGTTTCATGTTGAGGTTCTCCATTGACGGCGTCTGTGGTCCGTCCTTGCCTTTACGATAGCCCCAATGCCAGGAGGCTAAAGTGGAGGCGCAAGCGATCACCAAAGTCCTGGGCGGGCGGAAGGTCTTGGGAAAGGCCGTCAGGAAGCCAGGCGATTTGACTCAACTGGCGCGCGAAGGATTGCCCGCGCGTTCAGTGACGATGCTGGCTCGGCGGCTCCACCTGAGCTGAAGCGCGCTGCCGGGGAAGCTTGGCATCCCGCGGATCTTCCGCTTGGAATGAGCTCTGGAACTCAGGCGGCCTGGAGTTTTTTCCTCCAGTAGCGCACCAGGCCCTGGCCGCAGTGGGCGAGGTCCGTTGTCGCCTGAAACTGGTGCTTGCCCTCGGGGCAGACAAGCTGCTTGAAGCGCTCGCCGGCCTGTACGAGTTCGAGGGGTTGAGCGGCGATGGGGCGGGCGATTTCGCTCCACTCGATGAGTCCGCGCTGGAACAGATCGAGATGGTCGAGCGGCTCATCAACGAAGCCGAAGTGCGACAGCAGAAGCGCAGCGGGGCGCGCAGCGCGGAGGCGTTCGATAGAGGCGTGCATCGCTTCGAGGTCGATGTCGGGCGGGGGCGTGTAGGGGACGACATCCGGAGCTCCGGGTTCGCGGAGTCCTGCGCAGTCGCCGGTGAAGACGATTCTCGTTTCGGTGTCGGCGTAGGCGAGATGGTGCCAGGCGTGGCCGGGTGTGGGGATGACTTCGATGGTCCGGCCGTCGATGGTGAGGGTCTCGCCGCCGGCGAGTCCGGTGACCCGCGGGGCGGGAATGGGGCGCATCTCGCCGAGGAGGTCTTCGAACGCATCCCCGTAGAGGCGGCGAACGGAGTTGAGCAGCTTGCCGGGCTCGATCATGTGGGGCGCGCCTTTTTCGCCGTGAACGTAGATTTGGGCGGTGGGGACCATCGCAGCCAGCGCGCCCGCCGCGCCGGCGTGGTCGAGGTGGATGTGTGTGAGGAGGACGGCGTGCAGGGTGGAGAGGCCGAGACCGCGGCCGGCGAGGCCGTGGAGCAGGTTTTCGAGCGTGGAAGCGGGGCCGCAGTCCACCAGGACGAAACCTGTTCTGGTTGGGATGACGCCCGCGCACGCCTGTTGAGGCAAGCCATGAAAGCGCAGGTCGACGAAGGCGATGTCGTGGTCAGACATCGGTTGGCTTCAGTTGGGGCGGATTGTTAAAAGCCAGTTTGCCCTGAGGCGGGCGGAAGCGGACCGTAGGGTGGATCTTGTCGGAGGGGAAGACGGTGCGGAAGGGGTCGGGGACAGGATCCACG
This sequence comes from Bryobacteraceae bacterium, assembly GCA_013388415.1. Classification (GTDB taxonomy): domain Bacteria; phylum Acidobacteriota; class Terriglobia; order Bryobacterales; family Bryobacteraceae; genus JACADU01. The sequence continues at coordinate 8,973 of JACADU010000443.1, forward strand.
TTGTGGCCGATGGGCGCGCTGGGGTTCCACAATTTCCTGTGAGCCTCGAGGGTGGCAGGGTCGATGGGAAGGCCGCATTCGAGCGCCTTTTCAAGCATCCAGGAGATGGCGATGCTGGTGAGGCCGAGGTTTTCGCCGCCGCCGATGTCACCGTGGACGCCGCGGAACCAGACCTCCTGAAGGCGGGCGCCGGGCGGGTTGCCGCCGCTCGGGTCCTTGATGCGGACGACGGGGAAGTTGCCGCGGCGCTCGTCGAGGGCCATGGCGTGGAAGCACTTCTGGACGTTGCCGGGCAGGGTGAGTTTCCAGCCGATGTCGAGGTCGTTGCCGGGCTTGCCGAAAGAGGCGACGGTGTCGAACAGGCCGAGGAAGCGGACGGGGGCGTGGTTGAAGTAGTGGCCGACTTCGTTGACGAAGTGGAGGGCAAGGGCGGCTCCGCGGCTGAAGCCGACGACGTCGATGACGCGGTCGCCGCGGTTGAGGTTTTCGTTGAGCGATTCCAGGGCTTCGCGGACGCGGGTACGGCTGCCGGCGCCGGTGAGGCCGCCGAGGATCTTGCCGATGGGGCCGAGGCGCGTGCCGACGCCGTCGGTGTAATAGACCTTGGCCGTGTAGGCTTCGCGGAATTTGACGACATTGGAGTCCTTGCCGGCGGGTCCGGATTCTTCCGGGTCGTCCTTGTTCCAGGTACCGTTGAACGCATAGAGCGCCATTTTGTGCTCCCTCTTCAGAGGCATCAGTCACTCCTCAGGCGAAATGGAACCGTGGTCCAGAAAGCGGCTTCAGGGGCGACTGACCCCGAGTTTCTTTTCCAAGTGTACGCCGAGTTCCGCATTACACAGTGACAGGCTCTTTGGGAGGGGAAGCGAGATGAGCGGCATGTCGAACAAAACAAAACTACTGACTCTCGGTTTTTTAGTCTGCGCCTGGCCCGTGGCCGCGCAAACGAGCATCATTCGGACGGTGGCCGGCGGGGGGCCGGATGGCGTGCCGGGCGGGCAGGCCAGCTTTAGCCAGACGGGCGCGGTGACGGTTGGGCCGGACGGGACGGTTTACTTTACGGCCCGGGGCACGCACCGTGTTTTCGCAATGAACACGAGCGGCGAGGTGCGGCCGGTTGCAGGCAGCGGGGTGAAAGGATTCACGGGCGACGGGGGTCCGGCGCTCGAGGCGAGCTTGAACGACCCATTTGGCGTGGCGGTGGACGCTGCTGGAAACCTCTACATTTCGGACGCCGAGAACCACAGGATTCGCCGGGTGGACGCGGCGACCGGCAATATTTCAACAATCGCGGGCACGGGTTCGGGGCGCTACACGGGAGACGGTGGGCCGGCGGCGGCTGCGACGCTTTACCGCCCGTACGGCCTGGCCTTCGACGTCAATGGCAATCTGTTCGTCGCCGATTCGACGAACAACGTGATCCGGCGCATCGCGCCGGACGGAGTGATCACGACGGTGGCAGGCAACAATCGCGGGACATACGCCGGCGACGGCGGGCCGGCCACATCGGCGAGCCTGAACAGCCCGTATGGAATCGCTTTCGATTCGGCGGGGGCGATGTACATTGCGGACCGGTCGAATCACAGAATCCGAAAAGTTGCGCCGGACGGCACGATCTCGACCTACCTGGGCGTGGGGTCGAGCTCGTTCCGCGGCGATGGCGGTCCGGCGGCGCAGGCTGGGATCTCGGAGCCGTACGCTGTGGCTGTCGATGCGGCGGGAAACCTCTATGTCGCCGACAACGGCAACCGGCGCATCCGCAAGGCGGCGCCGAACGGGGGCACGGTTTCGACGATCGCGGGCAACGGGAACCTGTCGCCGGTTGTTGACGGAGGGCCCGCGAACGCCACTCCGACGACGGCGCACGGCGTGGCGGTGGATTCGGTGGGCAACGTGTACATCGCCGACGGGCAGAACCACCGGCTCCGCAAGGTAGACGCTTCGACGCAGCGGATCTCGACGGCGGCAGGCAACGGGCAGCCGGCGTACAGCGGGGATTCAGGCGACGCCACGCGCGCCGTTCTGAACGGGCCGACGGGCCTTGCGACGGACGGCAAGAGCCTGTTCATCGCGGACACCGAGAATCACCGGATTCGCAAGCTCGATCTGGAGACCGGCAAGATCTCCCTTTACGCAGGCACCGGAGAAGGGAACTTCTCGGGCGACAACGGTCCGGCGACGGCGGCGAGGCTGAACCGGCCGATCGGCCTCTCGCTCGATCCGCAGGGCAATCTCTATTTCGCCGATTACAGGAATCACCGGATTCGCAAAATCACGCCCTCGGGCGTCATCACGACGGTGGCCGGAACAGGCTCCGGGGGCACGGGCGCGGACAACGTCCCGGCCACTCAAAGCGCTCTGTACGATCCGATCGATGTGGCCGCGGACGCCTCGGGCAACTTCTACATCGCCGACCGCTACAACTACAAGATCCGCAAGGTTTCGGCCAACGGGACCATTGAGACGATTGCCGGAACCGGCTCGGGGAGCACCACTCCGGCCGACGGCTCGACGGCGAAAGAATCGAGAATCGGCTACCCGATGAGCGTCGCCGTGGACGCCTCGGGAAACGTCTTCTTTTCCGACAACAGCAACCGGCGGGTCATGCGGATCACCGATGGAAAGCTCTACGTGGCGGCCGGCGGCGGGGGGTCGCAGTCGAACATCGGCGACGGCGAAGCCGCGACTTCCGCGTATCTGGGTTCCCCGCAGTTGCTTGCGTTTGACGACGCCGGGAGCCTGCTGATCGCCGACAGCTTCGGCAACCGCGTGCGCCGGCGGAACAGCGACGGCACGATGTCGTCGGTGGCGGGCACCGGCACGGCAGGCTTCACCGGCGACGGACCGGCGGCGACGGAGAGGCAACTCAACGCGCCGTCCGGCGTGGCGTTTGTGGCGCCCTGCACGGTTTATGTGGCTGATACGGCGAACAACCGGATCCGGCTCGTGCGGCCGCTGCTGAGCTACAACATCAACACCGTTCCAGCCGGACTTCAACTGACTGTGGACGGCGAGACGGGGGTAGCGTCCATCGCGCGGCAATGGGAAGCGACAACGGTGCACACGATCGCGATTCCCACGCCGCAGGAGGGCGAAGAAGGCGTGCGTTATCTGGGACCGGAGACGCAGTATGTCACAGTGCCGTGCGGACCGGAGACCCAAGACATCAATATCGGGTTCCAGACGCAGTACCGGCTGACGGTGGAAACCACTGAGGGCGGAAAACTCAATGTGGAGACCGGCTGGCGCGACGCCGACAGCGAAGTCGAAGTGAAGCCCATCGCCGCCGAGGGTTTTGTGTTCCAGGGTTGGGAAGGCGCCTGCGCCGAAAAGGGCGCCGATGAATGCGTCGTGAAGATGGATGCGCCGAAATCGGTGAAGGCGCTGTTCGCACCGGCAGGGTAAAGCAGCGGGCCGTTTTCTACAGGCCCGCCTTTTTCACCTCGCGGTGCATGACGTAGCAGGCTACCCAACTCGCCGCTGCGATCGACCAGAACGATACGCCGAGCGCGGGGACGTCCCTGTAGAGCAGGAAGGCGATGTTCCCGCCGCGGACAACAATGGTGAACGGCATGAGCGTGAAGGCGATGCCCATGCCGAGGAAGAGCGACCTCAGAAACACAAATCGTCTCGTCATTTTGAGTGTCCTCATTTCACTGTCCTGCGCCGGCGGCGCAGTCTCCAACTCTCCGGTTGCCGAAGCCGCCCGCAACAGCGCGGCGTACTCCGGGTGGGACCGGGCGTATTCCTCGACGAGCGCGCGGGTGTCCGCCGAGGCCTCGCCGCTGAGATAGACGACCATCAGATCCTTCATCACATCGAGTGTCGGTTCCATCTTCACCTCCCGAGCTTTTGCGCGAGCATTTGTCTTGCGCGGTGAATCCGCATTTTCACCACCACCACGGTTGCGCGGAGTTCGGAGGCGATCTCCTGGTAGGTCAAGCCGCCGGCGGCCCACATCTCGAGCGGCGCGCGATACAGGTCCGGCAGGTCCCGCATCGCGCGAAGCGTTTCGCGCAGTTCCAACTGGGTGTCCTGCCGTGGCGGCTGAGCGTGGAGCTCATCGTGCGCAGGCGCAAGGCTCTGTTCCCTCCAGGACTTCCGCCTGCCATCACGAAAGATGTTTCTCGCGATCGTCAAGAGGTAGGCTTTCGCCGCCTGCCTCCTCAGCGGCTCGCCGGTCCAGGCGCGAAAGAAGACGTTCATCATGATATCCTCCGCGTCGGCGGGGTTGCCGGAGAGCGCGAGAGCGTAGCGGTAGACGTCCCGCGCGTGTGCCTGGTAAAGCTCGTGAAAGCTGGTGGTTTCCATCCGGCGCTTCGTACAGGATACGGGCGAACGCGGCTGCGGTTACAGCGGTATTCAAAGAATGCCGTCCGGAAGGCGGGGACCGGCCTCAAGCGCGCGAGCCGCAAGGATCTCGATGATGCTGAGCAACCGGCAGCCGCGCGGAGCGCCGGCTGGACTCCGCATCTCAGGGAATTGTCAAGAAAGCACCCTGAAGGGCGGTGCAGGAGTCCGATGCGGGAGGGCGGTTACCGCTGGAGAGCGGGCGGGGATGCCGGGGCGGCGGGTGCGTTGCGCCAGAAGCGCTCGTCCACCTGCACACGCATGCGGAACGGTCCGGCGACTGGCGCCGTGATCTCCCAATCCTGCGGTTCGTCCCCGGGTTCGAGCGGCTGGCGGACCGTTCCGACTTTCACCTGTCTCCAGGCGAGCGGGTAGGAGCCGTCGAACTTCACCAATGGATCGAGGGATCGCAGCCGGGCTTTGCGCGGAAGCACCTGTGGATTGGCGCGCTCCACGCGAAACCGCAGGGGCGTGTTCTGGAGTTGCCTGACCTTGACCCGCGGGCCGGCAAGCGTCAACGTCACGGTCATTCCCTCGCGCCGCACGGTTGCAGGCCTGGCGCTTTGGGTGAATGCGAACAGCTCGTCGCCGGCAGCCGATTCAACGACAAACCGCTTGGTCAGAATCAGATCGAGCAGCCCCTCGAACGCGCGCCAAGGATAGGATTCCGGAGCGCAATACAGGGGCGGATTGGTGAACCCCTGGGGCCGTGCCAGCAGGCACTCGACCATCCACTGGTCGCGTTCGCCCTTCACCGCGCTCAACCGGCCGTTGGCGAGGCAGGTTTCGAAATACTGCCAGTGATTCCTGAACTGCTCGGGCAGAGGCATCCCGCCCGAACGCATGTCGTCGCGGACGCGGTTGAGCATGGGGCCGACGCCCGCGAAGCTCTTCTCGATTCCCTCGAGCGCGATTTCGACGCCCGACAACTGGTAAGACTCGAGCATCAGTTGCCGTAGCCTCTCGTTCTGCGCGTCCTGAGCCGAGATCACCTGTTTTTGTGCGGTTTCAATGGCCTTCTGCCGCTCGAGGAGCTGCTCCTGATGCGCGATTTGCTGCCGTTGGAGCCGCTCACGCTCCTGCGCCTTCCTGCTTTCCTCCTCAGCCGCG
>JACADU010000425.1 GCA_013388415.1 Bryobacteraceae bacterium
CCGCGGTTGGAGGACAACGCCCACGCCGCCGATGCGGCCAAGCCATGGCCGATCGGCAGCCTTCTCCGGCGGCGCGAGGTGTGGGGCCTGGCCGTGACCCGCTTTCTGCTTGACCCGGTCTTCTACTTCTACATGTTCTGGATCCCACAGTATCTGCATCAGGAGCGCGGCGCATCGCTCGATGAGATCGGACGGCTGTCGTGGATTCCGTTCCTCACGCTTGGCATTTCGTCGTTGATCGGCGGCAAGGTGTCGGATCAACTTGTGCGCCGGGGCTGGCCGGTCATCAGGACCCGCAAGACGGTGATGGCCGGCGCGGCCTTTCTGACGCCGGTTTCGATTCTGGCACTCTACACGCCGGACGCGTTGTGGGCGGTGGTGCTGCTGGGCGTGCTGATGTTCGCCCACGGTTTTTGGATGACGAACTACATGACGCTGATTGGAGACCTGTTCCCGTCCTCGACGGTGGCGACGGTGGCCGGCCTGTCGGGCACGTTCGGGGGCCTGGGAGGCTTCCTGTCGAGCCTCGCGATTGGGCGGATCGTTCAATCGCTGTCGTTCGCGCCGGTCTTTATTGCGTGCGGGCTGTTGTATCCTCTGGGGCTGTTGATCATCCTGCTGACAATCAGAAGATCACCTTGAGCGACATCTGCCAATTGCGGGCGTCGCCGTTGGTGCCGGTGATGCGGCCGAAGGCGGTGTTGGCCGGCGCCGTGTTCGGGTTGGCGAAGTTGGTGGTGTTCCACGCGTTGTAAGCGTCGGCGCGGAACTGGGCTTTGACGGATTCGCGGACCGGGAAGTACTTCACGATGGAGAAATCCCACTGGTTCTGGCCGTCGGACTTGACGCCGCTGAAGCGCAAGGGGAACTGGCGGTAATTGGAGCCGAGCTGCTGGTTGGCGTTGCGGTTGAATCCGGCGTCGATGTTGAACCAGCGGTCCACATCCTGCTGACCGCCGGGCAGAGCGATGCTGGTGATGTCGCCGATGAAGATGGCGTTGCCGAAACCGAGGGGCTGGCCGGACTGGATGGCGACAATGCCGCCGAGCTGCCAGCCGCCGGCAAAGAAGTCGACCGGGCGCGGCATCGAGGCGCCGAACTTGCGGCCGCGTCCGACGGGGACTTCCCAGATGCCGCTGGCGGCAAGCCGGTGCGTCCGGTCAAAGGCGCTGATGCTCTCGTAAGGAACGGTGTCGGCTTCGTTGAGGAACTCGGTGGCTTCCATGAACTTGGACCAGGTGTAGGCGAGCTGGAAGGTGAAGCCATGGGCGAAGCGGCGTTCCGAGCGGACCTGAAGCGAGTGATACCAGGAATAACCGATCGGCTCCTCTTGCAGGATCGAGCCGAAGTGCGGGAAGGGGCGCAGCAGGTTGGCGCGGGAGATGTTTGCGCCATAAATGGGATTGGTTCCGCGGAAGGGATTGGGGAACTGCTGGCTGAGGTAGTCGATGGTGGCCTGGTCGCGGCGGAAGATCTCCTTGCTGAGGTACTGCGCGGGCGTGGCGTTGACCTGCCGGGAGACTTCGACGCGCGTCGCACGGTTGGAGACATAGGAGGCGTCCACCAGGAACTGGCCGGGCAGCACGTGCTGAAGGCCCAGCGACCAGCGCTGGGAGTAGCTCTGCTTGTGAGGCACGAAGTAGGGGGAGAGGCTCTGGCCCAGGTTGGTTTCCAGTCCGCCCGCCGGACCCTTGGGCTGGAGCAAACCGTTGGGGAAGGGGTTGGCGTTGGAGGCGATGTAGGTGATGCCGCTGTCCAGGGACGCCTGAATCGGCGTGGACTGAGCGAAGCCTGTCTGGAGCGGGAGGATGGTGTTCACGCCGAGGGTGTTGTAGTAGATGCCGTAGCCCACGCGCAGAATGGTCTGCGGGCCAATTTGCCATGCCAGACCGATGCGCGGGAGGAAATTGTTGTGATCGCCGGTGTAGGGGCTGCGGCCGATGCCGTTTTGTTGGACCCAGGTCAAGCCGCCGAGCGCGCGGAACTGGCTGGGAGGGATTTCCGGGATGGGGTTGCGGGCGTAGTTGATGCGCGCCTGCGTGTCGATGGGGTTGGCGGTGACGGAATCGAAACCGGCAAGCAGGCGGTCATAGCGTTCGGTCACGCGGGTTTCGAGTTCGTAGCGCAGTCCGATGTTGAGCGTGAGGCTCCGAGAGATTTTCCAGTCGTCCTGGAGGTAGAGGCCGTAGTAAGTGTTCTGGAGAGCTGAGTCGGCAGTCACCTGCATGCTGCCCGCCGGGATGCCGAACAGCATGAGGGCGAGGTCGGTGCCGATGGGCGCGGTAGGCGAATTGTCGAGTGGACCGCGGGTGTAAGAGCTGTTGGAGTAGGAAAGGTCCGGCGCGTTGCCGATGGGGCGGCGGTTATTGAAGCTGCGGTAGAGGCGGAACTCAGGACCGAAACGGAGCGAGTGGTTGCCCCACATCTTGGTGATGTTGGCGTTGAGGGAGTGGGTGAGGCTGGAGTTGACGCCGTCGCCGGGGTCTTCCCACCAGGAGATAGGAGAGTAAGCGCCGGGGGTGACGCGCGGAATGGGCGCCTGGCCTTTTTCGGTGAGGGCAATGAGTTGGGGCGAGAAGCCAAGGCTCGCGTAGTCGTAGCCGCGGGAGACACGGTACTGCCACCATTTGGTGCTGGTGAAGCCGTAGCGGACGTTCAGGACCGCCGCCGGGCTCAGAACGATGACATCGTCGACGGCGACGCCGCGGTTGGGGCGGTTCTGGTGGATGCCGTTGATCTCGTTCAGAAAGTCGTGGTTCTTATTCTCCTTCCAAAAGTCGTAATGGAGGCGGAGGAAGGCGCGATGGTTGGTGGAGAAGGCATGATCGAAGCGCGTCAGGAAAGAATATGTCTTCTGAATGGCCTTGGGCGAGCTGAAGAAGTTGTTGCGGCCATCAACGGTGGCGGTCGCCGGGCTGTTGGGCAGCGGGTAGAGATTGGCGAGGGCGAGGCCAACGGGGTCAAGGCGTGAACGAGGGATGATGTTGCCGGGGACCGGCTGGCGCTGGAACCGCCCGCCGGAAACGGCGGTGGTGGTGAGCGGATCGTAGATCTGGTAGTTGGCGTTGGTCAGCGGCAGCAGCGCTGAAAAGTCGCCCTGGCGTTCGGCGGCTGTAGGAACGGTGCGGGTGAAGGTGGTCGGAACGCCGAACTTGTTGCCTTCGTAAGCGAAGAACCAAAACGAGCGGTTCTTGCCGTTGTAGAGTTTCGGGATGGAGATGGGTCCGCCGGCGGAGGCGCCGTAGCGGTTGTCCTGGTAGACCGCCTGTTTCGTTTTGTTCTTGTTGTTGAAGAAGTTGGGGGCGTCGAGGGCGCTGTGGCGGAGCCACCAATGGGCTTCACCGTGGAGTTCATTCCCGCCGCTGGCGGTGGAGACGTTGAGAACCGAACCCATGGTGTGGCCGATGCTGGCGTCGTAAGCCGAAGTCTGCATTTTGAATTCGCGGACGGTTGAAGAAGGCGGGCTGTAGGCGACGCGGGCATAGCCGCGCCCGCGGTCGGCGGCAGTGTTGGAAATGCCGTCGATCTGGAACTCGTTGTTGAAGCGTCCGGCGCCGTCGGCGCTAATGTCGGAGGTCGCCTCGGGAGCCATGGATTTGCGCAGCCGCAGGTTGGTGGTGTTGGTGACGCCGGGGGTGAGCAGGGCGAGTTCGAGAGGATTGGCGCCGCGCTGGGGCAGTTCGCTGATCCTGCGCTGGTCGATCACCTGGCCAAGCGATGCGCTCGTCGTCTCGAGCGTGGGAGTCTCCGCTGTCACTTCGACGGTTTCGGTCATTGCGCCGACTTCGAGCGAAACCGGAACCTCGACGGTTTCGCTCACGCGCACTTCGATCCTGTCGCGGGTAAACGTCTTGAATCCGGTCTGCTCGGCGGTCAGCCTGTACATGCCGGGGATCAGGTAAGGGATGTTGTACTGGCCCGATTCGTTGGCGATGGCGGCGGCGGTCACGCCGGATTCAGCGCTGACAGCCCTGACGCGAGCGCCTGGAATCACGGCGCCGGAGCTGTCAGTGACGGTTCCACGGATGAAGCCGCGCGGATCCTGCGCGAGGGCGGTGAAGGAAGCGAGAAAGAGAACCAGCGTGACGGAGCGAAGATGCATTGGAGACCTCCTGGAGTTGACCATGATTCTATGCCAATGATGCCTATGCCGCCAGGAAACCGCATAGCAGCATTCTTCAAAACTCAAGACGCAGGCCGAGCTGATGGACACGCGCGGCTTTGGCCTTGCTGATTGTGCCGCCGCTGAGGATGTCCACCTTGGTTTCAGGCAGGCCGAGATTGGTGTGGTTCGGGACATTGAAGACTTCCCAACGGAACTGGAGCGACCTGGATTCGGCGAACTTGAAGCGGCGGGAAACGGAAGCGTCGAGGAGGAAGGTTCCGGGTCCGTCGAGGACGTTGCGGCCGCTGGAGCCGAAGCGGTAGGAGCCGCGGGGGACCACGGGGAAGGCGGCGCGGTCGAACCATGCGTCGACACCCGGCTCGGCGAGGGTCCCCTTGGCGATGCGGTCGGGGCGGACGGCGTCGCCAAGGTCGAGCGAGTAATTCCCGACCTTTGGGGTGAAGGGCTGGCCGGTGTAGGCCCGGGTGTTGCCCGCGAGCTGCCAGTTGCGGAGCAGCAGGTGGCGGGAGAGCCTGGTCTCCCAGATGAAGCTGGCGACGAACGAATGGCCGATATCGAAATCGGACCGCCCGCGCTCGCCTTTGAGGTTGCGCGAATCCTGCGCCGAGGGAAAACCAGCCGCGATGGTTCCACCGGTATTCGAGCTTTCATCGAGCGACTTCGCGTAGATGTAAGAGGCGCGCACGAAGAGCTGCTTTTTCAGGCGGCGGCGAACGCTGACCGAGCCGGAATTGTAGATGGAGTTCGAGCCGGCGAGGAAGAAGTTGATGGTCTGATATCCGCCGTAAGGGCGCGGGAAGGTACCGCCGGGAAGACGGAGCGCGGGGTCGCGCAGCGGCTGGTTCATGTCGAACCGGCGCACGAGGTGGGTTCCCTTCGAGCCGGCGTAGGCGATTTCGAAAACGGCGCCGCCCCAGAAATCGCGCTCCATGGTGAGGTTCCAAGCCTGGATGTACTGGCTCTGCGGGCTGACCTCCTGCCCGGAGGTGGTCGTGATGCCGCCGACCTTGACGCGCGAGGCGGGGTAAGGATTCGAGACGGTGAGCAGAAGAGGATTGGACGAGCTGGCGGAATAGGATTCGTTGATCGAAAAGGGGTAGGTGTCGCTCAGCTCGTCGACGCGGTAGAGGGAGCTGGAGCCGTAGAACAGGCCGTAGCCGCCGCGGATCACATTCTTCGCATTGCCGAACGGGCGCCACGCGAAGCCAAAGCGCGGGCCGAAGTCAGTGTAATCGTTGCGGGCAAGCGTGGGCGGAAGGCCGGCATCGGCGGCCATCGTGGTGTAGTTGGTGAGACCGCCCCGGGCAATCCGGCGGTTGAACTCTTCCTGTGTCAGATTGCCCGTGCCGGCAATGGCCACCTTGCCGATGTCCTGGACGAACATCGACCATGCGCCGAACTTCTCGCGCGGCTGTTTCTGCACTTCGTAGCGAAGCCCGAGATTGAGCGTCAGTGTGGGGCTGGCTTTGAGGTCGTCCTGGATCCAGCCTGAGTAATTGGAGACGAGGTGATAGGGACCGGCGGCATCGAGCTGCCGGCGGGTGGTCTGCGCGTAGCCGAGGATGAAATCGGCCACCGGTTCACTGGTGAAGCGGCCGAGGAAGGTCATCCGGCCCCGCGTGTCTCCGTAGTTGCGGGAAAAGTACTGAAAACGGAGAAAATCGCCGCCAAATTTCAAATTGTGGCGGCCTTTAATCCAGGTGAAGGCGCCGGAATACTGGTAGTTGTTGTAGGACCAGATCTTGGGGATGTCGTAGGCGTGGCCGAGGATGATGTAGCCGGTGGCCTCCACCTGTGGGAGGCCCATGGCGACGGGATTCTTTGTGGTCCCCGGGAAGCCCACCTCGGCGGCCCAGTCGCGGCCGGTGACCGGCCAGCCCTGGTTGTTCGTTTTCCGCGAGAAGGAAACATTGAACTCGCCGTACAGCGTGGGCGTGAACGAACGCAGGTACTTGATGCCGGAGAGGAGGTCGAGGGTAGCGGTGGGGGAGCCGAACTCGGCGAGGGGGGAGCGGGTGAAGGGGGTGAAGGAGTTGTTGGGCCGCCAGAAGACGGAG
>JACADU010000408.1 GCA_013388415.1 Bryobacteraceae bacterium
CCGGACAGTCAACCGCGACCCATGGCCGCAAGCCTTCAGGGCGGGGCTTGCCCTGACGCTCGGGCGCTAATCGCCAAATCCGTGCGCGTGGTGGAACGCTCCACCCTTGCCGTCCCGGATCTCGATCTCCCTGAGAAGGACATCTTCGTTCGCCGGCCGGTCAAGTGCCGGGGGCTTCTCGCAGGCAGGCGCGGGATCACCGCGCCGGTGAGCGACGCACTCCAGGAAGATCGAGCCGGCTGAGAGCGCGAGGCTGAGGTAGACATAATGAAGCGCGCTCTGGGCGAGGGGGAAGGCAACGAGCGCGGCGGACCACATGCTCAGGCAGTAGAAGCAGTCCAGCATCTGCGCGAGAACGCCGCCGCCGGCGAGCCTCCGAAGGCGCTGGATGACAGCGAAGGGTCCATCCTCCATAGCGATCAAATGGGTCAGGCGCCAAGTACCCAGTGTCCCAAGCGCGAGCCAGTAGAAGTCCATAGACTCACTCCCAAGTCAGTATTTGGCGGCCGCAGCGGCGGCCGGAGTTTCATAGCGGGGGTCTTCCGCCCCTTTCACTGGAGTTCATGCAGTCCGGAGGGCAAGCGTTTCATCGCCGGCACGGAATTTTTTGGGTCCCGCCGCTCCTGGCTGGCGGCGGCCGGCCTTCTTCCCGAGCGCTCCGGCCCCTCGGTATACTGAGGAACATCGCGCAACCGGGACTAACCGAAAATCCGTTTACCGAGCAATACATCGATCGCCTTGTCAATGGCGACCAGGCGGTGGAAAACCATTTTTCCCAGTGGTTTCGAAGCCTTCTCGCCGTTAAGGTGAGAAGGAATTACAGGGCGCGCGAAATCGTCGAGGATGTCATCCAGGAAACCTTTCTTCGGGTGCTGCGAAATCTGCGGCGCGACCCGAATCTTCTGGACGAGCCGGGAAAGCTTGGCGCCTATGTGCTGGCGGTTTGCAACAACGTGGTTCTCGAGCTCACGCGCTCCGAGAATCGCTATGTCGGCATGGACAGTCATGGAGATGACAGGCCAAGCTATTCAGCCGACGCGATGGAGTTCCTGTGCACGGAAGAGCGGCGCTCAAAGGCGCGGGAAATCCTCTCGAGCCTGGCGCAGAGGGACAGACAACTGCTTCGCATGGTTTTTCTGGAGGAGCGGGATAAAGACGAGATATGCCGGGAGTTGAATGTCGACCGCGGGTACTTGAGGGTTGTATTGCACCGAGCGATCCAGCGCTGCAAGTCGATTGTGCAAGAGGCGAGGAATCCACAAATTGGCGACGGGGCATGAAACGGTTGAACGATTTGGCGCATAAACCGGTGAGGCGATAAAGAATGGACCACCAGGAAGCGGCCCGGCTCCAGCTCATTGAGCGGTACATGCTCGACGAGTTGTCCCCAGTCCAGCGGGAGGAGTTCGAGGCCCACCTGTTTGTCTGCCCGCAGTGCTCGGAGGAACTGCGCGCAGCGGCCATTCTGGCCGACAACGCCCGGAGTGTTTTCCGGGAAGAAGCCGGCCGCCCACCGGGCGCGCTCGCCGAAGGCGCGCGGCATCACGCCGGCGGCGAAGCGCCCGGTTTCTTCGAGAGGCTTGGTGGACTGGTTCGCGTCCCGGTGTTTGGTCCTGTCCTGGCGGCAGCGGCTCTGCTGGCTGTGGTCTCCTACCAGAACCTGGTTCAGATCCCGGCGCTCCGCAATGAGCTCGAAAAGGTGTCGGCTCCGCGCGCGGTTCCGGCGTTCGCACTGCTTCCGGTGACGCGGGGCGACGAACAGGTGGTTTCGGCGCCGCCCGGGGCGCGGTCGGTCATTCTATCGTTCGACCTGGCCGAGCCGAGCGCCGAGGGCTACATTTGTGCTTTCATCGACGAATCGGGGCGTGAATGGCTCTCCCTGAAGGAGAGCGCCGCTCCCGGCGCTGACATGCTGACACTGCAACTGGATCCGGTGCGAATTCCCGCCGGCCGGCACCTGCTCATCGTCCGGACCGGAGGCGGCCAGGAATTGTCCCGCTTCAGATTCACCTTCAAACCGTGACCCCCACTATGGCTCGAAGATTCTTGTACAACGCCAGCGCGGCCGGCTTTTGCGCCCGCCTGCGCGCGCCAATTCAACAGGACACCGGAGTGCTCGCCGCCTCAGCGTTATCCGTTTCCGGGGGGCATTGTTCAGCGCGGGAAGAGAATGTACGGATTGGGGAGATCGTGTCGGTCGGCGCGGTTTCCACTCAGGTGACCGGCATCTTTAGCGCCGAGAAGCAGGCTTGGGAGACGCTGTCGATGGCGACGGTCGAGAAGCTCAACATTCTCGACGTGGTCACCGTGGACAGAATCAGCGTGCGGGTGGTATCGCACTACCCTGCGGAGGCGAGCGAGCCCTCGATCCTTCCACTTGGGACGGCCTATGAAAACCTGCGGGTCGCCGGTTCGCCGGTCAAGGTCACGCTGGATACGGGTTTCTTCTCCGAGCTTTCCACCTGGAAGGAACTGCGGGCCAAGGTCGAGACGGACCCCGCGCTGTACAAGAGAATCGCGGCTTCCGGCGAAGATCCCAAGATTGGCCTGGAGAAAGGCCTGATGATGTGTTCTCTGGCCGGCAAGATTGAGGCCGACTCCGGCGGCGTGACGGTGGGCGAGGATGGCGTCATCGACATCCCTCACTTCGGGAGGCTGCACCTGGCCGAATTTCTGATGACGCCGTCCATGCGCCGGATCACCATGTTGCGCGTCGCGCTGGGATGTCCGGTGGAAGGCGAGTTGGAATGTGGCGATGTCGTTGGCAACGGCACACCTTACCCGCCATAGAGCGCGCCTGGCGCGGGCAGGCGCCGCCGCGCTTCTGATTTGTTTGGCGTTGGGCTGCAAGGGGCCGGCCGCGAGGGACCCGGCAGGCTTTTACCGGTCCGCTCTGGCCGAGCATCGCCGCGGGGAGTACCAATCGGCGCTCGAGAAATCGCGAGCGGGCGCCGCTCAGTTCACCGCGCGCGAGAATCCGGCATGGCACTGGCGCTTCCGCCTTTTGGAGGCGGAGACGCTGATTTCGACCGGCGCCGCGGCCGAAGCGTCGCGCCTCCTCGATGGGGCGCTGGCGGGCGCTGCTCCAGACAGGGCGCTTGAAGCGCGGCGGCTGCTCAACCTGGGTTGGGTGCGGTCGCTACAGACCTCTCACGAGGAGGGCCTCGCGCTTCTCGAAAAGGCTCGGGTCCTGGCCGAAGAGTCAGGCGGCGGCGAGGTTCTGGCGCAAGTTGAGATCCGCAGGGGCACAGTTCTTACCTACCTCAAGCGGCAGGAGGAGGCCGAGCGCTCATTTCAGCTCAGCCTTTCACTGGCGCGCGGCCTTCAGGATCCTTATCTGGAGGGTTCCGCGCTTGGCAACCTGGGTTTCCTCCGGCTGAACAAAGGGAGCTACGAGGAGGCGATCTACTACTTCGAACAAGTGCTGCCGCTGGCGCGGAGGATCAGGGCTCCAGCGCTGGAGGCGCTGACTGCGGGCAATCTCGGCTGGTGTTACTTCCGGCTCGGCGACCTAGACAAGGCCGCGCAAAGGTTCGAGCACTCGCAGTCGATGCTGGCGGGGCTCGGCAAACTGCTTGAACACCAGGTCCACCTCGGCAACCTCGGTTCCGTGTGGCTGATCCGCGGGGATTACCGCAAAGCGATCGGCTACTATGAGCGGGCGCTGGCCGCCGCCCGGCGCTTGAACCACCAGCGCTCGGCCGGGGACTGGCTGAGCAACCTGGCGACAGCTCACATCGAACTGGGTGAAATCGAGACCGCCGCGCGGCTGAACCGCGAAGCCCGGGAGGTTCGCGCCGCAACCGGCGGCAAGCTTCCGGACGCCTGGCTGGAGGTCAATGAGGGGCGGATTCTCGAAGCGAGAGGGGACGCCGATGGGGCCGCCAAACGCTACCTGGCCGTGGCCGAGTCGCTGGAGGCGGGGCCGACGGCGCGCTTCGACGCCAAGTCGA
>JACADU010000444.1 GCA_013388415.1 Bryobacteraceae bacterium
GCCCTGGGGCAGGTCGAGCACCGCCGCCTGCAGCGGGGGTTCAGCCGGGGCGAAGGCGATGGCGTAGGCGCCGGAGCCGCCGCCGACGTCAAGGAGGCGTTTCGCGCCAGCGGCGCCAACCGACTGAACCATCTCTCGTGCCTGTGAAGCCGCGTTGGCGTGCATGGCGTCGATGAACGCCCTGGTCCAATCCGCCTGCTGAGCCTCGACGCCCGGTCTGCGCACCGCCGTGCCGGCGCGGACACAGGCTGTCAGAGTCGACCAGGAATCCCACAGGTTGACAGTGTGCATCATGCCCGCGCGGGCGGCGCGGAATCTGTCGCTTTCGGGAGTGACGCGGTAGGCGCCGCCGGTTTTCTCGAGGGCATCGAGGGAGACGAGGGCGTCCAGGAGCATGGTTGTGGCCCTGGGGTCCGCGCCGATTGTGGAGGCGATGGCGGCGGCGGTGGCTCCATCGCCGGCGGCGTTGAAGAGATCGAGTTCCACGGCGGTGAGCAGGATGCGCGCCTCTTGAAAGCCTCGCATGGCCTGCGTCAGATCTTCAAACGTTCTCATGGGCTTGGCTCCCTGGCCCGCCCAGGCTGAGGGGAGCAGGCTCACTGCCAATGCTACTCCGGCTGTTGCGCGCATGTCCGGCCTCCACGGACATTGTAGGGGGCGCGATTTCCGGCGTCGACCGCGGGTTACTTCTTGGGGGGAAACTTCTTGAAGATGCGGGCGGTGGCGTCGTTGACGGTCTTCTCGATGCCGCCGCGGCCGCCGAGACCTTCGGTGGCGAAGCCGGCCCAGAGGCCTTTTTTGGTTTTCGTGTCGACGAGGCCAATCACGACTGTGCCTTCCTTGTTGAAGCGCTGGATGGGGGTGTAGGAAGTGGGCCCGTAGTAGCCGTAGTAGAAGTCGACGCCCCAGGTCATGAGGAGTGCGTCGACGGTGAGGGTGCCGCTGCCGATGCCGCCGACCTGGACGGTGATGTCGCCGCCCGAGGGGACCTCGGTGAAGCCTTTGGCGCTCATGTGGCGAGCCGCCGCAGCGCGAAGGGCGGGGATGATGGTGTCGTCGTTCTCGATGATGCCCTGGCGGGTGGCGAGACGCGGCGGCGAGACAGTGAAGGTCTTGTACCTGGAGTAATCCACATTGGGAGTGGGAAAGACCTTCATCTCGCCCGCGGGAAGCAGGGAGGCGGCGAGGGCGAAAGCGCAGATGGCGTTTTTCATTGTTTGATTCCGTAAGGAGGCTGGCCCGCGGGCTCGACCAGCCAATCGCCCGGCGCCAACTCCACGCCGGCGATGAGTTCGGAACCCAGGTGGAAACGTTGAGGCTGGCCGGCGAGGGCGAGCGAGTAAAGCGTATTCTCCTCAACGGTAAACCATTCGGGGATTTCGTTCAAGCGGACATAGTTTTTGTCCAGGTTGAGCGCGCGGCGGTGGCGGGCGTAATCGAACGTGTAGACGCGCGGAGCGGGCGCCTGGAGGCTGAGGCACAGGCGGGAACCGCCGCGGACGGCGCCGACGCGGACGCCGGGCTGCCAAGCCGCCGGGCGGACTCCCTGGCTCTTCATCAGCGCGTAAATCAATGACGTGCGGTTGTAGTTGCCCTCGCCATACCAGTATTCGATGTGGCCATCGGGTTTTTGCATATTCCGCATGACTTTCATTTCGGAGTCGATCCAGGCGAGGGCTTCGGGGACGTTCTCGCGGTTGACGAGGTACAGGGCGCTTTCGATCGAATCGGCGTAGCCATCGAAGGAACCAAGCGGCAATTCGGGGTTATTGGGGCGGCCTTCCCAGACGTAATTCCTGTATTTCGGAAGGTTTTTGAGGACTTTGACGACGGCCTGGCGGTATTTGTCCTCGCCGGTGCACTGGTAGAAGGTGTAGACGGCGCCGTAAATGTAGCCCCAGTTGTCGGAGAGGCCGGCATTGACGGGCTTGAGCGTGGCGGCGTCGACTTCGTTGTAGAGCATGCCGTCCGGGTTGGCGGATTCAAGGATGCGGTCGAGCATGCGGGCGATGGCGGGCCGGTAGCGGGCGGCGCGGGGGCTGTCGAGGGAGTTTTCGAGGGCGAACTGGAGGGTCAGGCCGACGACGGTCTCATTGCCGTGGTCGCGGAGGCGGAGGCGGCCGTCGCCGGTGTGTGAGGTGAAGTCCCATTTGCCGCTGGGGACGCCGTAATTGCCCGGCAGGACCTCTTCGATGTACGCATCGGCGATGCGGCGGCCCCAGGCGAGGAAGCGTGGGTCGCCGGTCATGGCCGCGAGGCGGACAAGAGTCTGCATGTAGTCGCCGTTCAGTTCGGCGTCCGATGCGGGGAGCTTGCCGAAGCGGGAGGCGACGGGGGCCTGCGCCATGGCGTCGGCGGTCATGTCGACCATGCGATAGAACCAAGGGGTGCGGCCGAGGTATTCGGTGACGGAGAGGAGCCCGTCCTTGGCGTATTCGCCGGCGCCGAACAGGCTGGGCGGGCCGAGCTTGCCAGTGGCAAGGTCCAGGTTGCCCGGGACGGAAGCTTGGGCGGTGGTGTAGCGAACCTCGTTGCGGAGCATTTCCATCATGCGGCCGTGGTAGAGGCCGGGGTCGGTCAGGTGGGCGGTGAGGATGAGGTAGGGGTAGAGGTCGGCGCCTGAGTTGTGAGGGGTATAGGCGCGCGGGCCGCCGGGTTTGAGCCCCTGGCCGGGGCGGGGGACGCGGTCGGGGAGGAGGAGCGTCTTCGGGTCGGCGTGTTTGAGCCAGGCGTGGAGGAGCCGCCGCATGGAGGCGACGGTGATTTCGAAGTCCTGGCCGTTGGCGCGGGCCTGCTGGAAAAACGACGGTTCGGGCGCGGCAAACAGCGGAAGCGCCAGGAGCGCCGAAGCGAGCCGTGGAGACATGGTTCTATCGTACTCGCTGGCGCCGCTAACAGAGCGTCTTTTCATTGACATCCCTGCTTGCCTGCCGCATACTTCCAAAGCAACGGAGTGTGTATGAGCTTCACCAAACTTTGTCTGGCATTGTTGGCCCTTGGATGCAGCCTCCCGGCGCAGGAATTCAGGGCAACCATCACTGGGACCGTGACCGACCCGCAGGGGTCGACCATCCCCAATGCAAGGGTCGAGGCCGTCAACCTGGCCACGCAAGTGGCGAATGA
>JACADU010000409.1 GCA_013388415.1 Bryobacteraceae bacterium
AGGCCTCAGCTCCGCCAAAGAGGTCATGGAATGGATCCCGACAGCGCTGCGTGAGAGCCATGTGGACGAAAAGGCCTTCCTCGACCAGGCGATCGGCCGGCTCCGAGCCGCTGCTCCACGTCCACCTGCCGGGCCTGGTGGCGAGCAGGCGGACACGGAACGTCCGGCCGCCGTCCCGAAAGCCGTAGACGCGTTTGTCATCACCAGGAGCACATAACCCGGGCAGTGTGAGGGGAGGAAGGAGAGCCGTGCTCCACAGAAGGTATGTGGAGTAGACTGTTGAATAGAGTCCACAGTATGGAAACGATTCAGGTGGTTCTCGACCGAAAACTACTTCAAGCGGCCGATCGAGCGGCCCGTTTGACAAAACAGAACCGGTCGGCATTGATTCGCGACGCGCTTCGAGGGCATCTCCGCGCTCTGGAACTCCGGGAGTTAGAAGAGCGCGATCGGGCCGGCTACGCCAAACGGCCGCAGGAGCGCGCTGAGACCACGCTGTGGGAGGCGGAGGCCATGTGGCAGGCGAAATAGCCCGGGGAGACGTCCGGCTCTACGATTTTGCGCCGCCGGACAAGAAGCGGCCCGTCGTGGTACTCACTCGCGACAGCGCGATCGCTTACCTGAGCGGCGTGACGGTCGCTCCGGTCACGTCAACGATCCGTGGCGTACCTTCCGAAGTTTTGCTGGGAGTGGAAGACGGCATGAAGACTGCTTGCGCCGTAAATCTGCACAATGTCGTCACCGTGTCCCGGGCGCGCCTTGGAAGAAGAGTTGCGCGGCTGAGCGCGAATCGTATGGAGCAGATCTGCGCAGCGCTGGGTTTCTCTTTCGGCTGTATCCACGGCTGAAGGCGGAGTCCTGGCGGTCAGCTCCAAGCTACTTTTGCGCGGCCTTCAGGGCATCGAGCGACTTCAGGAAATCCTTGATGCGGCCGCGCTTGACGAAAGGCTCGCGAAACAAGCGTTCGACGGTGGCGTTGAAGAGCTGGCGGTTTTGACGCTGTGACCGGGGCTTGGTTGCCCATCGGCACACAAACTCGAAGACCGGCGTGTACGCAGCCGCCAGCCCATCGTGCCGAGTTCAGGGTAAACCGTGGCGTTCAGATCACCGCCGCACCCTCCTTCCGCGCCTTCAACGGCAGCGGGAGCTGTGGTAGACCAGCGGCGGTCCGTGTCCGGCCGGATGCATTCGACGGTGGGGTTAGTCCACTGGCGTAATCGAGAATGCTGGCTGCCAATTGAGGCGCACGTCGAGGCCGGCGAGCTAGGCTCTTCTGGAAGGCTGGAGCCGGTGAACAAACTGCTTGTCGCGATCCACATAACGATTGCGGCGCTTGGCGATCACTCCGTCCGCGGGAACAGGAGTGGTTGGCGCACCTCGATGTTAGCGCCGGCGGCGCCCGTCAGCCAAGCAGAATATTGAATCCCGTGTAGAGTGCATACTGTGCCCTGGCCGATAGCCGGTCTTCCTTGACGACGAGACCGTCAGAGATGCTGCCGTTTTATCCCGCCATCAACATCAATCAACCCTTGCATGAACTCCTCGCCGTCAGCACCTTCGCCTCGGGCCGACTCGGCCAAGGTGCGATCCATACGGCTGCGGAGTTCCTGGATCTGGATTGCACGAAGCTCATCCCGTTGGTCCATAAGCCGGAGCGTTTCGCGGACAGCCTCGCTGGCAGAGTTGTAGCGTCCAAATTGCACCTTGGATTGAACAAGCTGCTCCAGTTCGGAGGGAAGGTGTACGTTCATGGGGTCAGCAGGCTACTGATTCTGACACGGTCACGTTAACGGCCGTGTTCAGGTGTCCTGGCCAACCCGGAGGTTGAAGAATACTGCGAGATCCCGCGCTCCATGGACGACGCTGATCACCTGAATTGGCCTGGCTTCCCAGACATACGCCACAACGTATGAGTAGAAGTTCCAGAAGCGGTACTTTCGGCTCAGGAGTTCGTCGTGATAGTGTCCGATGCCAGGCAACCTTCCTAAGCTCTGAAGTCCCTCGTAAAACTCCTGGCGGAGCCTCTCTGCGGTATCCGGACTGTCCTCGGCGATGTCGAGAAGAATCTGTTCAAGGTCGCTTTTCGCCTCTGGCGTGAGGAGGAACAGCCGTCTCACTGATTAACGGCCTTGTTGCGTCGGCTCTCTTCGATCATGTCGCGAAGCTCATCGAATACCTCATCCCCGTCGAGCAATTCGCCGCGTTCGGCCTGAGCGGCGCCGCGTTCAAGTTTCGCCTTCAGCTGCTGGAAGGCTTCATCGCGCTCGCGCTCATGGCGTTCGAGCAAACGAAGGGCTTCGCGCACAACTTCGCTCGTCGTCTGGTAGCGCCCGGATTTGACGCGGCTCTGGAGGAAGGCATCGAGCTCAGGGGTGAGAGAGACGTTGACAGTGGTGCGGTTCGTGGCCATACCCAAATCTAACCCGTGTGGCACATTGTGTCAAGTTGTACCGGAGGGACTCTGGGGCGGACGACGAGGCGTTCTGAATTGAGCCAATCAAGAGGCTCAAAGCTTGATGTTTGAGTGATTTACCATGTCCGATAAAATCTGTTAACAGACAGTGTGAGACCGGGGAGAAGCCCTCTGCAACTGAGGGTTTGGCTTATGCCCCGAGTCGAGAATTGAGCTCGCCATGGGCATGGAGGAGGTCCGTTGAGGAAGAAGCTCCTGATTGGCGTTCTATTGGTTGCCAGCGTTGTGCCGTTTCTTCCGGCAAGATGGTTCTGCCCGGAGCTTGTGGGAGGCGGTCCGGACCCCTGCATTTTGCGGGATTCGAGTTCACTGAGGTTCAGATGACTTGGGTGGCGCGTTGAAGGGACTGGTTCGCTCAGAGAATTCTCAGCCAGCGGTCCTCGCTGGCTCCGTGACCTCGGAGAATCGGGCGTGGGTTGATAGCTTCTACTTCTCCGTAGCGTCGATTCTTGACGCCTGGGTGAACCGGCGAAAGTCTGAGCACACTCGCCGGGCGTACCGCGGTGATGTGGTGTCCTTTGTCCATTTCATGAACTCACGGCTGTGGATGGCGGGATAAAACGGCAGCGTTTCTGGCGGTGTTGTCGTCAAAGAGAGCGCGGCAATCTGTCATCAGGCCGCCACCGCCGACCGCGCGAAACTCACGGCACGGATAGG
>JACADU010000445.1 GCA_013388415.1 Bryobacteraceae bacterium
CGTGGAGGTTGTGCTCGAAGGCCGCATCCTTCGCCAGTTCGAGATCGAACTGAGCGATCAGCCCGAATGGTGGGCCTTCCTCGACGTCAAGCCCTGGAGGTCTCAAACGGTGATCGTGCGCGCCGAAGGCTTGCCGGCGGGCTCGCGTGCACTGGAAATGATCGACCAGGGCAACGCCATCAACGGCGCGGAGACCCTCTACCGCGAGCGGTTGCGCCCACAGTTCCACTTCACCTCGCGCCGCGGCTGGAACAACGATCCCAACGGCCTGGTGTACTTCGAAGGCACCTGGCACCTGTTTTACCAGCACAACCCTTACGGCTGGAACTGGGGCAACATGCATTGGGGCCACGCCGTCAGCCGCGACCTCGTCCACTGGAAGGAAACCGGGGACGTGCTGTTCCCGGACGCCATGGGCACGATGTTCAGCGGCTCGGCGGTGGTGGACTGGCAAAACACCAGCGGCTTCGGGCGCCGGGGCGTTCCGCCGCTGGTGCTCTTTTACACCGCGGCCGGGGGCACCAGCAAACTCTCCGAGGGCCGGCCCTTCACTCAGTGTCTCGCCTACAGCACCGACAAGGGCCGCACCTGGATCAAGTACGCGGGTAACCCGGTGCTCCCGGAGATCACCCCCGGCAACCGCGACCCCAAAGTGATCTGGCACGAGCCGTCCCGGCGTTGGATCATGACGCTTTACGTCGAAAACAACCGCGAGCACACGATCCAGTTCTACGCGTCCTAAAATCTCCGCGACTGGGCGTACCTGAGCGAGGTCGCCGGCTTTTTCGAATGCCCGGACTTCTTCGAGTTGCTGGTTGACGGCAACGAAGCGAATCGCAAGTGGGTGCTCACCGCGGCCAGCAGCGAGTACATGGTCGGCGCCTTCGACGGCACGAAGTTCACGCCAGAAACACCGAAGTTGCCCGGCCATCGCGGCAAGGGTTTCTACGCCGCGCAAACTTACAGCGACGCCCCGAAGGGGCGGCGCGTTCAAATCGGCTGGGGCCAGATGCCGTCGCCAGGAATGCCCTTCAACCAGATGATGTGTTTCCCGTGCGAACTCACGCTGCGCACCACGCCGGAAGGGCCGCGACTGCATTGGGCTCCGGTGCCGGAACTCGAAAAGCTCCGCGGGCGCCGACATGGCGTCGAACCCGGCCTGCTGGCACCGGGCGAGAATCCGCTGGCAACGCTTGCGGGGCGGCATTTCGAGCTGAACGCGGTGATTCGGCCCGCCACCGCCTCCGTCGTGGGTTTCGTCCTGCGCGGGAACAGGATTGCCTACGACGCGGGCCGACGTGAATTGACCTGCAATGACGTGCGGGTGCCGCTGGAACTTCGCGGCCGGCCGCTGCATTTGCGGGTGTTGTGCGACGAAACCTCGCTGGAGGTCTTCGCGCAAGACGGTCTGATCTACGCGCCCCTGCCTTCAAAACTCGAGGCGGACAACACGGCCCTGGCCGTTTTCGCCGAGGGCGGGCAGGCCGAGATCCAGTCGCTCGAGGTCCACCCTCTGAGATCGATCTGGCGCTGATTCTTTCCAATGAAACTCAACGCATTTCTGTTGCGCAGCACCCTCGTCGCGGCGCTCGGCGGACTGCTCTTCGGCTTCGACACGGCCGTAATTTCCGGAACGACCGAGTGGCTGAAGCGGGAGTTCGCGCTCACGGAATTCAAACTGGGATTCACGGTTTCCAGCGCCCTGATCGGCACGATCCTGGGCTCGCTGCTCGTGGGCCGACCGGCGGATCGGTTTGGGCGGCGCAGCGTCTTGTTCGTGTTGTCCTGGCTTTTTCTGGCGTCGGCGCTCGGCTGCGCGCTCGCGTGGAACTGGGCCGCGTTCCTGACGTTCCGGTTCCTGGGCGGGCTGGCGGTCGGCGGTGCGTCGGTGGTGTCGCCCATGTACATCGCCGAGATCTCGCCCGCTTCTGCGCGCGGGCGCCTGGTCGCGATCACCCAATTCAACATCGTGCTCGGCATCCTGCTGGCGTACCTCTCGAACTACACGATCGGCCTTTTGCATCTCGGGGAGACCGAATGTCGCTGGATGTTTGGCGTGATGGCCGCGCCGTCGTTGCTGTTTTTCCTCCTGTTGTTCGCGGTGCCGCAGAGCCCGCGCTGGCTGATTGCGCGTGGCCGCGACGGCGAAGCCCGCGAGGTCCTGGCCCGCTGCGGTACCGACTCCGGTGA
This sequence comes from Bryobacteraceae bacterium, assembly GCA_013388415.1. Lineage (GTDB taxonomy): Bacteria > Acidobacteriota > Terriglobia > Bryobacterales > Bryobacteraceae > JACADU01. The sequence continues at coordinate 2,191 of JACADU010000445.1, forward strand.
CGTCGAGGGCGAAGTCCGTGCGATCCGAGAATCTCTCGACCTGGAGCATCACTCGCTGGAGGAACCCTTTCTCTGCCGGAAGTATCTCAAGCCGATCCTGCTCGCGATCGCCATCGCAGCGTTCAATCAGCTTTCGGGGATCAACGCGCTGATCTACTACACCGCCTACATCTTCAAGCTGGCCGGAGCCGGCGCCGAATCGGCGCTGCTGCAATCGGTGATCATTGGCTTCACCAACCTGGTGTTCACCATGGCGGCGCTGACCGTCATCGATCGCTTCGGCCGCCGGCGTCTCATGCTGATCGGCTCGATCGGCTACATCGTGAGTCTCAGCGCGGCGACGTGGGCCTTTTACACGGGCGTGGGCGGAAGCCTGTTGCTGGCGAGCCTGCTGGTCTTTATTGCCTCACACGCCTTCGGCCAGGGCGCAGTGATCTGGGTCTTCATCAGCGAAGTCTTTCCCAACCGCGTCCGTGCCCGGGGCCAGGCGCTTGGCAGTTTCACCCACTGGATCATGGCCGCCGCGATCTCCTGGACCTTTCCGATGATCGCGGCGCAGGCAGGTTGGATGGCCTTCGGCTTTTATGCCCTCTGCTGTGTTGGCCAGCTCCTCTGGGTGCTGTTCGTGATGCCGGAAACCAAAGGCATCTCGCTCGAAGAGATTCAGCGCAAAATGGGAATTGAATGACTGGCGCCGGCGAAAGACCGGTTTCCTTCGGCCCGGAACTCGTTGAAATCGGCGCATCTTCAAGGCGTTTCAATCGGGCGAGAAAACCTGGTTGACACGATCGGAATTTGCGGTAAAGAAGGCGCTCGGTTTGGTGAACCCGCCAAGGGACGCCAAACAGGCGGCTAAGCGAATCCGCTCGCGCCGTCGGTCAACTCGAAATCGAAAAAAATCGAAATTCCTGTTGACGGACGGCGGAAGCCGGATAGACTGATGGCCGCATTTGAGATTAACGGCTGGCTGGCCGAATCAGTCAGAGCGGTTCGGCGGTCGGCGTTTTTGTCCCCGAGAGGGGAGGATTTTGCGAGCCGTGAGGCTCGGTGCTCTTTGAAAGTTGAATTGTGCGACAAGTTCAAGCCCTCATCGCACGTTTCGGTTAGCGAGGCGTGCGGCGAGTTTTAAAATTGCAGAGCCGGGCAGTTCGCTGCCCGGCTGAATCAAGCTAACGTTTTTCGACGGAGAGTTTGATTCTGGCTCAGAACGAACGCTGGCGGCGTGGATAAGACATGCAAGTCGAACGCTGATTTCAGGGTAGCAATATTCTGAAGTCGGAGTGGCGCAAGGGTGCGTAACACGTGGGCAATCTGCCGCGAAGACTGGGATAACCCCGAGAAATCGGGGCTAATACCGGATGTGGTGGTCGAGGGGCATCTCCCGACCTCCAAAGCTGGGGACCGTAAGGCCTGGCGCTTCGCGATGAGCCCGCGGCCTATCAGCTAGTTGGCGGGGTAACGGCCCACCAAGGCGAAGACGGGTAGCTGGTCTGAGAGGACGACCAGCCTCACTGGAACTGAGACACGGTCCAGACACCTACGGGTGGCAGCAGTCGAGAATTTTTCACAATGGGCGAAAGCCTGATGGAGCGACGCCGCGTGGGGGATGAATGGCTTCGGCCCGTAAACCCCTGTCATTCGCGAGCAAGGTCCCCGGTTGAACAGACCGGGGGCGTGATAGTAGCGGAAGAGGAAGGGACGGCTAACTCTGTGCCAGCAGCCGCGGTAATACAGAGGTCCCAAGCGTTGTTCGGATTCACTGGGCGTAAAGGGTGCGTAGGCGGTCGGGAAAGTCTGATGTGAAATCTCCGGGCCCAACCCGGAAATGGCATCGGATACTCCCCGGCTGGAGGGTTGGAAGGGGGACTGGAATTCTCGGTGTAGCAGTGAAATGCGTAGATATCGAGAGGAACACCGGTGGCGAAGGCGAGTCCCTGGACAACTCCTGACGCTGAGGCACGAAAGCTAGGGGAGCAAACAGGATTAGATACCCTGGTAGTCCTAGCCCTAAACGGTGCACGTTTGCTGTGAGAGGAATCGACCCCTTTCGTGGCGAAGCTA
>JACADU010000426.1 GCA_013388415.1 Bryobacteraceae bacterium
CGCATCGCTCGAGGCGCGTACCGTCTGGGCGGAGCGGAGCTGCTTCGCCTGCTCGACGCGGAACGTCTCAGGCTGGAAATCGAGCTGCTGCACGCCCGGGCTCTCGCAGAATATTTGCGCAGCGTGGCGCGATATCGTTACGCGCTGGGGGAACAACCATGATCCGCGGAGTTTTCCTGCCGGCGCTGGCCGTCCTGCTGGCGGGCTGCTCCAGCAAATCGCCGGGAACGTCCGCGTCCCCGCCGCCGGCTGGCGCCAACGCCGAGGCGAAACCATCGGCAGAGGCGGTCTTCGACAGGTCAGCGCTCGAGCAGGCAAGGCTCGAAGTGGTCGAAGTGGTCCGTCGGTCCATTCCGGTGACAGTTCATTCCAGCGGGCGCCTGACGACCAACGAAGTCACGACGTGGCGTGTCGGCGCCATCACCGATGGACGCCTCATTTCGGTTGACGCAAAAGTCGGCGACAAAGTTGTCAAAGGGCAACTGCTGGCGAAGATGTACAGCCACGACATTCACGAAGCTCGCGCCGAATACAGCCGCGCCCTGGCGGAGTCCATCAAAGCGAGGGCCCAAGCCGACTTCGCCCAGCGCCAGAGAGACCGCGCGCGCCGGCTTCTGGAGATGAAAGCAGCCAGCCTGGAACAGGTGGAGCATGCCGAGACCGAGCTGAAGACAGCCCTCAGCGCGGTCGCCGCCGCGGAGATCGAGGTCGCGCGAACAAAGCACCACCTGACCGACTACCTGGAGATCCCGCTCGAGGCGCCGCGAGGATCTCCAGCAGAATCCAAAGGCCAGCAGGACGAAGATCTCATCCCCGTTCATGCCACTGCCGCCGGAGTGGTGCTTTCGAGGCTCGTCACGCCAGGAGCCGTGGTGGCAGCCAACAGCGACCTGTTCATCATCAGCGACCTCTCCACGCTCTGGGCCATCGCCGCCGTGCAAGAGGAACACCTGCCGAAACTCAGGGCCGGAATGCCCGCGCGCATCGAAGTTCAGGCCTATCCTGACCGGAAATTTCCCGGGCGCGTGCTGAAGATCGACGAGAAACTCGATGCGGAGACGCGCACGGTCAGCGTGCGGATTGATGTTCCCAACCCCGGCGAGCTTTTGAAGCCCGAGATGTACGCCACCATCGAGCTCGACGCCGGAGCCTCCGCCGAAGCCCTGTTTGTGCCGCAGGTCGCCGTCCAGGACCTCGGCGGCAAGCCGACCGTGTTCGTGGAACAGGGGCCGGGCAGATTCGCGCCCCGCACGATCACCGCTGGCAGGCCGCTGGGCGGGCTGATTGAAGTCACCTCGGGATTGAGCGGCGGCGAGCGGGTCGTGGCCCGGGGAGCATTCATTGTGAAGTCGCAGTTGCTGCGCGCATCGATGAGCGAGGAATAGAGATGCTGCCGCGGCTCATCGACTTCCACCTGGCCAACCGCGGCCTCGTGGTCACCGGACTCATCCTGCTTGTCGGCTTGGGGATCAGCGTGGTCCTCGACACTCCGGTTGAAGCCTTTCCGGACCTCACGAACAACCAGGTCGTCGTCGTCACCGAGTGCCCGGCGATGGCGCCCACTGAGGTGGAGCAACTCGTCACGTTCCCCATCGAGAGCACTCTCATGGGCATCCCGAACACCGAACAGATCCGATCCATCTCCAAGCTCGGTCTTTCGATGATCACGATCATCTTCCACGACGAGGTGAATCCGTGGTTCGCGAGGCAGTTGGTGAACGAGAGGCTGCAAGAGGCCAGAGGCCGGCTGCCCGAGGGAGTCTCACCCGTGCTGGGGCCGATGGCAACCGCGTTCGGCGAGGTCTATCAGTACACCATGGATGGTCCCGGTTATACGCCGATGGAGCTGAAGACCATCCACGATTGGCAGGTAAGGTACGCCCTGAGGACGGTCCCGGGCGTGAACGAAGTGAACAGTTGGGGCGGCGAGACCAAGACGTACACGGTGGAGGTCGATCCCGTCCGGCTGCAACGATACGGGCTCACGCTGCGAGAGGTTTTCGAGCGCATTCGCGAGAACAACTCGAATTTCGGAGGCGGCTTCATCGAGCACGCGATGGAGCAGTACACTGTCCGTGGCCTCGGCCGCGCGGCGGGCGTGGTCGATCTCGAGCAAATCGTCTTGCTGGCCCGCGCGGGCACGCCGGTCAGGCTGCGGGACGTTGCTATTGTCGCCGAGCGGCCGCTCCCACGGCAGGGCGCGACCACGCGAGACGCCAAGGGGGAGGTCGTCAGCGGCATGGCAATCATGCTGAAAGGGGAGAACGGCCGCCGCGTGATCGACCGCGTCAAGGCCAAGCTTGCGACGCTGCGTCTGCCCGAGGGCGTGCGTGTCGTTCCATTCTACGATCAGTCGACCGTCATCAATGGGACGCTCGCAACGGTTCAGAAGGCGCTGATCGAGGGCGCGCTTCTGGTGGCGCTCGTTCTCTTTCTGTTCCTGCGCGACGTCCGCGCCGCTTTGCTGGTGGCGGCAATCATTCCGCTTTCTCTGTTGTTCAGCTTCTTCGGCATGAGGCTCGCCGGCGTCTCCGGCAACTTGATGAGCCTGGGCGCGATCGACTTCGGGATGATTGTCGACGGCGCGGTGGTCATGATGGAAGCCGCCATTGTGAACCTGGTGCGCCAGCCTGGCGATGGAGGAGTCTTTTCGGCCGAGGAGCGCATCCGGACGGCGGCCCATCAGACGGCCAGGCCCGTGCTGTTCGCCGTGCTGATCATCATCGCTGTCTACTTGCCGGTCTTTTTCCTGGAGGGGCTCGAAGCGCGCATGTTCCGCCCGATGGCAATCAGCGTCTGCTGCGCACTTCTGGGCGGCCTGTTCCTCACGCTGACAGCGTTGCCCGCGGCGACGGCGATGGTCCTCAAGCGCGGCGTCAGAGCCCACAAGGACTCATGGTTCAACTGGCTTCAGCGCCGCCACACGCACGCGCTCCGCTGGTGCTGGAATCACCGCGCGGCCGCGCTTCTGCTCGGCGCCTTGGCGGCGTTGATGGCGGTCCCCGCGCTAATGACCATCGGAACGGAGTTCATGGCGCGCCTTGACGAAGGTTCAATCCTCATCGAGACCCGCAAGCTGCCGGGCATCTCGCTGCCGGAGTCCGTCGCCCTCAGCACTCGTGTGGAAAAGATCATCATGACGATTCCCGAAGTCAGTGGCGTGGTCACCCGGCTTGGCCGCCCAGACGTCGCCACCGAGGCGATGGGGATCTATCAGGGAGACGTGTACGTGCTGCTCAAGCCGCGCGACCAGTGGCGCTTCAGTTCGAAGGAGCAACTGATCGAGGCAATGGACAAGGCCTTGGCCGGCGTCCCTGGAGTCTCCTTCAACTTCACGCAGCCGATGGCCATGCGGTTGGACGAGACCATTTCCGGCATCAAAGCCGACGTCGCGCTCAAGATCTTCGGCGACGATCCCGCCGTGCTGACTGCCCTTGCCGAGCGGGCGCTCCGGATCATCTCCTCCGTGCCCGGGTCGGCGGATGAGCAGATGGAGATCATCTCGGGTGTCGGTGAGCTTCGCGTGGAGATCGACCGGAACGCTCTGGCGCGCTACGGACTGAACGTCAGCGACACGGCCGACCTCATGGACGCAGCCGTGGGCGGCAAGAAGATCTCTGAAATGATTGAAGGCAACCGCCGGTTCGACATTCTGGTGAGGCTTCCTGAGAGCTACCGGAAGGACGACGAAGCCGTGCGAGGACTGCTGCTGTTCGCAACGGGCGGCGAGCGGGTTCCGCTGGGCGCCGTCGCTCGAGTCGGCATGAGCCGGGGGCCGGAAGTCGTCAGCCGGGAAAACGGCCAACGCAGAATCGTCGTGCAGGCGAATGTCCGCGGCCGGGACCTGGGCGGATTCGTCAAAGATGCAAGGGAAAAGATCGAGGCTGAACTGCAACTGCCCGCGGGTTACTCGCTGGACTGGGGTGGTCAGTTCGAGAATCAGGAACGCGCCACAAAGCGGCTTCTCATCATCCTGCCACTGTCGATTCTGCTGATCTTCGGCCTGTTGTTTATCACTTTCCAGTCCACGAGCCTGGCCATCCTCATCCTGCTGAACGTTCCGTTTGCGCTGACCGGCGGGCTCGCTGCGCTCCTTCTGCGCGGGCTGAATCTCAACATCAGCGCTGGCATTGGCTTCATCGCGCTGTTTGGGGTGTCGGTGCTGAGCGGCATCGTCGTCGTGAGCCACATCAACCACCTGAGATTGGAAGGCGCGGCGCTTTCGCTGGCCGTGATTCGCGGCGCGTCCGAGCGGCTGCGGCCAGTGCTGATGGCCGCGCTGGTGGCGGGGTTGGGCTTCCTGCCAATGGCGGTGGTCACCTCAGCGGGC
>JACADU010000173.1 GCA_013388415.1 Bryobacteraceae bacterium
CCGTCGGCCTCATCGTCCACGGTCTCGACGACAGCGAGCGCCACGCCGCCTATCACGCCGACATCACCTACGGCACCAACAACGAGTTCGGCTTCGATTATCTCCGCGACAACATGAAGTTCCGCCTGGAAGACTGCGTCCAGCGCGGCCACCACTACGCCATCGTCGACGAGGTCGACTCCATCCTCATCGACGAAGCCCGCACCCCGCTCATCATCAGCGGTCCGTCGGAGGAGTCCACCGACAAGTACTATCGCGTCAACGGCATCATCCCCAAGCTCATCCGCGGCGAGGTCATCGAAGGCAAGGAGCCCGGCGAAAAGTACATGACCGGCGACTACACCGTCGACGAACGCCACCGCTCCGTCGCCCTCACCGAAGAGGGCGTCGCCAAGGTCGAACGCCTCCTCAACATCCCCAACCTCTACGACCCCGAGTACATCGAACTGAACCACCACGTCCAGCAGGCTTTGCGCGCCCACGTCCTCTACCAGCGCGACCGCGATTACCTCGTCAAGGACGGCGAAGTCATCATCGTCGACGAGTTCACCGGACGCCTCATGCCCGGCCGCCGCTGGTCCGACGGCCTCCACCAGGCCGTCGAAGCCAAGGAAGGCGTCAAAATCGAGCGCGAGAACCAGACGCTGGCCACCATCACCTTCCAGAACTACTTCCGCATGTACAAAAAGCTGGCCGGCATGACCGGCACCGCCGACACGGAAGCCCCCGAATTCTCCAAGATCTACAACCTCGAAGTCGTCGCCATCCCCACCAACCGCACCAACATCCGCAAAGACTTCAACGACATCGTCTACCGCACCGAAGAGGAAAAATGGCGCAACGCGGCCAAGGAAATCGCCGAGCGCCACGCCACCGGCCAGCCCGTCCTTGTGGGCACTATTTCTGTCGAAAAGAGCGAAAAACTCTCCGGCATTTTGAAAAAAATGGGCGTCCGCCACGAAGTCCTCAACGCCAAAGCCCACGAACGCGAAGCCTTCATCGTCGCCCAGGCCGGCCGCTACGGCGCCGTCACCGTCTCCACCAACATGGCCGGCCGCGGCACCGACATCCTCCTCGGCGGCAACCCCGAGTTCCTCGCCCAGGAGGAGGCGCTGAAACGCAAAACCCTCGAAACCATCCCAGCCGAACTCGCCTCCACCATCGCCGACGCCAGCTACTACTACTTCCAGCGCGGCGACACCCACTACCGCGTCCCCATCGCCACTTGGAACGAGTACTACGACCGCTTCAAGCAGCAGTGCGCCGAAGAGCACCAGAAGGTGGTTGCCGCCGGCGGGCTCCACATCGTCGGCACCGAACGCCACGAGGCCCGCCGCATCGACAACCAGCTCCGCGGGCGCGCCGGCCGCCAGGGCGACCCCGGCTCCTCCCGCTTCTTCCTCTCCCTCCAGGACCACCTCCTCCGCGTCTTCGGCGGCGACCGCATCCAGGGACTCATGCTCCGCCTCGGCATGGAAGAGGACGTCCCCATCGAATCCCGCCTCATCACCAAACGCATCGAAGCCGCTCAGAAGGCCGTCGAAGCCCAGAATTTCGCCTCCCGCAAACACGTCCTCGAATACGACGACGTCATGAACAAGCAGCGCCAGGCCATCTACGGAATGCGCCGCCAGTTGCTTGAAGGCATGGACATGAAGGAGCGGATCTTCGAGATCACCAACAACATCGCCGGCTCCTACATCGACACCCACTGCCCCGAAAACGAGCCGCCCCACAAGTGGGACCTCACCGCTCTCCAGACCGATATCAACTCCCAGTTCGGCCTCCGCATCAACGTCCAGGAACTCCAGGATCTCTCCCGCGCCGAGATCGAAGACCTCATCATGGAGCGCCTGCGCAAGCGCTACGAGGAAAAGGAAGAGGTCGTCGGCCCCGCCGTGATGCGCGAAACCGAACGCATGATCATGCTCTCCATCATCGACCAGCAGTGGAAAGACCACCTGCTTTCGATGGATCACCTCAAAGAGGGCATCGGCATGCGGGCCTACGGCCAGAAGGACCCTCTGGTCGAGTACAAGAAGGAAGCCTACACCATCTTCCAGGAAATGATGGAGCGCATCGAGGACGAAACCACCCGCTTCCTCTTCTTCCTCCAACCCGTCGTCGGCGAGCGCCCCCACGTCCCGTTCCCTGATTCCGATTGGCCCGAGGACGAAGCCGCCCAGCCGGTCCCCGTGCCCGACGAGCGCCAGAGCAAGTCCGCCCAGGAATCCTTCATCGACCTCACCCGCAACATCCACCGCAAGAAAGAGCGCGAGATGGAGTTGCTCCAGTTCGCCGGCTCCCAGACCGGCCCATCCGCCCAGTCCACCGTGGTCAAGGGCGAAAAAGTCGGCCGGAACGACCCCTGCCCCTGCGGCAGCGGCAAGAAATACAAGAAATGCCACGGCGCCTGACCGTCTTTTTCGCCCTCGCGGCCTCCGCCTCCGCCCAAATCTGGCCTGAAACGTGGGGCGCCTCCCGCCGCCTCGACGCCTCGCCCATCAGCGTCGAGGATGCCGCTCTTTGGGCCGAATACCAGGGCGAAGCCGCCGAACGCGCCACCTACTCCGGCCCCATGGGCAAGTTCACCGCCACCGCGTGGCGCCTCAACGACGCCACCTCCGCCCTCGCCTTCTATCAGGCGTCGCGCCCGGAAAAGGCCATCCCCGTTAATAGCGCGCTCGCCGTCTCCCTCCTGCCCTCCGGCCAGATTCTGGCTCATGACAACTACGTCCTGATGTTCGAAGGCTGGCGGCCTCTCGACAACGAAATGGCCGCGCTCTATAAGGCGCTCCCGCTGATCCGCTCCGGCGGCGGCCTGCCCCCTCTTCCAGGCTATCTCCCTGAAAAAAATAAAGTTCGCAACTCAGAACGGTTCCTGCTCGGGGTCACCTCGCTGCAAAAGTTCCTCCCTGAGGTGCCCGCCGCCCTCGCCGGCTTCGAGGACGCCGCTGAAGCCCAAATCGGCAGATTCCAAACGCCCGGCGGCGAGTTGAAGCTCGCCCTCTTCTACTTCCATACCCCCCAATTGGCCCGTGTGCGCCTCAAGGAGTTCGAAAAACAGCCCGGATGGGCCGTCAAGCGCTCCGGACCCATGGTCGCCGTCATTCCCTCCCCGCCGGACTTCCAGGCTGCTCAGGCGCTCCTGAAGCCGCTCGAGTGGCATGCCAACTTCATCTGGAATGAAGCCTACCGGCCAGAAGTGACTGCCCAGGACGTGGGCAAGATGATCATCGCCATCTTCGAACTCGCCGGCGTGCTGCTGCTCGTGTGCGTCGGAGGCGGCCTGATTGTGGCGTTTTTTGTGGTTTGGCGGCGCCGGCGGGGCGGGGAAGAGAGTTCGGTCCTTCATCTGGAGTGAACCCGCCCAAGCGCCCGACAAGGGCTTTCATTCCCCTGACTTAGAGCCAAAACGCCGCTTGCCGGAAGCCTCCCTAGCACGCGGGCAACCATTCTTCGCGGCGCCTGTCAAGGCAAATAAGCCAATTGCTTTCAATAGCTTATGGTTGTTTTCGAGCCCGCCCGTTTTTCGCTTGACTTAGTTTTGGCGAGGTTCTACGCTCTAATCACATACAGGTTTTACGGTCGCGTACCGTTGAATCTGATTCTCCCATTGAACATCAGCGTGGAGGCCCTGTAGTCACAGGGCCTTCGTCGCGTCTGAGCCTCATTTTCCTCACCCTCGCCCCGGCCGGGTGATATTCTGGTCGTTTCAGGCCCGCGACCACCGCCCCCATGTCCGACCAGAAGCTTCAAGTGATCCCCCTCGGCGGCCTCGGCGAGTTCGGCATGAACTGCATGGCCCTCCGCTACGGTGACGACATGATCGTCATCGACGCCGGCATGATGTTCCCGGACACCGAGCTGCTCGGCGTTGACATCGTAACCCCCGACTTTTCATTCCTTTTAGAGAACCGGCATCAGGTCCGCGCCGTGATTCTCACTCACGGGCATGAAGACCACATCGGCGCCGTCCCCTTCCTGCTCGCCGACCTCAACCTGCCCATCTACGGCACCGCCTTTACGCTCGCCCTCGTCGAGCGCCGGCTGGAGGAGCACGACCTGCTCCAAGAGGCTGAACTGAACCGCATCAAGCCGGGCGACAAAATCACCATCGGCCCGTTCTCCATCGAGTTCATCCACGTCACGCACTCCATCGTTTCCTGCGTCGCCCTCGCCATCACCACCCCGCTCGGCGTCGTCATCCATACCGGCGACTTCAAGGTCGACCCCACGCCCACCGACAACCTCCTGTTTGACCTGCACACCTTCGCCGAGTACGGCAAGTGCGGCGTTCTGCTTCTCCTATCGGATTCGACAAACGTCGACCGCCCCGGCTATACCCCCTCCGAACGCGCTGTCCTGCCCAAGTTCGAGGAGATCTTCAACCGCGCCGAGCGCCGGCTCATCTTCGCCTGCTTTTCGTCCTCCATCCACCGCCTCCAGCAGATTCTCGATCTGTCTGCCGAGATGGGACGCAAGGTCGCTTTCCTCGGGCGCTCGATGCTCTCCTGCACCGAAATCGCCCACTCTCTCGGGCTGCTCCGCATTCCAGACAACCTCCTCCTGCGTCCGCAGGACATCATGAGCGCGCCGCCGCACAAAGTCTGCTGCGTGGTCTCGGGGACCCAGGGCGAGCCGATGTCGGCGATGAGCCGCGTCGCGGTCGACAACCACAAATCGCTGCGGCTCGAAAAGGGCGATGTCGTCGTGCATTCCGCGCGCATCATCCCGGGCAATGAGAAGCCCATCGGCCGTATGTTCAACCACATCGCGCGGCGCGGCGCGGAAGTGGTCGCCGGAACCACTAGCCCGCCGATGCACGTCTCCGGGCACGGTTCGCAGGAGGAACTCAAGCTCATCCTCAACCTGTTGAGACCCAGGTACTTCGTGCCCATTCACGGCGAGTATTCCCAACTCTCCAAACACGCCAAACTGGCTTCGCACCTGCGCGGGCTAGGACTGGAAGACACATTCGTTCTCGAAGCCGGCCAAACGCTGGAAATCGACCACCACGGCGCCCGCTTCGGCCAGAAGGTCCCCGTCGGACGGGTCTGCATCGATTCCGGGTCCATCGACGAAGTGGTCGAGGACATGGTGATCCGCGACCGCCGCCACCTCTCCGAGGACGGTTTCGTCATCCCGATCATCGCCATCAACAAGAACTTGGGGCTGCCCGAAGGTCTTCCCGAAATCGTCTCCCGCGGCTTCGTCGCGCTCGACGAAGGCAACGAACTGCTGGCCAGCGCCCGCAAGGTTGTAGCCCGGACCCTGGAATCCTCCTCACCCGAGGAACGCGCCGATGTCGGTGTGATTCAAGAGAAAATCCGCCAGGACCTCAAGCGCTTCCTGAACCGCGAAACCTCCCGCCGCCCGCTCATCGTTCCAGTCATCCTGGAGGTGTAGTGGTCGAGATTGACGACGCTTCCGGATTGAAAGGCTGGGCGGACGAATTGATCTCGCCCGCCTCCGTCGAGGACTTCGCCCGGATTCTGAAGGAGGCAGCGGCAAGTCAAACAAAAGTCACCATTTCAGGTGGCGGCACCGGCGTCACAGGCGGGCGTTGTGCCGAGGGCGGGCTGCTTCTCTCGACGTCCAAATTAACGCAATTCAACCTCGATGGCATGATTGGCGCCGGCGTCCCGCTCACCGATCTACACGCCCGGACTCGCGCCGCCGGGCTGCTGTACCCGCCCGACCCGACCGAATGGACCGCCTCGCTTGGCGGCACCATCGCCACAAACGCTTCCGGCTCCAGATCTTTCCGCTTCGGGTCCACGCGTCGGTGGCTGGAAGCGCTGACGGTCGCTTTTATCGACGGCACAGTGCGGACCTTCCACCAGGGAGAGCTGTATCCCCATCCATACACGCCTGTTACGCCGCCGAAAACGACCAAAAACACCGCCGGCTACTATCTGCCGCCGGGAGTCTCTTGGGTCGACTTGATTGCCGGGTCGGAGGGGACGCTCGTAGTGGTGCTGGAGGCGAAGCTGAAGCTGATTCCGCTGCCGAAAGAGGTCGTCGCAGGTGTAGTTTTCTTCACAAAGGCGGAGGAAGCGCTGAACACGGTCGAGCGGTGGCGGTCGATACCGGCTCTCAACATGCTTGAGTATATTGACGCTAACTCGCTCGAACTTCTCCAGTTGCGGTATCCGGAGATCCCTGCTGGCAGCCGCGCCGCGCTGCTGATTGAGCGCGACGGCTCCGACGTCGACCCGTTTCTTGAAGCGGACTTCATGGACGAGAGCTGGTTTGCCGCTTCCACCGCTGACCGCGACCGTTTTCGGAAGTTCAGACACACGCTTCCGGAGCTGGTGAACGAGCGCGTCAGATTAAACGGCTTTAAGAAAATGGGGACAGATTTTGCCGTGCCGGTGGCGGAATTCCCGCGCTACTGGGCGCAGTGCGTCTCTACCCTGGAGGAGCTGTTCCCCTCTAAGTACACCGCCTACGGGCACATTGGCGATGCCCACGTCCACGTGAACATCCTGCCCGAAACGGAAGATGACGAGCGCCGGGGGCAGCAGTGGTTGCGCGATGAGGCAAGGCGCGTGCTGGCGCATGGCGGAACGCTCTCGGCTGAGCATGGTCTGGGCCGCCGGAAGAAATGGATGTTGCCATTGCAGTACAGCGATTTAACGCCGTTTCTTCAAGTCAAATCGCAATTTGATCCGGAAGGCCGGTTGAACCACGGCGTCCTTTTCTGAGGACGCCCGCTCTTGATGCGGAAGATCAGCCGGCAGTGGATCGCGCGGCGACGCGCTCCAACAGCCAAGCCATGTTGCGTCCGAGGGTTTTCATGGTCTCGATCCCCTCGGCGTCTTTTTCGACGTCGCCGCGTTCGCGCCCGATTCCGATGTTCCAGTAGGACGAGCCGGGAATGATCATCTCGGTGATGAGGAAGAAGTGATTCAGGGCGTCGAAGGCGTGAATGGCGCCGGCGCGGCGCACCGCGACCAC
>JACADU010000342.1 GCA_013388415.1 Bryobacteraceae bacterium
CGATGCGGTCGGGGGTGACTTTGCGGATGGCCTCTGTGGCGCGGGTCATGACCCGGCGGTAGTCCTCGCGGGACATGAAGCCCTCGCGGGGGGCCGGAGCTTCATTGACAAGGTTCATGCTGACCTCATTGGGGCGCGTGGCGCGGTAGCGTTTGGCGAGCATCTCCCAATGCATGACGAAGGCGTCTTCGGCCTCCTTGTCGGTCCAAAGGCTGAAGGGCTCGCGCTCGTTGTTGTTGATGCAGTAACCGGGTGCGCGATGGAGGTTGAGGCTGACGTGGAGGGCGTATTTGCGGCCGTAGTCGACGATCTTGTCGACGCCCTCGAGCATCTGCTCGTTGATTTTGACCGCGCCGGCGGGTGTGAGCTTTTTGGTTTGGAGCCAGGAGGGGTCGGCCCAGAACCAGTAGTCCATGGGAATGCGGACGAAATCGAAGCCGAGTTCGGCGATCATGCGGAAGTCTTCTTCGGGGATGGCGACGGGCTTGCCGTCCCACTGCATGGCCTGGAAGTAGTAGAGGAGGTTGAAGCCGCGCCAGCGGGGGAGGGCGTTTTTTGGCGCAGCCTGGGCGGTGGCAGCGGCGCCGAAAGCGGCGGCGGCGCCCGAGAGGAAGGAGCGGCGGGTGGTGGAAGAGGACATCGCTGGTTACTCCTGAGTCAGACAGATAGCATGGCGTCGACTTTGCGGCGGATGGTGGCGGCGGCATCGGGGACGTGGAGGACGTCGCACTCGGAGCCGAGGATGTGGAGATGGCCGGTGGCTCTCATGCGGGCGAGGAGGTCGCGGGAGATCTCCTCGACGCGGGCGAGAGGCATGGCGTCGTCTGAGTAGAAGGTTTTGGTCGGGAGGTTGCCGTAGAGGACGACGTCTTCGGGGACGAGAGCGGCGTCCTCCCATAGGTTGCGGCTGGAGCCGAGCGAGAGGACGGCGGGGTGGATGCGGCGGGCGAAGGCTTCGACCATCCCGGCAAGCAGTTCGCCGCAGTCGTGGAAGATGAGGTCAATGCCGCTGTCGTCGAGAAACGCCTTGAGGCGGAGATTGGGCTCGAGGACGTAGCGGTGGAAAGTCGCGGCTCCTTTGCGGAGCTGGCGCGGGGAGAGGTAGGTGGTGTTGGCGGCGGGCTCGCAGATCATGATGGCGCGGGCTCCGGCGGAGACCTGGGTTCGAATGGAGCGATGGATGGCGGCTTCGGCGAGTTCGAGGCAGCGTTCGACGAGAGCGACGCCCGGGTCCTCATTGGCGGTCGAGCCTGAGCCGGACATGGCGACGGGAGTGATTGGGTCGGCAAGGAGCTTGGTCATCAGTGAGAAGGGACCGATGCTCATGCCGACGGGGAGAAGATCGGTGTTGGTGGCGAGCCAGCGGAGGGAGTGCTGTTGGGCGCGGTTTTCGGCGGGGAAGGATCGGATGGGGTCGGCGACCCGGGCGATGGCGGAAGGCTCGGGAGCGGCGTCGAGATGCCAGGACTCGGCGCGCTCGAAGTTGACGCCGAAGATAGAGGCGAGGTCCGCTTTTTCGAGCCGCAGGTCCATGAGCGGCATGGCAGCGGGGATGCGCCAGCGGCGGGCGGCTTCGGCGAGGACCTGTCCGAGGGCGGCGCCGCTCATGCGGATGGTCTCAGCGTTGTCGTGGTCGTGAAGGACGAGGTCAGTTCCGATGGGGAAGCGCGCGCCTGCGCGGGCGAGGTCGAGCCAGAACTGGCGGGGCATGGCTAGTGTTTCACCCCGCTGAAGTCGTGAACGGCATCGATCATGGCGACGATGTTTTCGACGGGCGTGAGGGCCTGGATATTGTGGATGGAGTCGAAGACGAAGCCGCCGCCGGGGGCGAAGATTTCGCAGCGCCGGAGGACCTCCTCGCGGACCTCGGCCGGCGTGCCGAAGGGGAGCGTTTTCTGGGTGTCGACGCCGCCGCCCCAGAAGACGAGGCGGCCGCCGTATGTGTTCTTGAGATGAGCGGGGTCCATGCCGGCGGCGGAGCACTGAACGGGATTGATGATGTCGAAGCCGGCTTCGATGAAACTGTTTAGGAACCTCTCGACGGAGCCGCAGGAGTGCTTGAAGCATTTCCAGGTGGTATTGGAGTGAATCCAATCGTTGACCTGCTTGTAGTAAGGGAGCCAGAGGCTGCGGAAGGTGGCGTCGGAGCAGAAGGAGGAAGTCTGGGTGCCGAAGTCAGTGCCGCAGAGGAAGACGGCGTCGACGCGGTTGCCGATGCGGGCGTGGATGCGCTTGAGGTTCTCGATGCCGACTTCGCACTGGCGGGCGAAGATGGCCTTGACGAAGTCCTTGCGGCCCCGAGTGGCCATGTACCACTCGGCGACGTCGCGGATGCCCTTGGGGTGCTTCAGGAAGGGCGCGGGGACGAGGGCGATGTCGCCGAAGGCGGTGCCGCCGAATGTGGCGAGGATGCCGTAGCCGGAGGCTTCGGCGGCGTCGACTTCGCGGGCGAAATGGTCGAGGTCGGCTTCGCTGATGGGGGTGAATTCCTCGGTGTTGTCCTCGACTGAGGGGTTGTCTTCGTCGAAAGGCTGCTGGCGGATGATGGAGTCGAAGAACCAGCCGCCTTTGGGCATGCGGCCTGAGGGGGGAGCGGCAGGGTCGCCTTCGGGATGGATGAGGATGTCGCCGTTGGAATCCGTGGAGGTGACGAAGTCCTGAGAGACGAGGACATCGAGGCCATTGAAGCTCCATTCGCGCCAATTGTGGTTGGGAAAGCCGAACATGGTCTTGCGGGGGAAGACGCCGGTGACGTCGATGCCCATAGCGGCTCGGAGGTCGTCTTCGACGAGACCGAGCATCTGGTAGGGTTCGTGGACCTTGACGGGCTCCTTGGGGAGTCCGTAGTAGTCGCGGAGAGCGGCGACGCAGGAGACATGGATGCCGGTGACGGCGGAGCCTCCGAAGTCGATGGGGATGCGGTCGGGCTCGCGGTGGGCGAGGGCAGTTTGGAGGCGGGCTCGGGATGATTGCGGATGATCAGGCATGAAGATCATGAACCTCGACGTAGATATTGCATCGTGAACGAGGGGGAAAGTCAAAGGACCGGAAAAAGTGACAGGCACTTTTTCTTGCGGTTGGGGGGTGGGGAGGGTGGCGGACGGGCGGGGGAGGCAGTTCGTTTGAGTTCGTTCCAATACCGCCTTTCTTTATTTTCAATGGCTTAGGTAGTTCGTTCCGCAGAAATGGCGGGCCTTGGCCGGGCGGAGGGGCCGCGGGGGAACCGGCGAGGATGGGGCGCGGCGGCGCGGGCCGGGCTGGGAAAGCGGATGAGTAAGGCATTGTTCGAAGCGGAGGCGGACGGCCTCCCTCCACGCGATCCATTTTGGGGGAGGCTGGGAATGGATTGGGGCGTGGTTTTGCGGAAGTGATTGAGGAGAGGGGAAATCGAGTTCAGAAAAAAACGTGACCGGTTCGGCGCTCGCCTCAAGAAAGGCCTGGAGTCATCGCGGCGAATTCGGCAGATGCGCGGGAGGAGGCGGGCCCGGGGGGATTTGCCGGGCGCAAAAAGAGAGTGACAAGGCAGAAAAAGGAGTTGACGGCCTGAATATTGTGAGTTAGTTTTGGTGGAGCTATGAGCTGCAACGCTGGAAGGCATGTAATCCTGGTGACATTTCTGGCGATTCTGGCCCCTTTGTTCCTGAATGCGCAAAACATGGCGCGGCACAACTCGGGGGAAGTGGTTTTGGTGGTTTGCCCGCTGGCGGGAAAGGGGACGGCTGACGATCCGATCCGCCCGGCGATCGTTGCTGCATTGAAGCGGGTGATGCCGGGTCAGCCGATCGAGTACCGGTGGATTCCGTCGGACGACGGGAAACTGGCAGTGGTGGAGATCCGGACGGCGAGCCTTGAGTTGGTGGCGGAAGGTGGGCGGATTGCCGCGGCGGCGGCCTCGACGAAGTATTTCGAGCGCGGAAAGCAATCAAGGGAGGAGGTATTGAGCGAGATCAGGAAGGTGCGCCGCGACTTTCAATTCGAGCGATTTGCCGCGACGTCGGACACGAGGTTTGTTCCGCGGCCGCAGGAGGTGCGGCCGTGAGAAGAAGGATGGCGTGCTGGGCTATGGCGTTGCTGGCCCCGGCCGCGGCATCGGGAGCGTATACGTGGTGGGTGGACCAGTACCTGGGGACGTACAACACATACTACTGGTACGCAACCGGATACTGGAATTTCACCGGGACGATCTTCACGTCTTCTCACCCGGATGGGGCAACACTACTGCCCCCGATCAATGTTCCGATCACCTCCGACACCGCGTATGAGGTCTCGACGCAGTTGTTTATTTCGGCAAGCGGGGGTGGATTCATTCACTACGTCCGTTCGAATAGTCATGAGGGCTCGTACACGGTCGCGCTGAAGGACATCACGAAGAACGGCTCCGCGTGTCAGGCGAATCTGGTGGCATCCAGAGTCCTTTTGGGTTCGGTGACGGAGTTAGGGCGGGTGGACGGTGTGGCATGCCGCGACTGGGTGGAGATGCGCACGGTGGTGACGCCAAACCATTTGTTGTACGTGTATCTGGACTCGACTCTGTACGGGCCATTGGACCTCGCAGCGCACATCCCCTTTTTCCCGACCGGCGGACTTGCGATTGGCGTGAAATCAGCACCGATCGGGAACGGCATCTATCGTGCGAGGCTGGGTCCGAAGGATATGGTGGCACCGAACGCGATTCCCGCGAGTTCTGTGATTTCGCAGCCTTGGCAGGGGTCGATCGATCTGGCGTGGCAGGGCTCGACAGACGACGCGAACGGGCGCGGATTCCTGGACTACGAGGTGTACCGGAACGGCTCGTATATGGCGACGTTGAAGGAGCCGGGATTTACGGACCAGACGGTGGCGGCGGGGACGCAGTACACGTACACGATCGTGGCGCGGGACCAGCATCTGAACACGACGAGCGTGCAGCACATTGCGACGGCGCTGGCGAATGCGACGGTGAACCCGCGGAAGGTGGGGTTGAGGCCGCTGGGGACATACTGGGGCGCGGCAGGCGAGAACATCGACATGGGGTCGGGGAATCTGAATTACACGGTCGGGGTGCTGGGGGCGAAATCAAGGGGGATCGCGGCGCGGCTGGCGCTGAGTTACAACTCGCAGAA
>JACADU010000320.1 GCA_013388415.1 Bryobacteraceae bacterium
ATGTTGAGGAGCTGAAAGACGATGGAGAGGGCCTGGCAGTGGCGGAAGGTGAGGGGCTGGGAGGGTGCGGGGGCGTGGGGGTCGAAGCAGGCGCGAAGGAAGGCGGCGAGTTCGGTGTCGCCGTCCTCGTCGAGCATGGTGAAGAAGGCTTCGCGGAGGTAGGCGAAGTCCTCGGACCATTTGCGGAAGCCCTCGTTGGGCGCGCCCCCAGGAGACATGATCTTTTCAGTATGCCGGATGGCGGGCGGCGGTTGGGTTTGGCCGCTGGTCTGTTCGGGTTCGACGATTGGTTCGGCGCATGGGGTTTGGGGTTTGTTCTTTGGTGTGACGGCAGGTTGGCGGATGAGTGTTTTCAAGGAGATTTGGGTTTGATTGGCGGGCGGGGGGCGGAGGAAGCAGAGCGTGGGCAAGGATTCCGGGCGCGGGCCGGAGGCAGTTCGTTCCGAGTTCGTTCCAAGTGGGTCGTGGTTTATTTTCAACGACTTAACCAGTTCGTTCCGCCGGCCGGGCAAGTCTGGGGACCGGGGCGGCGGCGGCAGACCGGGACGGGTTGCGATGACGGCGAGCTGACCGGGTTGAGACGAGTTGGCTGGTTTCATTGCGGGATGGGGAGCCGAATTGCCCCCCAACGCGCACCATAGTAAGGGGCGCAAACAAGGATTTTGGGGGCGGTTTTCGGCAAGTGGTTGAGCGGAGGGGGAATCGGGTTCAGAAAAAAACGTGAATGACGGCAGAAGGGAGCTCCCCGAGCGCCCGGCAGGCCAGAGAGCGCGTTACGGAGCCGATGAGTGGCACCGGGGGGCCTCACACCTGGGGGCGACCTGTCGAGTGTCTTGACGGAGGCCGGCGTTTGTGTGAGTGGCGCCTGGGACGACCGAAGCCGGGAGTGCCGCTGGCATCGCTTCGCCGAACCGGCAATGGTTCAATTTGCGGCCTCGGAGTCACCTTCAATCCGGCCAACGGAAAGCCCTCCATTCGCGTCCAGAGGCCGTGCTGGATGTCGAGAAGGGGCGGGAAGCTTAGCGAGTTCGCTGGTGGGCCGCCGGCCGCAACGGGAGGAAGCGGACACCATGAGATTCATTGAAGCATACCTCATATCCCCAAACTGGAATGTAATACTCAAGACCCTTCATGCCGATGAAATAGGCGAGTGCTCAGCAGCAGTTCACTGCCAGGAGTCCCGTCGGAGTAGGGCATCATTTCGCTGCTCGCGGTTACCGGCTCACACACGTTCACTGATATGCTGACGGCGGCGCTGAAGGATGCCGCACATGCAGGCAAGGTATCGAGGAGATCTTTTATGAATGAGCTTCGATCGACCGTTGATCATTATTTACGTAAGCAGGGCAGCGATGAGGATACTCAGCGGCTTTGGCAGCAGTTGTTCAACGCCTTCCGAGACGGGGGAATTGACAGTGTCGAGAACATGCTCGAAGAACTAGTCGAGTTGCCAGAGGAGGAGTAGAGGTGGCGACACAGAACTTGAGATGGCGCATCGAGAAGCTGACTCTGGCCGGCTTCCGAGGGTTCTCCAAGGAAGCATCTTTCCCCATCAACGGCAATTCCGCTCTCATCCACGGCAACAATGGGACTGGCAAGTCAACGATCGCTCAAGGCATCCAGTGGATCTTGTATGGCAAGTTCCCGCCGGGCGTTCTTGCAAACAGCCAGTATGATAAGTTCCTTTCCGCCTTGAGCGCGGGCAAGAAGAGCTATCGCGGCTCTCTTGAGTTCTCTTGCGGCAAGAAACGATTTGTGGTTCACCGCGATGCGCGGGGCGGGTTCACTCTACAGGAGGGGGCCAGGACCCTTACGCAGGAAGAGGCCGAGGACCGCCTTGCCGCCCTTCTCGGCCTTGATGGCGAGTCCTTCGTCAGAGTCGCACTGCTACACCAAAGCAAGATCCGCGGCCTTTTGATGGACGACGCTAAGGACCGCAACGCTGCAATGGACAAGCTATTGGGCACGGATTCAGCTTCTGACATCTGTGCGGTCTTGAAGCCCAAAGTGTTCACCGATGCCGCTTCACGTTGGCGGGCAGCCATTCAGCTCCGCGAGCAGAACCACAAGGCGAAACTCGACCTGCTCTCTGAGCAATTGCAGGAAGCCCGTGAACGGGCAAGATCATTCGGCTTCTTAAACAAGGACTTTACGATCGACGGCGTAGAGTCTGCGTATAAGTCTCTTTGGACAGGACTTGAGAAGATTTCGGCCCAACATGAAGTCTCAATCGGCCTCTTTCCTGGGTGCTCCACACTCTCGTCAGCGTCTGCTGCCGCTCAAAGCGTAAAGAAGGCTATTTCAACCATCAGAACACACTCCTCAATTCAGAATCGCCTCGCGACAGCAAAGGTGAAAAGTGGTACTATTCTGGCACTCAAAAAAGAATGGATAGCCGGCCTGAAAGAGCGCGATCTTGCTGCGGCCTCGCAGGTGAAGTTCATTAAGGACTATGGCACAGCCGATGATATGGCTATCGACCTGAAGCGGCTCAGCACTGAAATGTCCAAGGCCAAAGACCGCCTGAAGCAGGCGAACGCCTTGCGGACGTTGTTGTCAGACGCCTACGCCCTGCTTGCAGCGACTCCGATGACGAATTGTCCCGTGTGCGAATCGACGCTGCCTGATTGTCAGCGGACAGTCCAATCGCTGCATCAACGGGTCAACAAACTGGCCAACGAAGAGGTCAAGGCAATTGAGAATTCCATTAGGCAAATGCAGAAATCCGAACAGTTGATTGAGCAGCGTCAAGCCGCCCTCAGCTCTCTTGATATGACTGTAAAGAAGCACCAGAGTGCAGTAGATAAACTCACAAAACGTATCGTCGATGCACTGAGTCTCCCGGCCGCCTCGGAAAAATCAATTGCCTCAAAACTTGATAGTGCAACGAAGGCACTGGATGAGGAGGTCAAAGCGCTGACCAACAGCGTTGTGATTCTCGAAGAGGGACTCGCCGACATGGAAACACGTCACGCCGCCATCCGGGAGGGGTTGATGACGGTCGAAAGTGGCCCCCATTGTCAAGACCATTTTTTGCCGGCAATAAGTTTGGGACTGGCGGGTCTGATTTCCTCGGGGCGGCCGGAGCCGCCCCCGCCATTCCGGCGCTTGAGTCGGCGCTCGGGTCGCACCTCTGCGTAGCCCTATCCTCCGCTCAAGTGCCTTCATTGTAGTCCATCCATTCTGGCCCCAAAGCGTTAAACCTCGGGGGTTTGGGGGCAGCGCCCCCAAGTTCAGCAATGGCTCCTTCCCTTTTGTTGATCGACTCCTCATGCCAGGTACAGTCCCGCCGGCGTCCGGTACCCCAGACTTTGGTGGGGTCGCTGGTGGTTGTAGAACTGGAACCAGGCGCCGATCCCGGCCTCGGCCTCCCGTACCCGCGCGTAGTCTCGCAGGTAGACCTCTTCGTACTTCAGCGAGCGCCACAGCCGCTCGATGAAAATGTTGTCCAGACAACGCCCGCGCCCATCCATGCTCACCGCGATGCCGCGTGATTCCAACTCGCCGGTGAACTTCTCACTGGTGAACTGCGAGCCTTGATCGCTGTTGAAAACCTCCGGCCGCCCTCGGCGCAGCGCCCGCTTCAGCGCTTCCAGGCAGAAGCTCAACTCCAGCGTCGCCGACAGCGCCCAGCTCAGTACGAACCGGCTGAACCAGTCCATCACCGCCACCAGGTAGACAAACCCCGCGGCCATCCGAATGTAGGTGATGTCCGTGCTCCACACCTGGTTGACCCGCGTCACCTCGACCCCTTCCAGCAGGTAGGGGTAGATCTTGTGCCCTTCGCCGGGCTGGCTCAGCTTCGGCTTCGGGTAAACTGCCTCGATCCCCATCAACTCCATGAGCCGCGCGACCCGCTTCCGGTTCACCAGGTAGCCCTGGTCCCGCAGCCATTCCGTCAGGCGCCGGCTCCCGTAAAACGGTCGCCGCGTGTACTCCTGGTCGATCAAGCGCATGAGCATGAGGTTCTCTGGACTCTCCCCCGCCGGCTCGTAGTACAAGCTCGATCGGTTCACCCCGAGCAACTCGCACTGGCGCCGCAGGCTAATCTCGGCGTGTTCCGGTTCCACCAGCAGCCGGCGTTGCTCACTCGAGCAGGCCAACTTTTTTTTTGAGCCAGTCCAACTCCACCTTCAGCCGGCCGATCTCCTCGTACAGCGCCTCTTTCTCCACGTCGCCGTCGCGCGGCCTTCGCTTCCGCCCATCCACGAACAGCTCCGGCAGTTGCTCCAGCGCCGTCTTCCGCCACTGCCCGATCTGCACCGGATGCACATGAAACTGAGAAGCCAACTGGTTCAGCGTCCGCTCGCCGCGGATCGCTTCCATCGCCACCCGTGCCTTGAACTTCGGACTGTACTGCTTTCGCGTCGTCGCCATCGCTG
>JACADU010000280.1 GCA_013388415.1 Bryobacteraceae bacterium
GGGGCTCCGGCTGACCAGACGATTCTCGGCGGCTCCATGGGCTTCCGCGCGAGCCAGGAGAACACCGCCACTCCACCAATCTGGTAGAGAGCCAGCCTCTCGTAAGCCATCCGGCGTGAGTAATGCGCCACAGCCAGGATATGCCCCGCAAATGCGAGCGCGCTGAGGATCGTCAACATGTCACCACGGTTCAGATCCCAGCTTTGCGCCTGCCAGCCGCCGCTTGCCGCCGTCAACAGAGCGGTCCCGCAAGCGGCCAGCAGGATGCCGGCGACCTCCACCGGGCGTGGCCTACTCTCATTGACGAACGATGCCAACAAAGGTACCAGCACGATGTAGAGCGCCGTCAGGAAAGCGGATTTTGAAGCGGTCGTCAGCGTCAATCCGGCGGTTTGTAGGGCATAGCCGAGGAACAGCAGTCCGGCGCACGCCGCCCCGCCCCGCCACTCAAGCCTGAGCCCGTCAACCAGCGTCCCTTGGGCTCCGATCCGTCTGCCCAGCGCCAGCGCAAGCACTCCGGCGGCCAGCGTAAATCGCAGAGCCAGAAAGAGAAACGTCGAGACATCGCGCAGTGCTTCCTTCACGACGACAAACGTGCCACCCCAAAGCAGACTCACCGCCAGCAGCGCCATGTCCGCCCGCGAGATCATCCGCCCTGTCCGGAGGCATCGGCCAGCAAGAGGCAAAGCAGAAGCAGCACCCGCCGCAACCCCAGCTCCCGCCCGTCGGTGCTGTACCATTCACCCGGCGTATGGGCTCCGCCGCCCTGCCCGCCCGCGCCGATCGAAATCGCCGGCAAGCCCATCCAAAGCGGCACGTTGGCGTCGGTCGAGGCGCAATCCAGATGAGAGCGGATTCCCAGGAAGGAGTCGACCGCGCGAACATAGCCCAGAATCGGCGCGCCCTCGGGCAACTTGCCGCCCGGACGCCAGCCCGTTTCCTTCAGCTTGCCGGTCACGCGTCCGCTGACGGCGCGTTCGTTTTCTTGAAGCAACG
The DNA here is from genome assembly GCA_013388415.1 of Bryobacteraceae bacterium. Lineage (GTDB taxonomy): Bacteria > Acidobacteriota > Terriglobia > Bryobacterales > Bryobacteraceae > JACADU01. The sequence continues at coordinate 997 of JACADU010000280.1, forward strand.
CCCGTTCCAGGGTCGAAGCCAGCAACGTCGACAGCCCGTCGAGATCGGGCGGGCTCTCGGCCCGCAAGTCGACCTTCACCCTCGCCTGAGCCGGAATCGAGTTCACGGTCGATCCCCCCTCGATCACGCCGAAGTTGAAACTGGTCCGCCCCTCCCGCGCCCGTCCCGGATCGGAACATTGGTCCGTGTACCACGTGATGGCGCGGGCCATCGCATGGATGGCGTTGGCCGTTCCATGATCGGACCAAGAGTGGCCGCCGGGCCCGCTCACGGTGATCTCGTATCGCCGGCAGGACAGCGCTTCGGCCGTGATGTGATGCACGTCCGGGCCATCGAGCACGACCAGCGAGCGAAGCCGCTCGGCCAGCGTCGACTGGCGGCACAGGTACTTCATGCCGCTCAGATTGCCCTCGCCCTCCTCGCCGACTGTCGCCGCCAGCAGCAGCCGCCCCCGCCCGAAGTCCGGGAGACCGGACTCGGCCACCGCCCGCGCCACGCCCAACAGCCCGGCGAGCCCGGCGCCGTTGTCGGAGACTCCCGGGCCGCGAAAGCGGTCGTTCGCGTCCAGCCTGATGTCCTCAGGGGACTTCGGCGCCAGAACGGTGTCCAGATGAGCGGTCAGCGCGATCAGCGGCGCGTCTTTCGGCGTATCCGGCAGCGTCGAGATCACGTTTCCCGCACGGTCCATGCGTGTCTCCCAGCCCCAACGGTCCAGTTCTCTGGCCACCCATTCCGCTCTTCGCTGCTCGAAAAAGGTTGGGGCGGGGATCCGGCACAACGCCAGATGCGTCTCGTCCAGCCAGCGCCGCTCCCGCGCAAAGAAACGGCACGCCTCGCGCACTCCTGGCATTTGGGCGAGCGCATCCAGGGATTCGACACCGGCGGGCAGCGCGCCGGCAGCACGAGGGGCCATAGGCAAATTCAATTCTACCGCCTCGTAAAAAACCCTTCACTTCGGCCGATACGGTCTCCGTGGGGCCATTCCGTTCCGCAGGCCTCCGCCCCCGGCCGTTCCGCCGGCCTCCTGGATTCACCCAAAATTATGTTCGTCATCATTGGAATCCTCGTCGTTCTTGGCTCGATCATCGGCGGCTATCTGCTCGAGCACGGCAACCTCATCGTGCTCCTTCAGCCCGCCGAGCTGGTGATCATCGGCGGTGCGGCGCTGGGCACGGTCTTCATCGCCAACCCGATTCACATCGTCATCAAGCTGATCAAAGGGCTTGTGGGCACCCTCAAGGGCTCTCCCTATACAAAGGCCTTCTACCTCGATAACCTCAAAATGCTGAACGAGATCTTTCTTTACGCCCGCAAGAACGGCATGGCGAAGCTGGAATCCGATCTCGATGAGCCCGCCAAAAGCCAGCTCTTCTCGAAGTACCCCAAGTTCCTCAACGATCACCACGTGCTCGATTTCTTCTGCGACACCGTGCGCATGTCCATCTCGGGAGGCGTGACTCCCCTGGAAATGGACCAGTTGATGGAACTCGACCTCGAAGTGCAGCACCATGAGCACGGCGAGCCGGTCGCGTCGCTGACGACCGTCGCCGATTCTCTCCCCGGCCTCGGCATCGTCGCGGCGGTCCTGGGTGTCGTAATCACGATGGGCGCGCTTGGCGGCCCGCCGGAGGAAATCGGGCACAAAGTCGCCGCGGCGCTCGTCGGCACCTTCCTCGGCATTCTGCTCTGCTACGGCTTCTTCGCCCCTCTGGCCTCGGCCATGAGCAAGCGGAACCAGGCGGAACACGAGTTCATGCAGTTCCTCCGCCAGGCGGTTCTCGCCTTCGTCAAGGGGCAGGCGCCTTCACTGGCCATCGAATTCGCCCGCCGCTCCATCCCCACCTATCTCCGCCCCTCGTTCAAGGAGATGGAAGCGGCGGTGAAAGGAGCGCCCAAGGCATAACATGAGCTCCCCGGCGGCGCCGCAGCCGATCATCGTCATCCGCAAGAAGAACGCCCGCCATGGCCACCACGGAGGCGCATGGAAGGTCGCATATGCCGATTTCGTCACCGCCATGATGGCCCTGTTCATCGTCCTCTGGCTGCTTTCCAGCGACGAGAAAGTCAAGAAAGCCGTCGGCGGCTATTTCCAGGACCCAACCGGCCAAGGAAAGCAGACCGGAACCACCATGGCAGGGACCGGCGAGGGCATCCTCCTCGACCAGGACAACATGGATCAGCTCAAGCAGAAACTCGAAGCCGCGATGAAGGAACTCCCCCAGATCGAACAACTGAAGAAGAACGTCGAAATGACTGTCACCAACGAAGGGCTCCGCATCGAGCTTCTGGAAAAGGAAGGCGGATTGTTCTTTGAAAGCGGCAGTCCCAAGCCCAGCGCCAAAGGCGCCGAGCTTCTTCACCTCCTCGCGCAGCAACTCTCCAAGCTCCCGAACTCGCTGCTGATCGAAGGGCACACCGACGCCAAACCTTACGCTTCAGTGAACGGTTACTCCAACTGGGAACTCTCCGCCGACCGCGCCAACACAGCGCGCCGCCTTCTGACCGAATCAGGCATCCCGATGGAGCGCATCGGGCAGGTCCGCGGCTTCGCCGACCGGCGCCTGAGGGACAAGCTGAATGCGTTCAATCCAGAGAACCGCAGGATCTCTGTTCTCGTCCAGTACATGGAACCCCAGATGAAGCCCCCTTCACCTCCCCCAAAGCCGCCTCACAAAGGATAATTTAAGAAAAAAGCCATTCAAGGAGGTTTATGTCTCAGGAGCAACGCCCGGCAATGTCGGTCGAGCGAATCGCCTGCCGGGAACGCCTTGGGCTTCGCCTGGTCCGCGAAGAGGAAGAAGGGCGCAACATTCGTAACCAACCCGCTGGCATCTATGGATTTACGTGCGCGCCTGCGACAGACGAGCTGCCGCTGTTCATCAAGCCTGTGTACCGCTGCTTTGAAGTGCACAAGCTCGCCGGCGGCGAAGTCGCCATTCTCGGCTATGTCACGGACAGGGAGTTTCAGGCTTTCGATGCCGGCGTCGAGCCCATCGCGATGAATCTCTTCCCCGAGCCTTACGGCGAATCGGTGAAGCTGATTTCGGTGCCGCTCTCCCGCGTTGACAGGCGAAAGCCGCCCACCAGGGATGAAGGAAACTCAATGACGGTCGAAGTCGCGCCGCTGACCTAAGCTCCTCAGCCCCAGCCTCGAAAGCTCGCCACGGAGCCTGCGCCGGCTCACCCAACCGAGCATTCTGCCGTCCTCGATCATGGCGGGAGCCAGTTGGCAGTGTCCGAGGCATCGGCTTGCCCCAACACGCACGTCGGCATCGGCGTGGCGGCACTCGTGTTTCAGGTCGCTGAGGAGGTCGCGGCTGCCCGCTTCGGAGCACTGCTCCCCGGTGCAAACGACAAAAACGTGCCGTTGCCGTGCGGCAGCCCCTGAAGCTACGCCGGTCTTGATTGCTGCGCTTGCCATGCACCCTCCTGACGCATCCCTCTGGGCTCGTAAAGGCAAAACGGCTCTTCCTGATGGTAGTCGCCCGAGACGCCAAAAGCTCTCGCCCGGCATCCCATGCAAACCTGTTTGAACTCGCAGCATCCGCACTTGCCCTCGAGCGTGTCGAGGTTTCGCATGTCGGCGAAAAGCGATGAGTTTTCCCAGACATCGCTGAACGACTGCCGCCGCAGGTTTCCCGCTTCGAGTGGCAGGTAGCCGCAAGGCTGAACGGAACCTTTGTGGCTGATAAAGCAGACTCCGCTTGCCGCCAGGCAACCGCGAGTCATTTGATTCAGATCCGTCGCGGAACCAGGGTGACCGCCGGGGTGACCGTGCGGGCGGGGCATCAGATCGGGGACGGGTTCTCCCGCCCGCCGCGCCTCGGCGCGGCGCTGCCGCACGATGCGGTAGTATTGGGGCGCGCAGGTGGCCTTCAGTTCCATCCCGCTGTCGAGGCTGCGCTCGTAAAACCAGTTGAGGATTCGCTCGGCGTCGGCTGCGCTGACGGACTGATCTTCCGCGATCGTGAGGCCGCATCCGACCGGAACCAGCAGGAACAGGTGGAAGGCGTCCACTTTCAATGACTTGGCGAGTTCCACCATCTCCGGCAACTGATGCGAGTTGTGCTTGGAAACGGTCGTGTTGATCTGGGTCGAGATGCCAACCTGTTGCAGGCAGCGGATGCCTCGAATCGCGGCGTCGAAAGCGCCGTCGTGGCCGCGGAAAGCGTCGTGCGTGGCGCGGTCGGCGCCGTCCAAACTGACGGAAACGCGGACAATCCCGGCATCCTTGATGCGCTCGGCCATCGCTTCGTCCACCAGCGTTCCATTGGTTGCCAGCGCGACACGCAGCCCCCGCTGAACCGCGTGGCGGGCGATGTCGAACACATCCCGGCGCCACAGAGGTTCTCCGCCGCTCAGGACAAGAATCAGGGGCGCATAGGCTGCGATTTCGTCGACGATCCGAAGGCACTCGCGGGTCGATAAATCCTCTGGACTCATCAGATCGGTCGCACTCGCCCGGCAATGGATGCAGCGGAGATTGCAGCCGGTCGTCAGCTCCCAGAAAACCAGGCGCGGCCGATACCCGCCTGGCTGAGACGATTGGCTGATCATACTCATCCGTAAGCAATCTGGACGCCATGATCCGGCAACAGTAAGCCCTTGATTCCTTTGGACAGCCCCGCCTGTCCGGGTGGGGCAAATTCCTCATTCGGCCCGCGCCTGACGGGTGAAGACTCTCACGAGAAGCGCCTGGCGCTGATCAGGGGCATTGACACCGGCAAGTGCTGGGGGTAGTCGTTCGGGTAGGAGGTGAGGGGACATGCGCTGCGTCCAATTCGTGATTGCCTTGCTGAGCGTGATCTGGTTGGCGGGATGCCAGACGGGAAGGCGCTCGACCTCAGGTTTCCGGCTGCCGCCTGACGGAAACGCCGAGCGAGGGAAGCTGGCATTCGTCGCCCACAAGTGCCACGACTGCCATACGGTTGCGGGCGTCGATCTGCCCAAGTCCGAGGCGGAAGGGACAATTCCCATCCCGCTTGGCGGACCCGTCGCGGCGGCGGTATCCGACAGTCACCTGTTCACTTCGATCGCCTATCCGGCGTACAAGCTGGCGAACTTTCCCAAGGAACAGACGACGGTGAACGGCCGCAGCCGGATGCCGCCATGCGCCGAGCGGATGACGATCCGCGAGATCACCGACATCGTCGAATTCTTGCAGGCGCACTATGAGATCCGGGAGGTGGCGCGCCCGGCGTATTACTGAGTGGGCAGAGGCGGCTTCGCATCCGCCGGAATGAGCGAGCGGTAGGAGCGCCCGCGCAGGGCGTTGTCAAAATCCGCTTTGGCCTTAGCGGCGAGCGCGGGAGTGTGAAAGAGGTCCGCTGCCGTCAGGGCAAGCGTTTTTGCGGCGACCACGAGCCCCTTCTGCCCGATTGACGTGCCGGCGATGGCGGTGGATTGCCAGGTGTGGAGCGGGACGCCGGGCGGAAACGTGGCTGCCAGCAAATGGCCCGTGGGCGCGTTCCAACTGACGTCCCCGACGTCGGTTGAGGCGGAGAGCAGATCGGGCTTGGGCGGCATGATACGAGAGGCATCGTCGAGCGGGGGCAGCTTGGAGGAGCCAAGCGTTGCGCGGATGGCTTCAGCGAACTTGCGCTCCTCAGCGGTGTAATGGACTCCGCCCACGCGTCTGAGGTTGGCGTCGATCAGGTCCCGCAGCGTTGGATTGGGCAGGTAGTTGGCGTAGCCTGAGACGGTAGAGATGGAGACCTCGGTGCCGGTTCCAAGAGCCCCTGCCTGAGCCGCGTTGCGGACGCGCTCCCAGATGGATTCGAGCGTGGCGAGGTCGGGGTGGCGAACGATGACGGACATCTCCGAGGAGTCCGGGACGATGTTGGCCGCGCTGCCGCCCTTCAAGTAGACGTAGTGCATGCGCGTCTCCTGCGGGACGTGCTCGCGAAGCAGGTTGATGGCGTGAGCGAACAGTTCCGCGGCGTCCAGTGCGGAGCGGCCCGCGTCGGGCGCCGCGGCGGCGTGGGCGGCGCGCCCCGTATAGCGGACCCTGACGTTGATGTTTGCGAGCCAGGGGTTGTCGTCGGCCTGATTGGCGTTCCACGGGTGCCAGGCGAGCACCGCGGCGGCGTCTTTGAACACGCCCGCGCGGATCATATAGACCTTGCCAGCGCCGCCCTCTTCGGCCGGTGTGCCGTAATAGCGGATGACGCCGGGGAGCCTGCCGGCTTCCAGATGCTGCTTCACGGCGATGGCGGCCAGGGCTGAGGCAGTGCCGAAAAGGTTGTGGCCACAACCGTGGCCCGGAGCGCCTTCCGCGCGCGGTTTCCTCTCGGGCGAGTCGATTTGTGAGAGCCCGGGAAGGGCGTCGTATTCGCCGATGATGCCGATGACCGGCGCGCCCTGGCCCCACTCGGCGATGAACGCGGTAGGCATGCCGGCCACTCTGTCGCGGATCGTGAAGCCAGCGCCGCGAAGGGCGTCGCGGATGAGGGCCGAGCTGGCCGTCTCGTGGAATGAGATCTCCGGGTTCTCCCAGATTTTGCGGCTCATGGCGGTCCAAAAAGGCGCCAGCTTGTCGACGGAAGACAGCAGAGCGGCGCGTGTGTCAGCGGGCGTCTGGGCCTCGGCGGGAAGGAGCGCGAGCGCCACTGCCAGCAAGCCCCGGGTGTAAGTCATAATCAAGATTCTCGCTGAAAGCTCCATGCCACGCTACGCCGCGATCGATATCGGAAGCAACTCGGTCCGCATGATGGCGGCCGAGGTGGAGGCCAATGGACCGGCGGGGCAGCCGCCGCGCGTGCTGGTCGAAGACCGGCAAGTCACGAGGCTGGGCGCGAGCGTTTTCCAAGGCGGATCCATCAGCAAAGAGGCGCTCGACTTTCTTTGCGCCACGCTGGAACGCCAAGTTGCGTTGTTCCGGCCGCTGGACGTGCTGGCGCTGCGGGCTGTCGCCACGGCGGCGGTCCGCGACGCCTCCAACCGCGAGGAGTTTCTGGAGCGGACCGCCCGAGTCATCGGGCAGCCCGTGGAGATCATCTCCGGGCAGGAAGAGGCGCGGCTGATTCATTTGGGGGTGGAGTCGCGGTGGCCGCATCCCAAGGACCGGATCATGATCGCCGACATCGGCGGCGGGAGCGCGGAGATCATTGAAGCCGAGGACGGGGTGCAGGTCGCGGCTTTCTCGCGGCCCTTGGGCGCCGTGCGGCTGCACGCGGTGTTTCTGAAGCACGATCCACCCGACCGGACCGAACTGCGCCGGCTGGACGAATTTGTCGCGGAGAAGCTGGCGGTGGTCTTCCGCAAGATCGAGCGGGGCGGTTTCGCCCGCTTCATTGGGACTTCCGCGACGGCGGCGGCGGTGGTTTCCGCCGCCAACCGGATCCCGCGGGCGCGCCGGGAAGCGGCGGACAGGCAGAGGGCAAGCATCGGGCAAATCCGGAAACTGGAGCGGAACCTGGTGGGGATGACGCTGGAGGAGCGGCGCGCAGTGCCGGGCCTCGGCCCGCGGAGGGCGGAGATCATCGTGCCTGGCGTGATTGTGCTGCGCCACGTGCTCGAGTGGTACGACGCGCCGTTCCTGTGGTACTCGACGGCCGGCGTGCGGGATGGGATCATTCGCGACCTCGCCGAGAGGGGCGTCGGCCGGGAGCGGGCGTGCATGGACGCCGAGCAGCGCGCGCAGGTGGAGCAATTCGCCAGACGTTTCGCGGTGGATTTGAAGCACGCGCGCAAAGTGGCCGAACATTCCCGGCAACTGTTCCATGCTCTTGAGCCTTGGCATAAGCTCAAGCCGGAGGAAGGGCGGCTGCTGGAAGCGGCGGCGTATCTGCGGGACGTTGGCCACCTGATCAGCGATACCAGCCACCACAAGCATTCGCACTATATCGTGGCGAACTCGGACCTGGCTGGATTCACAGACGCTGAGAAGAGCAAACTGGCGCTGTTGTGCCGCTATCATCGGAAGTCGATGCCGTCGGCGAGGCACGAGGAGTTCGTCAAGCTTGGCGAAGACGAGCAGCGGACCGTGCTGCTGCTGGCGCCGCTGCTGCGGATTGCCGATGCAATCGACCGGAGCCGGGATCAGCGTGTCGAATCGATCCGTTGCGAGTTGAGGGCGGGCGGGGCTTTACTGACTCTGGAGGCGCTTGACGACGCGAGCCTCGAAGTCTGGGCGGCCGAGAGGTGCTCGGAGGACTTCCGGAACGTCTACCAGAAAGGGCTGGCCGTGGCGGCGGTGAGGTTATGAGCATCCAGGCGGCGACCATCGACGAGCACGCGCGGCGGACGATTGCCGAGCGGCTCCGGCGCGTGCAGGAAGAGATTTCGAGCACGATCGAGAATCCGGCCGCCGACCCTGTGCACGATCTGCGAGTGGCGATCAGGAGGGCGTCGCAAGCGCTCCGGCTGTTCGCCGGCCTGTTGCCGCCCAAGGAGGCGCGGCGGATGCGGCGGGGTTTGAAACCTGCGCTCGATGCGGCGGGGCGGGCGCGCGATCTGGATGTTGGAGCGGAACTGTTGCAGAGCGTCGGGCTGGAGGGCCATCATCCCCTGTTTTCGGCGATGGCGGCGGAGCGCCGGAAGGCGGTGCTGGCGCTGCTGGGCCAACTGTATTTGTTGCAGTCCGAGGATGTGCCGCTTTGCTGGCTTCCCGTGCTGGACCGCATCGCTCCCTCCGGCGAACAGGCCGCCGACGCGGCGCGCGCGGCGCTGCCGCCCATCGCGGCGGAGTTTTTCGAGGCGGGCAGGAAGACGATGGCGCGGACACCGTCGCCGGAAAAGCTTCATGCGCTGAGGCTGGCGGCCAAGCGGTTTCGATACACGCTTGAATTGTGGGAGCCGTTCTACGGGGCGGCGTACAAGATCAAGCTCGAGAGCGTGCGGCGGATTCAGTCGATTCTGGGCAGCCGGCAGGATTGCGCGGTGATGCGCGAACGGCTCAAGCCGCTGAGCGCCGTGGACGCCGCGCTGGAGGCGGCGCTCCGGAAGGTCGATGCGCGGGCAGCGGGGCTCGAGCGGCAGTTCCATCGCTACTGGCACGCGCAGTTTGATGCTCCGGGCGAACAGGAGCGCTGGATGCGCTATCTGGCGCGGCGCCTGGCGGCGCGGCGCGCGCCCGCTTCAGCGGGAACGCCGCGGGTTCCCATAAAATAGGCGGAACCATGTGGCGCCAAGAATACACCCCGCTGGGCGGAAGCCTCGCCCTGTCCGCGCTGGCGGCCGCGCTGCCGCTTTTCGTGCTGCTGTATCTGCTGGGCGTGAAGCGGAAGCCTGCCTGGGTGGCGGCGCTGTGCGGGCTTGGCGCCGCGGTCCTGCCTGCGATCTTCGTCTACGGGATGCCGGTGAAGCTGGTGGCGAGCGCGTCGCTGTATGGAGCGGCGTTCGGCCTGTTCCCGATCTGCTGGATTCTGTTTTGGGCGATCTACCTGTACCGGCTCAGCGTCGAGACAGGGCGTTTTGAAATCGTGAAGGACTCGATTGGCGGGATCACGCAGGACCGCCGGCTTCAAGCCTTGCTGATCGCATTCGCTTTCGGCGCCTTCGTGGAAGGCGCCGCCGGATTCGGAGCGCCGGTGGCGGTCGCCGCGGCGATGCTGACGGGTTTGGGGTTCTCGCCGTTCTACTCCGCGGCGGTCTGCCTGCTGGCGAACACGGCGCCGGTCGCGTTCGGCTCGATCGGGATTCCGGTGATCACGCTGGCGGGCATCACGGGATTGCCGGTGGGGCAACTGAGCGCCGCCGTGGGGCGGATCTGCGCGCCGGTTTCGGTTCTGATTCCCACCTACCTCATCTTCGTGATGGGCGGCTGGACGGCGTTTCGCGGTGTGGCGGGCGCGGCGATCGCGGTCGGGGCGGCATTCGCGGGCGCGCAATTCTATGCCTCGAACTACATCGGACCGGAACTGACCGACATTCTGGGGTCGCTGGCGGCGATCGGAGCTGCGCTGATCATGTCGAAGCTCTGGAAGCCGGCAAACCACTTTACGTTCGAGGGCGCGGCGCATGAGGCGCATCTGCCGCCTAAACACGCGGCCAAAGACGTGGCGATGGCGTGGCTGCCCTATGCCCTGCTCGTCGTCTGCGTGCTGTTGTGGGGCAAGGCAGATTTTAAGGCGTGGCTGAACCTGCGGACCGTGGCCTTCGACTGGCCGGCTCTGCACAACACGATCGAGCAGGCTCCGCCGGTCGTGGCGGCGGTGAAGCCTTACGCCGCGCGGTATACGTTCAACTGGCTGTCGGCTTCAGGGACGGCGTGCCTCGTTTCGGTGCTTTTGTCGCTCCTTCTGCTTAGAGTCAAGCCGTCCGTGGCATGGAAGGTCTACCTGACGACGAGCGGTCAGTTGATCAAGCCGGCTCTGACGGTCGCTTCCGTGCTGGGGCTCGCGTTTCTGATGAACTACTCGGGGGCGACGGGCACGCTGGGTCTGGCGTTTGCGGCGACGGGCGCGGCGTTTCCGTTTTTCAGCGCCTTGCTGGGATGGCTGGGCGTCTTCCTGACCGGCAGCGACACTAGCGCCAATGCGCTGTTCGGCAATTTGCAGGTGGTGACGGCGAACAAGCTGGGCTTGAACCCGGTGCTGATGGCGGCGTCGAATTCAAGCGGCGGCGTGATGGGCAAGATGATCAGCCTTCAAAGCATCGCCGTGGCTGCGGCGGCGACGGGCATGAAGCCGGAAGAAGAGAGCAAGCTCTTCCGGTTCACGCTTCGGCACAGCATCGTGCTGGCGAGCCTGATCGGGCTGGTTGTGCTGTTCTACGCCTACGTCATGCCGCAGTGGGCGCCGGGGGCGTAGCGCCGTGCGCGCGCTGGCACGCCGGATGCTCGACGCGCTGCCGCCCGTGCGGCGCCTCAGGCGCGCCGTGGCGGTTCGCGAGGAAACGATCGAGGGCCTCAAGCGGAATCTTGCCGAGGCGATGCGCGAGCGCGACGCCTATTGCGGTCACATGATGCGGCTGGAGAACGAACGGAAGCAGTTCGCCGCGCTCTATGAGGGCGCTGAACAAGCCCGGGAAGAAATGCAGGCGCACGCTGAAAGGTTGAACGCCGAGAGGGAGGAGTTGACCGGGGCGGTTTCGGCGCTGCAAGCGGAGTTGGAGGCGGCTTGCCGCAAGCTGGAGGACGCCGGGCGGGAGATGGAGTCGTTGTTCAATCAGCGGAATGTGCTCGAGCAGGAACGGAACGAATTGAAAGCCTATCTGGAGAGGGACCAGGCGGCGATCGCCGCGCTTCAAACCCTGGTCGTCCGCGCAGGGGCGGAGGTTCCGGTCGCCTTTCCCAACGGGCACTTCTACTCCCCGGTGGTCGATCCGCGCGAACAACGCCTGAGCGCGCTGCTTCGAAAGGGCCCGCGGATTTCGCCGCACTGGCTGGAGCAGGCCAACGGCCCCATGCGGGCGCTCTATGGGCGATTGGGCAGGCACCGCGAGGCGATTTCATTCCTGGGGTCAGGGCGCTATCGCGGACTCAACCCGCAGTTCTGGCCCGGCGACGCCTGGGTGCTGGCGGCCCTGATTCTGGAGTTCCGGCCGAAGCGGGTCATCGAGGTTGGGTGCGGGCACTCGTCCTGTGTATTAATAGACATTAATGAAAGACTCCGGCAAAGCGACCCGTTGGATGTGACTTTTGTCGACCCGCATCCGGAGACTCTCTACGGATTGATTGGGGAAGACGATCGGTGGCGAAGCCGGGTGCTGGCGAGGCGGCTGGAGGAGGTGGATTCGACACTGTTCGACAGTCTCGAGAGGAATGACATTCTTTTTCTGGACACCTCGCACGTGGTGAAGACGGGCGGCGAAGTGGCGTATGCGCTCAATGAGGTGCTGCCGCGGCTGAAGGACGGGGTCCTCGTGCACATCCATGACATCTTCGCGGGCTGGGAGTATCCGGCCGATTGGGTGCTTGAGGATCACCGCTCGTGGAACGAGATTTACATGGTGCGGCTGCTGGCGGAGCAGGGGAAGGGCTGGCGGGTGGAGATGTTCAACGACCTGTGCGCGAAGGTGTGGGGGGTGGAAGAGGTGGCGGGGTCGAGCCTCTGGCTGAGGAAGATCGAGTGAGCCGAGGCCGCCCGGGCGAGCGCGCGGCCCCGGTCTGGAGCAAGGTCAGAACGTCGGTCTCATGCCTTCGGGCTGAGGCGCCGGCTTGGGCTTGCGGGGGAGTTTCTCATCGCGATTGGCGGTGTGGTAGACGAGCGAGGTGACGATGGCCGCCATCTGCTTCATATCGTTGGGCTGAAGGCGGTCGTAGACGTCCATGTTCGAGTGGTGTGTGCGGGTGGAATACTCGATGGGGTCCTGAATGAACTGGAAGCCGGGGAGGCCGACGGCGTCGAAGGCCTGATGGTCGGTGCCGGAGGTGTTGCGGCTGGTGACGGTGGTTACGCCGAGATCGCGGAAGGGGGCGAGCCAAGCTTCGAAGATGGGCCGGCACATGTCGTTGCCTTGTAGGTAGATGCCGCGGATGCGGCCGGTGCCGTTGTCGATGTTGTAGTAGGCCGAGAACTTGTCGTAGTCCTTGGTGACGTTCATGTTGGCGCGGTCGGCGAAGTGCTCCTTGACGTAGCCGCGGGAGCCTAGCAGGCCCTGCTCTTCTCCGGACCACAAGCCGAGGCGGACGGTGCGGTCCAGTTGCAGGTTCAGTTTCTTGAGGATGCGGAGGACCTCCATCATGACGGCGGAGCCGGCGGCGTTGTCGGTGGCTCCGGTGCCGGCGTGCCAGGAGTCGAGGTGGCCGCCGATCATGACGATTTCGTCCTTATGTTTGCCCGTGCCGGGGATTTCGGCGATGACGTTCAGGCCATCCTCAGCCTTGTCGCCCATCTCGTTCCTGACCTCGAACTCGACCTTGACGGGGACCTTTTTGTCGAGGAGGCGGGCGATGCGGTTGTAATGCTCGGGGGTGATGGTGACCATTGGA
>JACADU010000281.1 GCA_013388415.1 Bryobacteraceae bacterium
ACATGGCCCTCCGCAAGGACGCCGGCCGGTATGAGTGTGGAACCCTTAACACCATCGGCTGCTTCGGCTTGCGCGCAGGCATCGAGCTGCTACTCGAAGTTGGCGTCGAAAACGTCGCCCGGCAGGTGCAGTTTCTCACCGACCGCCTCACCGCCGGAGCCCTCGCGAAAGGCTACGAAACCCTCTGCGAACGCACGCCCGCCAACGGGGCTGGCATCGTGAGCATCCGCAAAGCGGGCGTCGACTCGCGAATCGTGTGGAAACAACTGAGGGAAAAGGGCATTACAGCAGCCCCACGACAGGGTTACGTCCGTCTCTCGCCGCACTTCTACTTGAGTCCTTCGGACATCGACCACGTCGTCGACGAGCTGCCCTGACACCCGGCTTGCCGGCAGCTCATGATGAATTTGCACTCTTTGGGTTGTGATTCGAACCCCTAACATGAGGAAGAGCACCCAGGAACCTGGCCTATCACTATGCGCATCAATCCCACCGCACTCCTCGCCGTCCCGCTTTGCATTGTATTCTCAACAGGTTGCAGACAACCATCGACTTCTCAAACCGAAGAGGCCGTTCCCGTGGAGGTCCGCCAGCCCCGCCCGGTGGACCGCCCGGTCAGAGTCCGGGCCTCGGGAACCGTAGAGCCGCGGGAGACCTCGCGGATCGGGTTCCAGATCGCAGGACGCGTTCGCCGCATTCTGGTCGAGGAGGGCGCGATCGTCTCAGCCGGTCAAGTCCTCGCAGAACTCGACCCGGCCGACTACGAAATCGGCGCCGCCATCGCGCGCGCGGAAAGCGATGCTGCCCAGGCGCAGGCCGAAAAGGCGCGAGCCGGAGCCCGCGCCCAGGAGCTCGCCCAGGCCAAGGCTGCCCTCGACCTCGCCGAGGACGAACACAGGCGGTACAAAGTCCTGTTCGAGCGCAAGAGCATGGCCCCCGCGGATTTCAAGAAAGTGGAAACACAACTTGAAGTCGCCCGCCAGCGCTACAGCGAAGCCCGCGAAGGCGCGCGCCGCGAGGATATCGCCGCCGCCGAGGCCAAGGCACGCATGGCGCGCGAAAACGTGGCATTGAACGCCAAGCGCGTCGCCGACGCCACCCTCCGCGCCCCCATCTCCGGCGCTGTGATCAAGCGTCTGGCCGAGCCCGGGGAGATGATCTCCGCCGGAATGCCTGTCGTCGTCCTCGCCAACATCAACCCGGTTCGCGTCAAGGTCGGAGTGGCGGAAAACGACATTGCGCGCGTGCGTGTGGGCCAGCGCGCCGAAGTGCGCGTCGCGGCGCTCGGTCAAGCGATGACAGGAGCAGTGGAACTCCTCGGCTATGCCGCCGAACCGGAGACCCGCACCTTCCCTGTCCGGCTTCTGGTTCCGAACCCGGCTTTGGTCCTTCGCGCCGGCATGACCGCGGAATCCGAGATCGAAAGCGCCGAGCGTGTCAAGGCTCTTACGCTGCCCGGCGAGACCATCGTCCGCGACGCTCAGGGCGCAACCCTCGTTTACGTCTATGCGGAAGAAAAGCAACGCGTCTATGCGCGGCGTGTGGAAGTCGGCGCCCCTCTCGGAAGCGAGATCGAAATCGCCAGCGGCCTGACAGGCGCCGAGCGCGTCGTCGTTTCCGGCCAGCACCGTGTCCGCGAGGGCGGTCTCGTCAGGGTGGTCTCAGTGGGGAAGGGAGCCGCGCAATGAATCTGGTCCGCGGGACTCTCCGCTATCCTCAGGTCACCCTGCTGCTGTCCGCAGCCATCTTCGCGGCGGGCATCCACGCCCTCCTCACCATGCCGCGCCGCGAAGACCCCAAGATCACCATCCGCACCGGACTCGTCATCGCGCAATACCTCGGCGCCACCGCCGAGCAGGTCGAGAAGCAGGTGACCGAAAAGATCGAAGAGCGCCTGTTTCGCTTTTCCGAGGTCCGCAAGGCCAAGACGCATTCCGTCAGCCGCACCAACGTCAGCGTCACCTACGTCGAACTCGAGGATTCGGTTTCCGAGCCCGACCTGTTCTGGTCCAAGCTCCGTCATGCGCTGCTCGAGCTCAAGGCCACGTCGCTGCCCGCCGGCGTCCAGGGACCTGTCGTCAACGACGGATTCGGCGACACCGTCGCCTGGCTGCTCGCCGTTCATGGGGGCAACTATTCTTACCAGCAGCTCAAGGAGTACGCCGAGACCATTGAGAACGAATTCCGGTCGCTTCGCGCGGTGGCGAAACTGGCGCGCCTCGGCGAGCAGCGCGAGGAGATCCGCATCAGCAGCTCGATGGGCCGGGTCTCCCAATACGATCTCTCCCCGCTCCAGGTCATCGCCGCCCTGCGCGGGCGCAATACCGTGGAATACGGCGGCTCATTGAAAACCGGCGCCGCCGATGTCCCGCTGAAGACCTCCGGCCTTTTTCAGACCGAGGAGGAGATCCGCCGCCTGATTGTGGGCATGTCCAGGAAGACAGGCCAGCCTATCCACCTCGGAGACCTGGCGGAAGTCCACCGCATCGACGGCGAGCCTCGCACACTCGCCCGCTTCCAGGGCGAGCGCGCCGTCCTCATTTCGGTCGAGATGCTCGAAGGTTATAACATCGTCGAGTTCGGCTCCGAGCTGCGCGGCAAACTGGCCGGCATTCGCAAGATCCTCCCGCCCGATCTTCAGGTGGACCTCATCGCGGACCAGCCCGCGGTGGTCGCTGACCGCATCGCCCATTTCATCCGCGAATTCGGCATTGCCATCGCCAGCGTCATTCTGGTGACCATGCTGCTGCTGCCCATGCGCGTCGCAGTGATCGCCTCACTCGCCATCCCGGTCACCGTCGCCGCCACCTTCGCCCTGCTCGACGCCATCGGGGTCGAGCTCCATCAGGTCTCGATCTCAGCCTTGATCGTCGTTCTCGGCATGGTCGTCGACGACGCCATCGTCATCGCCGACAACTACGTCGAAATGCTGGACCGAGGCGTCGAACGGGCGGAAGCCGCCTGGCGCGCTGCCAGCGAACTCACCGTCCCCGTTCTGACCGCCACGCTGACCATCATCGCCGCATTCCTTCCCATGCTGATGATCAGCGGCGCGGTCGGCGAATTCATTCAGGCTTTGCCGGTCGCCGTCGCCGTCTCGCTCGGCAGCTCATTTGTCGTCGCCATGCTGCTCACCCCTTGGCTCTGCCGTTTCTTCATCCGCAAAGGGCTGCACACTCACACCGCGGACGAGGCGCCCGCCCGCGGCGGCACTGTCCTCGACCGGCTTCAGCGCTCCTACCACTTCGCCATCCATACGGCGATGCGGAACAAGGCTCTCACGCTCGCCGCCGGCGCCGCCGCCATCATCCTCGCCGCCTTTGTCCTCAAGACCGCCGTCCCGGAACGGTTCTTTCCAGCCGCCGAGCGCCCGCAGTTCGTCATCAACCTCTGGCTGCCGGAAGGCAGCCGCCTCGAAGCCACTGATGCCGCCACCAGCCGCATCGAGGGCTTCCTCCGCCGCGAGAAGCTCGTGGCCAATGTTTCCGCCTTCATCGGCGAATCGGCGCCGCGCTTCTACTACAACGTCGACCCCGAATTCCCCGCCGCCAACTTCGCCCAGTTGCTCGTGAATACCCGCGGCCGGGACGGCACGGTGGACCTCATCTACCGCCTGCGCCGCGAACTCCCGCCGCTTGCTCCTTCCGCCCGCGTCATCGTGCGCGAGCTCGAACAGGGCAAACCGATGAGCGCGCCCGTCGAAGTCCGCCTCACCGGTCTCGACATCGCCCGCCTGAGAGCCCTCGGCGATTCCGCCACTGAAATCCTCCGCGGCGCCGGCGGCGTCGAGTACCTGTTCACCGACTTTCACGAAGATGCTTACTCCGTCGATGTCAACGTCGATCACGAAGTCGCCAACCGGCTCGGGCTCAGCACCGCCACCATCTCGCTCCAACTTGCCGGAGGCTTCAGCGGACTCCCGGTCTCCACCTTTTGGGAGGGCGACCGCGACGTGCCAGTCGTACTGCGCCTCGACGAGTTCAATCGCCGCGACTTCGATGACCTGCGCGCCGCCACGATGATCTCGACACTGACCGGCGCGAACGTCCCGCTTCACAACGTCGCCCGGCTCGAACCCGCCTGGCGCCCCAACCGCATCGCCCACCGCAATGGCCTTCGAACGCTCACCGTGCTCGCTTACCCGAAAGAAGGCGAACTCGCTTCGGCCATCCTCGCGCGCGCCCGTCCCGCTCTCGATGCCATGAACCTGCCCGGAGGCTACCGGTTGGACTACGGCGGCGAAAAGGCGAACCAGGACGAAACCTTCGGCGAGATGAAAGTCGTCCTCGCCGTCAGCATCGTCCTCATCTTCCTGATCCTGCTTTTCCAGTTCCGGTCGGTCGCGCAAGTGATTGTTGTGATGATGTCGATCCCGCTGGCCTTTCCAGGCGCCGTACTTGGACTCGTGATCACCAACAACCCGTTCAGCTTCACGGCATTTCTCGGCCTCATCAGCCTGGGCGGAGTCGTCGTGCGCAACGCCATCATCCTCGTCGAGTACATGAACGAGCGGCGCGCCGCCGGAGCAGACGTGTCGCAAGCCGCTCTGGAAGCCGGCGAGCGCCGTCTAAGGCCCATCTTCCTCACCACAGCCGCCGCCGCGGTCGGCGTCACACCGATGATCCTTTCCGGCTCCACACTGTGGTCTCCGCTCGCCAGCGTCATCGCCATCGGTCTGTTGCTTTCCATGTTCTTCACCCTGCTTGTCGTTCCCGTGCTCTATGTCGTCATCGAAAGCCGGCCCCGGTCCAGCGCTCCCGCGGCGGCTCTTATCGGACTGTTGCTGCTCACCGCTGCGCCTGCCCGCGCCGAAGCCCGCCCCATCTCTCTCGATCAGGCGCTCGAAATGGCCCGCAAGCAGAACAGTCTCCTCCAGCTTGCCCGCCTCAAAGTGCGCGAACAGCAGCGCCGCCGCGATGCCGTCCGCGCCAACCTCTACCCTGCGCTGCGCAACCAGAGCGACTTCCTCTACAACACGCAACTCCAGGCGATCGTCCTGCCCGCCGGCTCGCTCGGCGTTGTCCCCGGCGCCGGACCGCTCCCGTCAGCCGACCTCTCCCTCGTCCAGGGACTGAACAAGGTCGGGCTCATCTCCACGACTCTTGGCCAGCCCCTCACTCAACTCGTCAAGATCCGCGCCGGTTCGAACGTCTCCCAAACCGAAGTCGCCGCCGCGGAAGAAGACGTCAAACGCGCCGAACTCGCCATCCTGCTCAAGACCCGCGAAGCCTTCTACGGCCTGCTGATCTCAGGGGCAAAACAGGCTGCCGCCGCGGCGCGCGCCGCCGCCTTGGAAGAGGCCCTGCGCGAAGCCTCCGACGCCGTCGAGGCCGGCTCCGCCCTGGACGTCAAGCGGCGCGAAGCGCGCGCAGGACTGCTCGAAGCGAGGAACGCCGTGCTTTCCGCGGAAATCGAGCGCGCCGATATCGAGGGAGAATTCAACGAACTCATCGGCGCATCCGCAGCGAGCCAGTGGACCCCCATCATGCCCGATCTTCCCGTTGACCAACCAGTGTCCGAAGAGACGGCTGTCCGCATGGCCATGGAAGCCAATCCCGAGGTCCGCGCCGCCCGCCTTGCGGTCCGCAAAGCCGAGTTTGGACTCAAAGCTGCCCGCGCCGATTACATCCCCGAAATCACAGCTTACGCTCAGCACGTCTACCAATCTGGCGTTCCTTTCTTGCCCGGCAACAACTTCATCTTCGGCGGCCGGCTCGCCTTCACGCTCTGGGACTCCGGAAAACGGCGCGCTGAAACCGGCGAACGCGGCGTTCAGATCGAGATGGCCCGCAGGAACCAGGAACGCATCGAGCGGCGAGTCTCGCTCGACCTCCGCAAGGCCTTGCGCAAGACTGCCCGAATGCGTGACCTGGTTTCTGTCGCTTCCGAAGCAGCCGCCGTCCGGCGCGAACTGCTGCGCATCGCGAGCGACCGGGTGGAAGTCGGCCAGGCGACCCGCTTCACGCTCCTCGAAGCCCAGGCGAACCTGCTCGAAGCGGAAGCCAAAGCGCTCTCTGCCCGCCTGAGCGCCGACCTTGCCCAAGCCGAGGCGGACCAGATCGCCGGCCGTTGAGCGGGCGGCTCATGCCTGCGCCGGATGCCGCCACGGCTGCCGGTACGCCCGGCGCAGCAGTTTCGTCGCTTCGGCGTCGCCCGTCACTGCTTTCTTCGCCGGGTCGTAGACCAGCGGGCGGCCCAGCTTCATCGACAGGTTGGCCAGAATGCAGCTCGCCGTCGAGATATGGCCGTCCTCGATGTCGGCGACGGGGCGGCTTCGCTTGTCGATCGCCGCCAGAAAGTCCAGCATATGGAGGCGCGTCGCCGGAGCCGCGTTCAGCTCGATGGCCTCTTCCTTCAGGTCCTCAGGGTACTTCTCCCTCTCGTACAGGCAATCGAAGTGGATTGGCTTCTGGCTCTTGTCCAGCGGGATGAAGTCCGCCCGCATCGTGCTCGCCTTCAACACTCCCTTGTCGCCGTAAATGAACAGAGCCCAGGGATAATCGGGATCGGCCGGCGCGCCCCATGTCCGGTGCTGCCACACGGCGTGGAACCCGCCGTGCTCGAAGATCGCCGTCTGCGTGTCGCTGATGTTCGACTTCCCGCCCGTTTGCACGAAGATTCCGCCAGTCGAAGTGATCCGCTTCGGCCAGCCCAGCTTCAACATCCAGCGAACCGTGTCATACATGTGCACGCACATGTCTCCGACGATGCCGTTGCCGTACTCCATGAACGTACGCCACCAGCGCAGGTGTGGCAGACCGTCATAGGGCCGCAGAGGCGCCGGTCCCGTCCACATCTCGTAGTCCAGATGATCGGGAACCGGCTGGACCGGCGGATTCCCGTTCGCCCGCATCGGAATGTAGCAGCACATATCGACGTGCCCGATCTTGCCCAGCAGACCCGCGTCCACCACGCGGCGCTTGGCGTCGATCAGGTGCGGCGTGCTCTTCCGCTGCGTTCCAATCTGCACGACGCGCTTGTGTCTGCGCGCGGAAGCCAGAATCGCCTCCCCTTCGAGCACGTCCACGCTGATGGGCTTTTGCAGATAGACATCGGCCCCCGCTTCGATCGCCGCGATGGCATGCAGCGCGTGCCAGTGGTCGGGCGAGCCCACCAGCACGATGTCCAACTCGTGCGATTTCAGCATCTGCCGGTAGTCGCCGTATGTCTGCGGCGGCTTCTTGTCCGGCCATCGCTCCTGCGCGATCTTCACCGCTCCGGCAAGCATCCGCTTGTCCGGATCGCTGATGCAAACGATGTCGATCGGCGCCACCTGCGCCAGCCGCCAGAGGTCACTCTTGCCGTACCAGCCCGAGCCGATAAGCCCCACGCGCCGCGGCCGCTGATTCACCAGCTCGACACCATAGGCGCCCATCGCCGAGAGCGCAAAGGCGCTCGATGCCCTATGCAGGAATCTCCTGCGGTTGATGGAGAAAACGTTCATGTCGGGGTCCCAGCCCCTGGCAGTTTATCGAAAAGCCAGGTCCACCGCATCCTGTGCCTGCATCCTGTGCCTGCGGCCTGGGCCCGCGGCCGCTGCCCGCGGCGGTGCGCGTCCGAATCCGTGGACTTAGCTCGCCTTCTGAGCTGTCGCCTCCGCCGGTTTCTTGCCCTCGGCTGTGCGCCGCGGGATGCCCGCCGTGCCCGATTGCACGGCCACACCCGCGACGAAGGCGTTGCCGCTCGCCCGGCAGTAGGTGATCTTCCCCAGATAGCTGCCCTTGCCCACGAGGACCCTCACGGCGATGCCGACCGGGATGGAATGGTCGAGCCGAAGACCCAACCCGCCATCGGAAACGTTGACGACCTTCACGTCACGCTGCCCGATCAGAGACTCCCATTCCAGCGGCTTCAGCTTTCCGCACTCGCCGACCGGATACCGAGGATGCGCCCTGCGTTCTTTCATGGTTGCACCTATCGAATCGGCTCATTCTGAAGTTTTCTTTAGGAAATCTCAGGAAAACCGCCTAACCAGGCTCCTGAATGGTGCGGACGGAGAGACTCGAACTCTCATGGGTTGCCCCGCCAGATCCTAAGTCTGGTGCGTCTGCCAGTTCCGCCACGTCCGCGCGGATACTTCTAACTTATCAGCCCCCAAGTTGATATGGTTGATATGTTTGTCCCATGCTGTCCCGCGCCGGCCTCGCCCTCGCCTTCTCCGTCTGCCTGTTTTCCCAGCCCAAGCCCGTCCGCCCGCCCGACGTCCGCTACGAGCCCTCCTCCCCCGAAATCGTGAAACGAATGCTCGAACTCGGCGGCGTCCGGAAGGGCGACGTCCTCTACGACCTTGGCTGCGGTGACGGCCGCATCGTCATCGCCGCGGCCAAACAGTACGGCATCCGAGGAGTCGGCATCGACATCGACCCCCAACGCATCCTCGAAGCCAACGCCAACGCCAAAGCCGCCGGCGTCACGAAACTCGTCAAGTTCCGCGTCGGCGACCTCTTCGAAAGCGACGTCCGCGAAGCCACCATCGTCACGCTTTATCTCTGGCCGTGGATCAACCTCAAACTGCGCCCCATCCTCCTCCGGCAGCTCAAGCCCGGCTCGCGCATCGTCTCCCACTATCACGACATGGGAGATTGGCCGCCTGAAAAGCAGATCGAGGTCGAGGGCCATCAGATCTACCTTTGGACTGTTCCGCCCCAGCCACGCTAGCTCCGGCTATCTCACCCAGTGCAGAACATTGCGCGCCACCGACCATCTCGATTCCCGCCGCTGCGCCGACTTGCCGAGAATCCAGTGCTCGTAGAGTTTCTGAATCGTGCCGTCCTTCCGCTTCAGCTCCACCCAGTTGTTCACGAAGTTCAGCCACTCCTGATCCCGCCGCGCCACCGGATAGGCCAGCGGGACCTTGATCTGTTCCGGCTCAGGAACAACCACGGAGTACTCTGGATGCAACATGGTCAGCACCGACCCGCGTTCCGCCGGCAGGACAACCGCATCCGGCTTGGACGTCAGCGGATCCTCCGTGGTCGCCGGGTCGAGCAGCCGCAACTTCGCCTCAGGAAGCTTCTCGCGGATGGCGCCGACATAGTAGGGGATGTTTGGGATCTGGATCTCCACCGCCCCCAATGACCGGATACTTGCCCAGGTCGTGTATTCCGCCCGCAGATGGTCCCGGACGACGAACCCCATGGTTTCATCCAGGTACGGTTGCGAAAACTCCGCCAGCGTCATTCGCAAAGGCGTCACGGGAATCCCAGCCATCGCGAGCTCGCAATCCTGGCGCCCGAGCGCCTCACCCAGCGTATCGAGCGTGATCGTGACGAATTGCACACGCACGCCAAGGTCGTGAGCCAGTTGGCGGGCCATCTCGACATCAAAGCCGGTGAGTTCACCCTCCCGGTTCAGGAAAGAGAACGGCATTCTGTTGTCAAGCACGCAGACGCGCAGTTTCCCCGATCGCCCGATCGTGCCGATGACCCCCGCACGCAGCTCCGTCTTGTCGTCAGGCTTCGGGCGATCCAGTACTGGCCTCTCGGGGAAGAGCGGTTTCATGCCGTAGACCAGTTCGGCGCCCTTGAAAGCGCCGCCGAGACTGCGGGTGAAGAACACTCGCACGCCGCCCAGCACCACGGCGAGCAGGACAACGGTGATCGCCAGGTAGCGGGCGAATCGAAGCGCGCTTAAGCGTACCGCGCCCGCCACCGCCGCGCTGCCCAGAATCGCGATCGCCACCGTGTGCACCGCCGCCAGCAGCGTCCCAAACCGCGCGTTAATGACGCTGGTCGCCACAAAGAGCTGAAACGTGTCCGCCGGAATCCGGAACATGTCCAGAAGGAACGGCACCGCCGCGTTCAGGCTTCCGAAGAAGGTCAGCAGTCCCGTTCCGGCAAGCGCCGGATAGTCCGCCGCGCGCACCGGCGCGTCCGCGAACCAGCCGGCAAACAGGATGAAACTCAACGAAAGGAGCTTGCCCGCGTGCGGGAAGTTGAACGACGCCGGCACGATCACATCCGGCAGCGATTCGGAATGCTCGTCGGTTAGTTTGTGCCGCCTCAGCATTGCTTTGCACTCTTCAGTGAGACTTGGCAGCACGACAAACAGGTCTCCCACCATGAACGCCGTCAGCAGCGCGTCCCGCGTGGAGCCGAACACTTCGCCGAACCGGATCGGCGTCAGCGCCGAAATCAGCCCCGGGATGATCCAGACCGCCGCGAGCACCGCGATCAGCACGTAGGTCACCAGGAACACTTCGATCCGCGCGATCTGCTCAACGCTCAGTGTGCCCGCCGCATAGGCTCCTACCGCGAAGATTCCCACCGGCGTCAGCCGCACGATGAAACGCGTCGCCCGCGACAGCGCCGCCCCAATGATGCCTAGCGCGTCCATCAGCGGCTGCTTGCGCTCCACGCCGATCAGCGCCACCCCCAGAACCACGGAGAACAGCACCACCGCCGGCACGATGTTGTTCGCCAGCGAATGAAACGGGTTGGAAGGGATGTAGAGGCCGAGGAAATCGAACGGCGCGTGCTTCTCGGTCATCGCCGCGCTGAAAAAGGTCGCGTTCTCGACGTTCGGAAACGCCAGCGGCGTCAGGAATGCCAGGCCGATTCCGACGACCCACAAAAGCGCCAGCACCGTCCCGGCTTTCATCCCCAGCCGCCTCGCCTCCGCATAGCTCAGCCCGCCCAGGCTCGTCATGATCGACACCACGACGTAGGGCAGCACCGTCATCTGCAAAAGCTTCACGTAGCCGTCGGCGACGACCTTCAGAGGGGCCGCAAGATCCCCAAGAAAAACACCCAGGCCGATACCGCCCACCAGCCCGATCAGGATTTGTACCCAAAGACTCATGTTCCTGTTTACTCTACGGCATCCCGGCAGTCATTGCAGCGAAACCAAACCGCGCTACACTGCAATTCATGCATAGACTGCTTCTGCTGGGAATCCTGTCCGTCTCCGCGCTGTTGGCGCAGTATGATACCGCCACCGTGCTTGGAAGCGTCGTCGATCAGAGCGGCGCCGTCGTTCCTGGAGCCAAAGTCACCCTTCTCAACATAAGAACCGGCGTTGCTGTCACTCAAGTGGTTGATGAGGTGGGCAACTGCCAGTTTCTCAACCTCCGCATCGGCACATATCGGCTACAGGCTGAGAAGCCCGGGTTTAAGATCGCTTCTTCCGAGCCCTTCGAGCTCACCGTCAGCGCCCGCCAGCGCGTCAGCCTGACAATGCAGGTCGGCGACGTCGCCGAGACGGTCACCGTGAGTGAAGCCGCCGCTCTGATTGAAACCGACTCGAGCGACCGCGGACAGGTCATCAACCGCGAAGCCATCGTCAATCTTCCCTTGAACGGCCGCGCTTACGCCGACCTCGCCCTGCTCAGCCCCGGCGTCCGCAAGTCCAACATCACCAACCGCGACGCCTCCTTCAACGTCAACGGTCTCCGCAGCTCTCTCAACAACTTCATGCTCGACGGCGTCGACAACAACGCCTACGGCACTTCCAACCAGGGCTTCTCCAACCAGATCGTCCAGCTCAATCCCGACGCCGTCCAGGAGTTCAAAGTCCAGACCAACAATTTCTCGGCCGAGTACGGACGCGCCGGCGGAGCCGTCATCAACGCCAGCCTCCGCAGCGGGACCAACCAGTTCCATGGCTCCGCATGGGAGTTCCTGCGGAACACGGAGTTGAACGCCGTCGGTTTCTTCAAGCCTTCCACCGGCGTCAAGCCCGTCCTTGTGCAGAATCAGTTCGGCGGCGCCTTCGGCGGCCCCATCGTCAAGGACAAGATGTTCTTCTTTGCCGATTATGAAGGCTTCCGCCGCGTCGAGCGGGGTCTCCAGTATGCCTCCATTCCAACCCTCGATCAGCGCGCCGGGCGGCTTGCGATCCCGGTCCGCAATCCGGTCACCGGCGAAATCTACGCCGGCGGCGTCATCCCTCAGAGCGCCATCACCTCCTTCGCCCGTAAAGTCCTCGGTGACCTTCCCGCTCCCGTCCGCGCCTCGAACCCTGGTGTAGCGCCCTCGAACAACTGGGACTACCTCACCCCCGTCCCCACTGAAGACAACAAGGGCGACGCCCGCTACGACCACTACTTCACGGAGAAGCTCAACGCATTCGCCCGCTACAGCCACCGGCTCTCCAACCGCACCGAGAATCATGTCATCCCCGGACCGTCCGGCGGCAATGCCAACGGCAACGTCCGGGTGTTGAACAAACAGATCGCGGGAGGCTTCAACTACAACCTCTCGCCCACCTCGGTCATCGACTTCCGCATCGGCTACAGCATCTTCGAAGGCGGCAAGAGCGCGCTGGGGGCCGAACGCCCCAATATGCTCGCCGAGTACGGCATCCCTGGCCTGCCCGACAACCCTACCATCGGCGGCGGCCTCACCGCCCAATCCATCGGCGGCTTCACCGCTCTTGGCCGGCAATCCTCAAATCCTCAGTTCCAGGACCCGACCACCATCAACCCCAAGGCCAACTATTCGAAAATCCTGGGACGCCACGTGTTGAAAGCCGGCTACGAATACCAGGCGATCAACACCGATATCTTCGATTTCAACCCGCAATACGGCCAGGACTCCTACAGCGGGCAGTTCTCGCGCCCCTCCGGCGCAGCGTCCAACAATCTCTATAACCTCGCCGATTTCCTCCTTGGGGCGCGCTCCTCCTACAGCCTGAACAACGAAATCGTTCTCAATTACCGCCAGCGGATGCACTTCTTTTACCTCCAGGACGACTGGAAAGTGAACAGCAAGCTCACCCTCAACGCCGGCGTCCGCTATGAATACGCCACGCCCCAGTGGGAAGACAAGAACCGCCTCTCCAACTTCGATCCTGCAAACCTGACGATCATCCAGGCCAAGGCCGGCGGCGTCTATGACCGCGCCCTCGTCCAACCCGACCGCAACAATTGGGCGCCTCGCGTAGGCCTTGCCTTCCTCGCCTCGCCCAAAACCGCCATCCGGTCCGGCTACGGCATCAGCTACATCCACTTCAACCGCCTCGGCGGTGAAAACCTCCTCGGCTACAACGGTCCGCAGATCGTCAACCTGACCATCAACCAGACGCCTGCTCAGCCGCTGTGCACGGGCAACAACTATCGCGGCTGCTTCCGGTTGACCGAGCAGGGCTACCCTCAGGGTCTCGTCGACCCCAGCAACTTCTCCACCGCGACCACGCGCACCAACTACACGCCCGCCGACTACCGCACCAGTTACGTCCAGAGCTGGCACTTCACCATCCAGCAGGAGATCGCCAACAACCTGCTGCTCGACGTCGCCTACGTCGGCAACCGCTCCAACGGTCTCATGCTTCTCGGCGACTACAACTGGGCCCGCCCGAATCTTCCCGGCCAAAACGTCCCCCTCGGCCAGCGCCGCCGCATCCAGGGTTACGATTTCATTCAGATCTCCTATGGCGGCGGCTGGGCCAACTACCACGGCATGCAAGTCAAACTGGAGAAAAAGTACGCTTCCGGCGTCTACCTCCTGAACAGCTTCACTTGGTCCAAGGCCATGGACAATGCCGCCGGCCACCTCGAGGCATTCAACGGCGATAACTCGCGCGCCAACCTCCAGAATCTGCCCGGCGAAAAAGGCCCCGGCAGCTACAACCAGCCCTTCAACAACACAACCACATTCGTTTGGGAAGTCCCGTATGGCAAAGGCAGGAAATGGGGCAGCAGCTCCAACGCCTTTGTCAACGCCGTCTTCGGCGGCTGGCGCCTCCCCGGGATCACCACCCTCACCCGCGGCCAGCCCATCAACATCACCTACGCCGCCCCCTCCGCCTTCCAGGTGGCCTCTTCCACGACCTACCGGCCCAACTATGTCGGCGGCGACATCTATACGGCGGACCGCAGCCCCAACCGCTACTTCAACAGCGCCGCCTTCTCCGCGCCCAGCGTCGCCACACCGAACGACCCGTCGCAGCCCTTCGGCAATCTCGGCCGCAACGTCGCCATGACGGAAGGCATTTTCAACTTCAACGGCGGAGCCCACAAGGACTTCCTCCTGCCTTGGGAATCCACCCGGATCGAATTCCGCGCCGAATTCTTCAACCTGTTCAATACGTCAAACCTCGGCGCCGCTCAGGGCAACGTGCTGGCGAACAACTTCGGCACCATCACCGGCCTGTCGTCGCCCGCGAGGCAGATTCAGTTCGCCCTGAAGCTGGTCTTTTAGCCGCTGAGCCGGCGGCCGGCTCCATCAACAATCTCCGCTTTGGTTCCCCGGGGAGCCTCGCCGTCCGTCCATGAGCCGCCGCAGGTTTTCCCCAAACACCCGCTTCACCGTATCCGGGCTTGCGCCCAGTTTCGCCAGACAAGCCGCCTGCTCCTCATAAACCGCCCTGTTCCAGCCGCGCGGAAAGAACGACGAGTCTGTTCCGAACAGCAGCCGCCCGTCTCCCGCCACGTCCAGCGCCCTCTCGAATACCTCCTCCAGGCTCGGCTGAGGGGCCATGTACTTCCGCCACGAATTCGAGGAAGACGTGTCGAGGTAAACGTTGGGACAGAGACTCGCCACCATCAGCGCCTCCCGAAAATACCCGGCGCCGAAGTGCGGCACGATGAAGTTCACACTCTCCAGCCGCAGCGCGATGGGATGCAAATCCACCGGGTTCGAATACCGCAGATCGAACCGCGACTCGAGCCCCAGCTTTTTTCTGATTCCCACGCTCAGCACGCCGCAGTGCACGAACACGTTGGCCCCGCGCTCGGCGGCAAGGGAAAAGAAGGGCTCAACACGCTTGTCGCCCAGCGAGAAACCGTGCATCGCCGGCAGCAGGCACATCGTGCGCAAGCCGTCGTTGAAGGCGCTCTCCGCCTTCTCCAATGCGCCGCCGGCCAGCGGATTGACAAAGAAATGACCAAAAAACCGCCCCGGCACAGCCCGCAAAGCCGCCGCCACCGATCCTTCATCGCCCGGAAGGCTCGCCAGAAGCGCCGCGCCCGCTACCCCATGCCGGTCCAGCTCCGCGGCCCACAGCCGAGCCAGCTCCGCCGGGTCCTCCGGCGGAACCGCCACGCCTGCTTTCGCGCAAACCGCTTCTGTGCCGGTACGCTCCGCCATCTGCTCGCCGAGCAGTCCGAAAAACCGGTGCGAGAAGAAATGAACGTGCGCGTCCCACACCTCGATCTCGCCCCAGGGGGATTCCATCGCCGCCGTTCTCTCCGCTTCACTCCGCGCGCTGCAACGCCGCGCTCGACAGGGCTGCGCCGTTGCTCCCTATCGGACTCCTGTTATACCTCAAGGCAAGCTGCGTGAGCTCGGCGACATTCGATACCCCCAGCTTCTTCATCATCGCCTTGCGGTAGCTGCGCACCGTCTCGTGGCCCAGGTTCAACAAGACGGCCACTTCCTTGCTCGTCTTTCCTTCCGCGATCAGCCGCATCACCTGAGCCTCGCGCGGCGTCAACACGTCCAGCGGGTTGCTCTCTCTGCGCTCGTCCAGGTTTCCGCTTTGGATGCGGTGCAGCAGCTTGTCGGAAACCTGCGGGCTCAGGTACGACCCCCCCTTCGCCACCACCCGCAGCGCGTCCAGCAGGTCCGTATGGCTCGCCTTCTTCAGCACGAAGCCGCGGGCGCCGCTGCGAATCGAGCGGATGACGGACTCCTCGTCCTCATACATCGAAAGAATCACCACCCGCGCGTCCGGGTTGGCCCGCAGGATCTCCAGCGTCGCTTCGATGCCGTTCAAACCCGGCAGACTCAGATCCATCAGGATCAGATGCGGCCGCAATTGCCGGGCGAGTTGGACCGCCTCGCTCCCGCTCTCGGCCTCCGCCGCGACTTTGAACTCCTGCGTCGCGCCAAGGATCGCCTTCAGGCCGTCGCGCATGATCTTGTGGTCATCCACGAGCAGGATGGAATACATCATTTCTCCCTAACCTGATCAAGGCTCCACTTCAGGGTCGTCCGGTTGACCCGGGGCCTTTCGCGGAGCTCGCAGTGCCAGTGGCGTAGCGGCCTCTGGGTCACCGGGAGGAACTCCTCCTGGCGCCGGCCGGCAGTGTCGAGGACGACAGAATCCTCGAGAAGGAGAACACGTGTTTTCGGTTCGCCGCCCGTTGCCTCAAGCAGCAGGAATGAATCTAGAAGCTGTTCCGCCAGTTCGACGGCAGCCGGACCCTCCGCCCGAGGGGCCGTCTCGGCTTCCGGGACTTCCACCCGGAACGAGCGCGCCATCATTCTTACCATGTCGCGAAGCCCGCACCGGGCTGCGCACCCCGGATTCACCGAGTAGCTCAGCAGACGCGTCAGGTCAACCGCGCGCTCCAGAATCGCCTGTACGTTTTCAAGCGCGGCGGCGCACTCGGCCGGGATGTCGGCCGTCTCGGTCCGCAACAGGCTCAGTTGCAAGCCGGCAGCGCAGAGAGAAGGCCCCAGATCGTCATGAAGCTGCCGGCTCAGCCAACTCTGTTCAACTCGCCGCAACTCCAACTTGGCGACAGGCGTCCGCCTCTTTCTCCGGCCGCGCTCCCGGGCATCTCGGGTTAGCGCCATCAGATCAAATGATAAACGATATGCGGTGGTAAGGCTAGTACTGTTCTTATTTCTGTTTTCGGGCCAACACCCTACGAGCCGCCTCCACGATGTTCCCAGCCCGCATTCCGTACTTGTCCAACAGCTCGTCGGGCGACCCCGACTCGGCATAGCCCTCCAGCCCCACGAACTCGACCGGCGCCGGGTACGTTCTGGCCAAAGCCTGAGCCACACGCGCGCCAAGCCCTGAATCCACGAGGTGTTCCTCGGAAACAACCAGGGCGCCGGTTTCCTTCGCCGCCCGCCCTAATGCCTCATCGTCAATGGGCTTGATTGTATGAATGTCCAGAACCCGCGCGCTGATCCCCTCGGCGTCCAACTGCTCCGCCGCCTTGATCGACTCTGCGACCAATAGGCCTGTTGCAACCAAAGTCACGTCGGTACCAGGAAGCAGTTCCACCGCTTTCCCGACCTCGAACTTTGCGTCCGCCGGATACACAACCGGCGCCTTCACCCGTCCGCAGCGGATGAAAACTCCTCCATGATGCTCGGCAGCCCAGCGGACCGCCCACCGCGTCGCCACCTCGTCGGCGGGCGAAAGAACGGTGAAGTTGGGCAGTGCGCCAGCCAGCGCCAGATCCTCCACTGACATCTGTGAAGGCCCGTCTTCTCCAATCGAAATGCCTGAATGGGTTCCAACCACTTTCAGATTGGCGCTCGGATAAGCTGCCAGCACCCGCAACTGCTCGAAGCCCTTGGTCAACACAAAGGCCGAAAAGCTCGACACGAACGGGATCTTCCCCGCCATCGCCAGCCCGGCGCCGATCGCCACCATGTTCGCCTCGGCAATCCCGCACTCGAACAGCCGGTCAGGAAACTCCTTGGCGAAATACGTAGTCATGGTCGACTTCGTCAGGTCGGCGTCGCCCACCACGATATTGGGGTTCTCTTTGCCCAACTCCACCAGCATCTTGCCGAACGCCTCGCGTGTCGCGGCGCCCATCTTCAATTCGTACTTCGTAGCGGCGGCCATGATCAGGCAAGCTCCTTCAACGCGATTTCGACTTCTTCCTTGGTCGGGGCGACGCCGTGGAACTTCGGATTGTTGGCCATAAAGCTCACGCCCTGACCCTTCACCGTGTGGGCGATCAGCACCGCCGGTTTGCCCTTGGTCGCCGCTGCCTCGGCCAGCGCCTTCTGCACGGCGGGAATGTCGTGCCCGTCCAGCTCGATGACATGCCACCCGAAGCTGCGCCATTTGTCGGCCAGCGGCTCCAGATCCATGATGTCCTTCACAAAGCCGTCGAGCTGGATCTTGTTGTAATCGACAATGGCGCACACGTTATCGACCTTGTGATACGCGCCGAACATCGCCGCTTCCCAAATCTGCCCTTCCTGGATCTCTCCGTCGCCCAGCATCACATAGGTTCGCCAGGAAGCCTTGTCCAGCCGCGCGGCGAGCCCCATGCCCAGCGCCAGCGAAAGCCCTTCGCACAGAGAACCGGTCGATGCCTCCAGCGCCGGAATAAAGCGCACGTCCGGGTGGCCCTGGTAAATCGAGCCCAGTTTTCTGAGGCTCTTCAGCGTCTCCACCGGCGTGTAGCCGCATTCGGCCATCACCGCGTAGAGAACCGGCGCGGCGTGCCCTTTCGAAAGGATGAAGCGGTCCCGCTCCGCCCATTTCGGATTCGCCGGATCGTGCCTCATCACATCCCAATACAGAACGGTGAGGATCTCCACCGCGGAAAGCGAGCCGCCCGGGTGACCCGACTTGGCAGCCCCTGTCATTTCGACGATATGGCGCCGGATCTGCTTGGCGATCTGCGCCAATTCCTGAGGATTGCTGGTGCGTTTCATAACGGGAGGAAGAACTCCCAATCTATCACACGCGCCCGCAGCGAAGCCCTCGCCGCCGGCCTGTCATTTGCGCTTGGCTAGACCCGGATCACAACCACGCGGCTGCCTGAGACGCCATGCCGCTTGACCACCAGAATCATGGCCGGGACGCTGCCGCCCTTGGGGATGATCTGCTCCACCGTGTACATCGAATCCAGCAGCTTCGGGTTGGCGCCCGAAGCGCCGGTCGCCTCCACCACCCTCATGTTCCCGCCAGGCCGGCTTTGGGCCACGTAGGACTCCACCACGGCGACGTGACCCGGATTGGTCTTGACCGCATTGCCGTTCATCCACACCAGCAGGTCGCCCTGCCGGACCTGCGTGGGGTCGTTGACCGCCGCCGCCGGCCGGAAGTAAGACGCCGCACCCGTGTTGCGCAACGTGTCGCTTGAATAAGTCCTCTTGCCGCACGCCACCAGATAGTTGGTGACGAAGCCCGAGCAGTCGATCCCGAGATGCTCGTCGCAGTAGGTCTGCAAAGCCGCCTGGGTCACGTTCCGGATTTTGCGCGAACGGACGGCCCATTCGAGCGCCAGTTCGTAGTCGCGCGGCGCGCCTTTGCCCATCGCCGCCGTGCGAATGCGCTCCTTGTTGGCCTGGAACCAGGCATCGTCGTTGGAGCCCCGTGTCACTTCGTTGTAGTCGCGCCGCTCTTCAGTGCCGTCCGCCCAACTCATCATGAAGTACTTTCTGAGCTGGACTGTGTACATGGCCGTGCGGCAGACCCTCGCCACGGGGTCCTCCACCACCGCATTGACTTGCAGGTTCCTGTACTGCCTCATGAACTCGACTGGTGTCGGCATCGCGCCTTTCGATCCTCCTCGTTCAGCGGGCGGCTTCTCCCCCGGACCCCGGCGGCGGTTGCGCCGGCGCGCATTGCCGCGTCCGCGCCGTGTCCGCCAGCTTTTGTGCTTCGGCGGGCTGCTGTCCGGCGGCATCGATCCGGTCGGTGACACAAACCTCCTCCGCCGTGACCTTGGCCACGGCGAGAAAGGTGCGAGTGACTTTCTCCGGGTTGTCGGTGTCCTCCCGCGCCTGCACGCGCGCGATCAACGCGATCGGAGCCGGTTTGCCGTCCTTCGTTTCGACGCGCCATTCGGCTCTCCCCTCCAGGTTGGACATCGAGCGGGTGACGACTTCCTGGTAGTTCAGCGCGTGAACCCGGTTTGCCGGGTCCATCACCTCAATCGACTCGCGTCCCGAGTCGACCTGCCGCACGATCAGCGAGTACCCCGCCGGACCGGGACAGCGCAGGAATGGAGTCTCGTTTGGGTCGGTCTTGTCGATTTCCTTGACGCAGTCGCCGCCGCGAATGTCGGTGAAGACCGATCGGATCTCCGGCTTCGTGCCGCCTGTGCCTGCGCATCCTGCCAACAACAGCGCGCATCCCAATCCCAGCCCGATGACCGGCGTCTGCATCGCCGAGGCCCCTCCTTGTCGGCCGTCTGCATCCTCAAAGCAGCCGGGCAGCTTCCCGTGCAAAATAAGTTAGCACAAAGTCCGCGCCCGCCCGCCGGATCGAGACCAGCGACTCCATCATCGCCCGCTCCAGGTCGATCCACCCGTTGCGCGCCGCCGCATGGATCATCGAGAACTCGCCCGACACCTGATAGGCGGCGATCGGAACGTCGAACCTCCTCCGCGCCTCATGGATGATGTCCAGATACGCCAGCGCCGGCTTCACCATGATCATATCGGCGCCTTCCTCCAGATCGAGCTCGATCTCCCGCATCGCCTCCCGGGCGTTGGGCGCATCCATCTGGTACGACCGTCTGTCACCGAACTGCGGCGCGCTCTCCGCCGCGTCCCGGAACGGTCCGTAGAAGCAGCTCGCGTACTTCGCCGCATAGCTCAAAATGGGCACCTTCTCGAACCCGTTCCTGTCGAGCGCCGCCCGGATTGCCGCCACCCGCCCGTCCATCATGTCCGACGGAGCGACGACGTCGGCGCCGGCGCGAGCATGCGAAACCGCCGCCGCCGCCAGCCATTCCAATGTGGGGTCGTTCGCCACGTCGCCGTCCACCACCAGCCCGCAGTGCCCGTGCGAGGTGTACTCGCAGTTGCAGACATCGGTGATCACGGTCAGGTTCGGATACGCCGTCTTCAGCGCCCGCACCGCCTGTTGCACCACTCCGTCCTCTGCGTACGCGCCCGACGCCCGCTCGTCCTTGTGCTTCGGAATCCCGAACAGGATCACCCCCCCAATGCCGAGCGAGACGCACTCCTCGCACTCCTTCACCAGCTCGTCGATCGAGAGCTGAAAGTTCCCCGGCATCGAGTTGATGGGCTTGCGCACGCCCTCGCCCTCCACCGCAAACAGCGGCAGCACGAAATCGTCGGGCGCGAGCGCGGTCTCGCGCACCAGCCGGCGCAGACCCTCGGTCCTCCTGAGCCTGCGCGGCCTGTGAATCGGAAACGGCATATCCGAATTGTCCCCCACCTCGCGGGGCCCACGCATCCGCTGAGGCTCCGTATCAAAAGGGATCTCGAGATGTTGCAGAGCCGTAGATCCGTTGCTGAGCTTCGGAAACCGAGGACTAAGGCCGTAGCGCCTGCTTCACCCGGATCCTCATCTGCCGGACCTGTACTGTCTCTGCTTCCGCGTACTGCTCCTGCGCGCGCAGGAGTTCGGAATACCGCTCCAGCTTCGGGATCAGCCGCGGGACCTCGGCGCCCCACGCCGATTCGAGAATCCTCAGGCCCTCCGAATAGAGCGGCGTGGCGCGCTCGTAGTCCTTCATCGCGCGGTAGACCTCTCCGAGATTGACGCTGAGCAGCCCCACATCGGGGTGGTCCGCAGGCACGGCAGCCTGCAACTGCTCCAGGGCGGAGGTCAGAAGCCGCTCCGCCTCAGCGAACCTGCCCCGCCCTGCGGCCACCGCCGCCATGTTGTTCAGCGTCATCGCGACCCGCGGATGGCCTTCCGCAAAATGCCGCCTCTCGATGGCCAGAGCCTCGGCGAGAAGCGCCTCCGCCCGGGCATGTTTCTTCCGGGTCTGCCACACCGTGGCCATGTTCGTCAGCGTGTTGGCGACGTTCGGATGCGCCGGGCCGAGGGACCTCCGCAGCAGGGCGCACGCCTCCTGGTAGGCGGCCAGCGCCTGCTTCCAGTTGCCGCGCTCCTGCTCGATCTGTCCCAAGTTGTTGACAAGCGCCGCGACCGATGGATGCGCGCCGAGCCCGGCCCTGCGGTAATCGTGCAACGCCAGCCGGAACTGCCCTTCCGCCTCGCTCAGCTTCCCGCGAAGCCGCAGCACGACGCCGAGGTTGCCTCGCACCTTGGCCGTGTCGTGGTGGTGCGGCCCCAGGGCCTGCTCGCGCAACTCCAGCGCCGCTGAGAACCACCGTTCGGCCTCGCCCAACGCGCCTTCAAACTGCGCAATCCTGCCCATCGCGTCCGCCGCGGTTGCCATGTCCGCGGGAGACTCGACACAGATCCCGATCGCCTCCCCGGTCAGCTCCTTCGCCTGCGAGAGCCTGCCCGCAGTCAGCCGAACCTGCGCCAGGCTCAGCAGCAGCCGCCCTCTCCGCGGATCGTCGTGGTCAACCAGCCCCTCGATCATTGAGAGCGCCTCCCGCAGGTGCGCTTCGGCCTTGCCGGTCTCGGCCCGCGCTCCATACAGCGCGCCCAGGTTCCCGAGCGCAAGCGCCCATTCCACCTCGGGCCGCCCTTCGCGCCTCCAGATGCCGATCGCCTGCTCGAACAGCATCTCAGCCTCACCGAAGTCTGCTGCCACAAGCCTCTCTGTCGCCTGCCGCGTGAGTTCGGCAGGCTCCGCCGCTGCCTTGCGGTCGCGCCTTTGCCCCGCCGTTTCTGAGCCGCGGCCGTCGGGGGGCGGTAAAAGCATCGGATCGAGCAATCGGAAACCCAGCGCCAGTGGGATGAGCCAGTTCATGGGTCTATCGTGAGGCCTGCTGGCTCTTGCCAAAAGTAATGGGCAGGTAAGCGCCGGCTGGTTCTTACGGTAAGAAACCGATTCGTCTCAACAGGTTATGGAAGCGCGGCTCGCCGCGCAGCGGATCGAAGAGCGGGTGGACGCCGATTGAGACCACGTTCGACTCGCGCCTCTCGGCCGAGCGCTCCAGACAAGCGAGCGACTCCTCATGGTCGCCCAATCCGAGGTAAAGAATCGCGAATGAGGCCATGGGAACGTGCCTTCCCCGGGACATGCGTTTCAGCCGCTCCAGGCATTCGAGCGCCTTGGCGCGATCGCCGAGAAGCGCCGACACCTGGCCGATCGCCGCAATCAGGCTCGGCGACTCCCCTCCGTGTGACAGCCCGCGATCGAACATCTCCAGCGCCTCGCGGCATCGCCCCTGGAGCGAGTACACCCGCCCCATCGCCGTATATGCC
The DNA here is from genome assembly GCA_013388415.1 of Bryobacteraceae bacterium. Classification (GTDB taxonomy): domain Bacteria; phylum Acidobacteriota; class Terriglobia; order Bryobacterales; family Bryobacteraceae; genus JACADU01. Next base: position 22,690 of record JACADU010000281.1, read on the forward strand.
TTGTGGAACGACGGCTCCAGCTCCGCGATCGCCTGCAACTCCGCAATCGCCCTTTCGTAGTTCCGCCGGTACATCTGGAGGTATGCGCCCCCCTCCAGAATGATCGGCGAGAGCGGATCGAGCTCGCGCGCGGCCTCGAGCTGCTCCTCGGCGTTGTCAAACCGTCCCAGCACCGCCAGGTAGTCCAGGCCATACCAGTGGCGGGCCCGGACATAGCCAGGATTGAGATCGAGGGCCTTCCGGTAGAGCGCGCCGGCCTCGGCCCAATCCCATTCGGCGTGGGACCTGATCATGGCGAGCGAGGTATGGGCCTCGGCCGAGAACGGGTCGAGTTCGAGAGCCTTCAAAGCCGCCTGCCGCGCGTGGTCCATGGCTTCCGAGGGAGGCATATCGCCGTACTCGGAGAGGAGAATGTAGCCATCCGCCATCCCGGCGTATGCCACGGCGTTGCCGGGATCGGCTTCCGCCGCCTGCTCGTAAAAGGCGATGCTCTTGCGCAGGGATTCGATGGTCCGCCGCCACGCGATGTAGCGGCCTTTCAGGCAAAGGCTGTGCGATTCAACGTTGGCCGTCACGATTCGCCCCGGCTGGTTCAGCGCCAGTTTCAGAGTCGCGGCAATCGCCCCGGCGATCTCTTCTTGAATGGCCAGCAGGTCGCTCATGTCCCGGCTGTAGCTCTCCGACCAGCGGAACTCGCCCGATGGCGCATCGACGAGCTGAGCGGTGATCCTCACCCGCCCGCCGCTGCGCCTCACGCTGCCGCGCACCACGAGGCTCACCTTGAGCTGATCGCGGATGCCGCCCAAGTCGGTTTCGCGACCCCGCAGCCTGGAAGCCGACGGCCAGGCCACCACGCGCAGTCCCGGCACCCGCGTCAGGCGGTGGATCAGTTCCTCGGTCAACCCGTCGCTGAAGTAATCCTCATCGCCGCCCGGGCCGAGGTTCGCGAACGGAAGCACCGCAATGGATGTCCGCGCCTCCGCCGCAAGCTGCCGCCGCTCACGTCGCCGCAGAACAGGGATGTACCCGCCCTTCGGCAACTCGATCACGATCTCGTCGTTCGCACCGCTGTCCGAGTAGTACTCCTCGAGCTTGGCGCGAAGCCGCCTCGCCTCGACCCTGACGATGGGATCCACCCTCGGGTCGAAGTCCGGCTTCCGGTCGAAGACCGCCGTCCCGACGGCATACTCCTTGGGAGTCTCGCCGCGCTGCGCCGCTTCGACGCAGTAGGTGAGGAACCGCTGCATCCGCTCCGAGAGCCGGAAGCCCCGGCTGGCCAGGATCCTGCCCAGTTGCTCTGACACCGCCTCCTGGGGAAGCTCCATGCATCTATGTTGGCACGCGCCGCCGGGCCGGCTCCTGTTACCGGCGCCCCGCGGGCAACATGTTACGAATCGCCGCAATCTTCCAGCCGCCCGCCTCGCGCCTGAGCACGAACGTGCTCCACATCCGCCGATCCTCCGCCGCGCCGGCGATCACGTAACGCCCGTCGGCGACTGCCACGTCCTTCGCGACATACCGGATGGTTTCTATCTCGACCGTCCGCTTGCCCGCCTCCTTCGCCGAACTCGCCATCGTCCCCTCGACGAGCGAAGCCCGCCCCCTTCGCCATTCACCGGACGAGACGAGCTGGTCGGCGTCCGCCGTGAACACGCTCGCAAGCAGCTTCTCATCTTTCTGTTCCCTCGCCGCAAGGTACGTCTTCACGACCTCGCGGATCGCCGCATCGTCCGCCGCGCCCTCGCCCGAAGCCATCGAGGCGGCCAGAAGTCCCAGACCAATCAGCCATAGCATGTATCCATCCTAGAGTGCGCAGGCTCGAATGACCAGGCGAACGAAAACCTGGTTGATCCCGACCGCGGGGCGGGCTGGTATCTGTCTGAGCGGCTCGAGTTGTTCGTCCGCGAACGGACGGTTGCGTTCCTGTCGCATCGCTTCGACGGCGATGTGGAGCTCGCGAAGTTCGACGGCTCCATGAGGGAGCGGCGCCCTTCCGGCTTTCCCATTCCCTCTTGGTTCAGGAACCATGGTTCCGCGAAGTCGGGCGTTATCCTGAGAAATCATGGATCACGCCACCCAGCGCATCTTCCTGAGTTCCACTTGCCTCGACCTGGTGGACCTCCGAAGCGGGCTGAAAGAGTCGCTGGAAGAGATGGGGTATCAGGTGTGGGCGTCGGAGTTGCCCGGCTTCCCCGGTCGATTCCAGCCTGCACGCGCAGGACAACTGCTTGCGCAACGTCGAGCTCGCGGACCAATACGTTCTCATCGTGAACGACCGCTACGGGGCGGCACACAGTGGCGCCAAGTACCCCAAGTATCCGCTGCCGGACGATCCCCGGCGGCAGGTGAGCGTCACTTGGTACGAGTATCTCCGCGCGTTCGAGTGCGGCAAGCCGATGCGGATCCTGGAGCGCGAGCAGATTTGGGACCAGCGGAGCGTGATTCCTTCGGTCCGTCCTTCGCACACGGCCGGGAAAAGTAGTTGACGCCAGGCGGCCTGTCCTGCAGCAATGGTCAGTCGCTTAGGTTGGTTCGCCGAGATAAACGATTTGGCACCTACGGCGCTTTGAAGGAATTGCCGGCTCTCGCACTGTTCGTTTACTGGCAGCGCTTCTTCGCTATGGTGTGAGGTTGATTCTGCGGCTCCTAACGCAATAGGTCCTGCCG
>JACADU010000394.1 GCA_013388415.1 Bryobacteraceae bacterium
GGCAGGAGCCGTGAGGGGAGGCGGTAGAGGATTTCGGCCCAGCCGGCGAAACGTTTGGGGGCGGTATCGCGCTGGCGCGCGCGGACCTCGTCGGCGTCCCAGCGAAGGCCGCGCTGGAACTGCGAGTAGCCGAAGGCGGCGGCAAGCACGAGCCAGAAGACGAGGAAGGTGAACGGGAGGAGAGAAAAATCGCCGGAGGAGAGCTGGGCAGTGGCCGACCATGGCCAAGGGAAAGAGGGGAGTCTGGCGCCCCATTCGGCGTACCGGCTGCGCCAGGTTTCGGGAGGGAACAGAGTGACCAGGAGGCTGGGCAGCGCAGAGAGCATGACGATGGCGAGGACGACGAGCTCGCGGACGCCGCGGCGGGCCAGCAGGCGCGTGAGGAGGTCGCGGATGCCGGCGGACAGGAGGAGGTTGAATGCGATGTAGGGGAGGAAGAAGAGGGGCGCCCACCATGGGGCGATGGGACTGCGGGCGAGACCGAGGGCGGCGCCGGCCATGACGATGAGGACTTCGACACCGGTGCTGATGCGGAGCAGGGTCTCGATGGCGAAGAGGCTGGAGACGGGGATGGGGTAGACGAGCAGGCGTTTCAACTCGAGCGACATGCCGGTGGTGGCGAGGGCGACGGGGACGAACTGCCAGAAGAGGAAGGCGAGGAAGAGGCCGCCGCTGAGCCAGCGCTCGAGTGCGTCGCGGGATGAGATTTCGGGGATGAAGACAGCGATGACGCCGGCGAGGACGGCGACCATGAGGTACCAGAGCCCGGTGAGCGACCAGTAGAGCGCGCGGCCGCCGCCGGCGCGATTGGCGATCACGTGGTATTGAGCGGCGAGGATGGCGCGGACCTGATCGTTGAAGATCATAGCGGGCTCACAGCCAGTCGAGGTTGTCCTGCGAGCGCGCGGGCCCGCCGACGACACGGACGAAGAGGTCTTCGAGGGTCTCCTGGCCGCTGCGGAGCTCGTCGAGAGAGCCCTCGATGACGATGCGGCCCTGGTTGATGATGGCGACGCGGTCGCAGAGCCGTTCGACGACTTCGAGGACGTGGGAAGTGAGGAAGATGGTGGCGCCCTGGCGGACCTGGTCGAGGAGGATCTCCTTCATGAGGCGGGCGCCGACGGCGTCGACGCCTTCGAAGGGCTCGTCGAGGAGGTAGAGCGAGGGGCGGTGGATGAGGGCGGCGGCCATGGCGACGCGTTTTCGCATGCCTTTGGAGTATTCGCCGATGAGCTTGCGGCCGGCGCCGTTGAGTTCGAAGAGGTCGAGGAGCTCGGCGGTGCGCTGGCGGGAGAGGCCGCGGCCGAGGCCGTACATGCGGCCGACGAATTCGATGTACTCGCCGCCGCTGAGGTGGTCGAACAGGAGGGTGTCGTCGGGAACGAGGCCGATGCGTGACTTGATGGCGATGGCCTCGCGGGGCATGGAGTGGCCGAGGATGGAGATGGAGCCGGAGGTAGGCGGGGCGAGGCCCATGAGCATACGGATGGTGGTGGTCTTGCCGGCGCCGTTGGGGCCGAGGAACCCGAAGAAGCAGCCTTGCCCGACGGTGAGGGTGAGGCCGTCGACGGCGGGCTTGCCGCCGTAAAGTTTCCGAAGCTCGCGGACCTCGATGGCGGGCGGGAGGGAATCGCTCACGATTTCATTATGCTCTTGGCGGAGAGGAAGCAGGATTCAATCACCGGGCCAGCGGCGGACAATGCGCCCACTCGCGGCGCGCCGCTCCTTCAAGGCTCCGGCATTCCCGGCGGGCAGTCCCGCTATCAGGCTTTGGCCGAGAGTGTCGATGCGGGGGGCGCCGCGGGAACGAGAATGGCAAAGCCCGATTTCGGCTCCAAACCGGCAAGGGGGCTCATTGGCGGCGAAGGGCCGAAGAGAAAGCGATTGATTGGACTTCCATTCGGCGGCGTGGAAAGCAAAGGATTGGCCGAGGCGGAAGGCCAGCGGGAAGGAGAAGCGCCGGGGAACGGCGAGAAAATTCCGAACTTCTCTGAAGTCAGGGGGGGGACGTGCCGATAGAAGGGGTGTGAGTCCCACTATACTCAACCGGCTCAGCTACCGGGAGCTGGCGCTGCGCGGCCTGGACCAGCTGCCTGCGTTTTCGCCGGTTCTGAACCATCTGATGTCGAGTCTGGCGGATGAAGACGTTTCATTCGCGCAGTTGGCATCGGTCATCGAGAGGGACTCGGTGTTGAGCGGGAACGTCCTCCGGCTGGTGAACTCGGCGCTGTATGGACGAAGGGGGACGGTTTCAAGCGTTCGAGCGGCGGTATCGATTCTGGGGATCAGCCGGCTGCGGAACTTTCTGCTGGGACTGTCGGTGAGCAAGCTGTTTGCTCGTGTCAAACCGCCGCAGGCTTTTGACATGGAGCGATTCAACACGCACTCAACGGCGGTGGCGATCCTGGCCGACCAACTGGTGCAGAAATTGGAGGCGAGCTACCCGGAGGGGGCTTTCGCGGCCGGATTGCTGCACGATTTGGGACGGCTGATGCTGGCGATGACTTTGCCGCAGGAGCACGCGCAGATCATGGAGATGCGGAGGGAGACGGGGCGGCCGATCGAGGAATGCGAGCTGGAGTTGATCGAGACGACGCACGCGGAATTGAGCGCGGCGGCGCTCCAGCGATGGGGGCTTCCGACGCCCATTCACAAGGCGGTGCTGTATCACCATCGCTCGGGGCTGGACCCGGGGTCGGCGCAATCCGGCGTGTTGGCGCTGAGCGCGGTGATCGAGAATGCCGACCTGATCGCGGATGCGATGGGCCACTGGCTGGAGGAGACAGACTCGCGGCTGGCGCCGATGGTGGGCGAATGCTTTGCCCGGCTGCGTGTTGAGCCAAGCGCCGAGGCGATTCTGTCAAATCTGGAGACCGAGCTTCAGGCCGTGCGGGCAACAGTCTGAACGGTTCCGGACCAGGAAGCCAGGAATGGCCTGGGCAGCATGAGCCGGAGGGTCTCGCGGGCCATTTCGATGCGAGCCGGACCGGACCCTTCGTACTCGCCGTCGACTTGAATGTCGAGGGGGGCCGCGCTGCCCGGGCAAGGGCGGACATCGACCCAGCGCGACTTGGCCACAGTGACGCCTTTCATGCCATCGAGGCGGTCGAGCAGAACGCCGGAGAAATACTTCAGGTAGCGGAACGAACTGGGGCCTTCGAAGATGACGAGGGCGAGATCGTCGTCGAGGAGGCTGGCATGGCGGGCGATCTCAAGGTCTCCTCCGTAGTTCTTGACGCGAGAGGCGAGGACAAAGCTGGCTCTGACGGCGCCGCCTTCCCACCGGACGTCGAATTCAGTGAGGGTCTTGCCCACCTGTCCGAAGCCGGCGAGCCAATAGCTGAGCTTGCCGAGCCTGCGCTTCAAGTCGCTGCTGACCTGCCTGACGAGGCGGGCATCGAGGCCGACGCCGGCCATCGCCATGAATCGTTTCGGCTCGCGGCCGGCGATGGTGACGACTCCGGCGGGGACGTCGATGGGCGTCATCTCGCGCAGGTTGGCGGCGGCGCGGAGAAGGTTTGTCCCGATGCCGGTCTCAACGGCGAGGACATTGGCCGTGCCGCCCGGCAGAATGGCCATGGAGACGCCGGTTCCGAGCAGGCCCTGCGCGGCCTCATTGATGGTGCCGTCGCCGCCGGCGACGATCACGAGGTTGGCTCCATCGTCGGCAGCGGCGCGGGCGAGGCGGCCAGCGGTTTCAGGGCCTTCGGTGGGGATCATGTGCAAGGGTCCGAAATCGGCCTTGAGGCGTTCGACGGCGCGGTGGAAGCGCTCCGGGCGGCGGAGCAGGCCTCCGGACCAGGGATTGTAGACAATGACGGTTCTGGTCGGCTGGAGTTTCATTGACAGTGAGGTGACAGGGCCGCCCCATTTACGATGATAGAAGGTTCGCCGGCAGTTTCCGACATGGCTACGAAACCTGAGTCCGTTCATGAGGCGATGGAGCGCCTGCGCAGCGAATTGCGAAGGCACGAACACCTGTACTACGTGCTGGACCGCCCGGAGATCTCCGATGCCGAATATGACGGCATGATGCGGGAGCTGGAGCGGCTGGAGCGGGAGCACCCGGAGATTCCTGTTCCGCCGGACTCGCCGACGCTGCGGGTTGGGGGAGCGCCGAGGGAAGGGTTCGTCAAGGTGCGGCACTCGGCTCCGATGCTGAGTCTGGACAACGCCCTGGACGCGGGCGAACTGGCCGAGTTCAATCGCAGAGTGGCCGACCTGCTCGGGGGCCAGCCGTACCGGTATGCGGCGGAATTGAAGCTGGACGGCCTGAGCATGGCGGTGCACTACGAAGGCGGGGTTCTGAAGCAGGCGATCACGCGGGGCGACGGACTGGAAGGCGAGGACGTCACGAGCAACGCGCGGACCATCCGGACGCTGCCGCTGCGGGTGGCGGGGGCGGGATGGCCGCGGTTTGAAGTGCGGGGCGAGGTCATCATGACGCGCCGGGCATTCGATGCGCTCAACGCGGAGCGCGAGGCGCAGGGGCTGCCCTTGTATGCGAATCCGCGGAACTCGGCCGCGGGGAGCCTGCGCGTACTGGATCCGTCGGTCACGGCCGCGCGGCAGTTGGAGTTCATCGCGTACTTCCTGCTGGTGGACGGACAGCCGGCGATGGAATCCCATTTCGAATCGCTCGAACGGCTGGCGGGCATGGGGTTCAAGGTGAACCCGGAGCGCAGCCTGTGCTCCAGCCTGGGAGAGTTGTTGGCCTTCTGCACGAAGTGGGAGGAGGCGCGGGAGACACTGCCGTTTGAGATCGACGGCGTTGTCGCCAAGGTCGATTCGGTGGCGCAGCAACGCCTGCTGGGATGGACGGCGAAGGCGCCGCGGTGGGCGATCGCCTACAAGTTTTCGGCGCGTGCCGCGGAGACCGTCCTCGAGAACATCGAGGTGCAGGTGGGGAGGACGGGCACGCTCACTCCGGTGGCGTGTTTGAGGCCGGTGGTCGTGGGAGGGGTCACAGTGTCACGGGCGACGCTGCACAACGAAGAGGAGATCGCGCGGCTGGGCGCCGCCATCGGCGACACGGTGCTGGTGGAACGCTCCGGGGATGTCATTCCGAAGGTGGTGGAGGTTCGGAAACGGCCGCCCGAGAGGCGCGCCTTCATCATGCCAACCAAGTGTCCGGTGTGCGATTCGATCGTGGTGCGCGCCGAAGGAGAGGTCGCTTCGCGGTGCCTGAACACGAACTGTCCCGCAAGGCTGAAGGAGTCCCTGCTGCATTGGTCGGCGAGGACGGTGATGGACATTGACGGAGTCGGCGAGGCGCTGGTCGATCAACTCGTGGACCTGGGACTGGTGCGCTCGATCGCGGATCTGTATTCGCTGACCTTCGAGCAGTTGAAGGATCTGGAGAGGATGGGGGAGAAGTCGGCGGCCAAGGTGCTGGCAAACATCGACGCAAGCAGGAGGCGGCCGCTGCCGAGGCTGATTGCGGGTCTCGGCATCCCGTTTGTGGGAGAACGAACCGCGCAGTTGATCGCGGAGGCGATTCCGTCGATCAGCAGGCTGCGCGCGGCGACGCAGGAGGAGCTGCAATCGGTCAATGAAGTGGGGCCCAAGGTCGCGCAAGCGATCCGCAGGTTTTTCGACGAGCCGCATAACGAGGAGTTGCTCGCAAGACTGAAGGATGCCGGGCTGCCGATGGAGTGGACGCCGCCGTCGAAGCCGGCAGGCGGCGCGCTGGCAGGGCTGACATTCGTCCTGACGGGGACGCTCCCCACCCTCTCCCGGGATGAGGCGAAAGCGCTCATCGAGGCGCACGGCGGGAAGGTGGCGGGCTCTGTTTCCAGGAAGACATCGGTGGTGGTCGCAGGCGAAGACGCGGGGACGAAGCTCGAGAAGGCGCGCGAACTCGGTATCCTCGTTTGGGACGAAGCGACGCTTCGCGAGAAGATCCGATGAAAGGGTTCTGGCTGAAGTTCAAGGCGCTGCTGCTTTCCTGGGGACCGCTGGGCATGTTTGTCATCTGCCTGGTGGACGGCGCGGGGCTGCCTAACCCCTCGGGTCCGGACCTGCTGCTGCTGATCTTCTCGGCGGCGGACCCGGCCAACGCTTTTCTGGCGGCCGCGTGCGGGGTTGTGGGTTCACTGACCGGGAACTACATTCTCTACTCGATTGCGCGCAAAGGAGGGGAAATCTACCTCCAGAAGCACACCGAGGGGAAGAAGGGGCGCAGGTTCAGGGAATGGTTCAACCACTACGGGATGGTCACCGTGTTTGTGCCCGCGCTGGTTCCGATTCCGCTGCCGCTCAAAGTTTTCGTCATTTGTTCAGGAGCGCTTCGCTCGCCGCCGGGCGCGTTTCTGGGGGTGCTGGGCGGGGCCCGCGCGATCCGCTATTTTTCGCTGGCATGGCTTGGCAGAACGCTGGGCGGGCAATCGGAGGCGTGGTTCAAGGCCCACTACTGGCACTTCGCGGGCTGGGGTCTGGCGCTGGTCGGCGTGCTGTTTTTCGTGATCTGGCTGGCCGAGCGCAGGCGGCTGGGGACTCGCGATAAACTGGCAGCGTCATGAGACCGCGTATGAACAGGCGCGCCTTTGTTGGCGTGCTGGCAGCCGCTCCTTCGGTGGCGAAGCGGAATCCGCGCGACATCCGCATCGACTCGGTGGCCATTGACGAGGAGAGCTACACCTACCGCACTCCGATCAAGTTCGGCGGCACTGTCGTCGAC
>JACADU010000410.1 GCA_013388415.1 Bryobacteraceae bacterium
GGGGGGGGGGGGCGCGGCGCGGCCGTGGCGGTCCTGGCAGTCTATGGCGTTTTCGTTCACTGGCGCGGCGCCCATTCGCCGGCAGTGCTGGATTGGAATACGCGGCCCGTCGAAGTCCGCCAGGCTCAGTGGCGAATCTGGGACTGGAGCGACCTCCCGTTCCTGCGCGGCCTGAATCGCTGAGCTATCCTCCATATTTGCGACAGAGTCAGTCAATTGTATTGGGCGCGGGTGTGACCGGGCTGGCCGCGTCCTGGGTTTCGGGCGCGGCCGCATTCGAGGCCGCCATGGTTCCCGGCGGCATCTGCTCGAGCTACTACCAGCGCCCGGGATCAACTGAACTGGCCGTCCGCGACCCCGAAGACGGCTCTGCCTATCACTTCGAGAACGGCGGAGGGCACTGGATCTTCGGTATCGATGCGCTCACGAGACGGTTTCTGGCGAGGTTTTCGCCCCTCGAGACACATCAGCGCGTGTCGGCGGTGTATTTTCCGGAGGCACAGCGGTTCGTCTCGTACCCGCTGCAATACCACCTGGGGGAGTTGGAGCCTTCGCTGGCCCGCCAGGCTTTCGAGGAGATGCGGCGGGGCGCGGAGAGCCCGTTGCCTTCCACGCTGGGCGGCTGGCTGGAGCGCACCTTCGGTCCGACGCTCAACGGCCTGTTCTTCCGGCCTTTCCATGATCTGTACACCGCCGGTTTGACCGATGCGATCGCTCCGCAGGACGGCTTCAAGACGCCGGTCGACTTGAAGCAGGCGGAACGTGGTCTGGAGAGCGCGAGCGAGGCTGCCGGATACAACATCTCCTTCCTCCATCCGTCCAGAGGGCTGGCTCACATGGCCTGCGCGATGGCGGAGGGGGGCTGTGTAATGTACGGGAAGCGAGCTGTTTCGGCGGACCTTACGGGGCAGACAGTTGAATTCGGCGATGGAAGCGGAACCCGCTTCGAGCGGGTGGTCTCGACGCTGCCGCTGGACCGCACGCTGGAGCTCTGCGGACTGGAACTGGATTGCGCGCCGGACCCTTACACGTCGGTGATCGTCCTCAATCTGGGCGGCGTGAAAGGCCCCAAGCATCCGCCGCATCACTGGCTTTACGTTCCGCGATCGAAGTCGGGCTTCCACAGAGTGGGAATCTACTCTAATGTTTCACGGGACTTTGTGCCGGGCCGCTCGGTGGAACGGACGTCGATGTACATCGAACGCGCGCTGCCCGGGGGCAGCAGGCTTCCGAAGGAGGACGAGGCGGCGTGGGCAGAGTCCGTCATCGAAGAATTGAAGGCGTGGGGCTGGCTTGCCGGAGCGGAGGCGTGGAGCGCCACGTGGATTGACACGGCCTACACATGGCGGCGGCCGGGCTCGGGCTGGAGGGAGGAGGCGCTGGAATTGCTCGAGAGGCGTGGCGTGGTGATGGCGGGCCGCTACGCCTGTTGGAAGTTTCAGGGCATCGCCGAGTCCATCCGCGACGGTTTCATCGCGGGAGCGGCCATCAAGTGAATCTTGCAGTGGTCGCTCCTGTGTACAACGAGGCTGGATGCATTCGGCAATTTGTCGAGGAGTGGTTGCCGGTTGTCAGAGACCACGCCCCGGCCCGGCTTATCTTGATCGACGACGGATCGAGGGACGAGAGCCCGGCGATCCTGGATTCGCTCACTGCGGGCATTCCGGAGCTGGTGGTGGTTCATCAGATGAACGGCGGCCACGGCGCGGCCATCCGGCGCGGATACGAGCTTGCGTTGAAGACGGGCGCCGGGTGGATCTTCCAAACGGACTCGGACAGGCAGTTCGCCCCCGCAGACTTCGAGAGGCTCTGGACGCGGCGCTCAGAGGCGGATTTCCTGGTTGGGACGAGAACCGACCGCGACGACCCCCCGTTGAGAAAGTGGCTAAGCCGGGGGAACCGCCTGGCTCTGGCCTTGCTTTTCGGGGTTCGGCTCCGCGATCCGAACTCGCCCTTCCGGCTGATGGCGGCGGGCTTTCTGGAGGCGGCGCTCAAAAGAGTGCCGGCGGGGGTATTCGCACCGAACGTGCTCATCACCGTGGAGGCGGCGAGCTCGGGTTCGGCGTGGCTGGAGATTCCGGTCGCGCATCGCCGCCGCGAGACGGGTGTGGTCTCGATCCGCGGCTGGAAGACCGCCAAACTTGCGGCGAGATGCCTGCGCGAGTGGGCGGCGTACCGGCTGCGGCGGTAGCAGTCAGAGGGTTTGGGTGACCTTCTTGAGGCCGCGCGGCGCATCGGGGTTCAGCCCCTTCACAGCGGCGAGGTGAGCGGCGAACAATTGAGCGGGAATGATATAGGGAATGGGCGTGTAGAGATCCGCGGGCAGAGCAGGATGGCGCCTGGAGCGGTACTCGAGCAAGGAGGGGATCCGCACGGCGTTCTTCGGGGCGGCGGTGTTCGAGTTGTCGGTGAGCACAAGGGTTTCGGCGCCGAGGTTGGAGAGGCGGCCGATCATCGGTTGCATCACGGACCAGGTAGGGCCGGAAGGGGCCAACAGGAATGCCGGGAAGCTGTGCTCGACCATGGCGATGGGACCGTGGAGGAGGTCGGCTTGAGAGAAGCGCTCGGCCACGATGTAGCAGGTTTCCATCAACTTCAGCGCCCACTCGAAGGCATTGGCGTAGTTGAGCCCGCGGCCGATGACGACGGCGTGGTCCATGAACCGGTAGCGCTCGGCGCGCTGAGCGATCTCTTTTTCCAGCCTGAGCGCCTCGGCGGCGCGTTCAGAGAGCTTCTTGAGATCGTCGATTTCAAGTTCGGCGCCCAAGGCCCAGGCGAGAAGGTAGAAACTGAGCAACTGTCCCGTATAAGTCTTGGTGGCGGCGACGCTGCGCTCGCGCCCGGCGCGAACCAGAACGGTGTGGTCGGCGAGAGACGCAAGCGCCGAGCTGGGTTCGTTGGTGATGCCAAGGGTGAAGGCGCCCTCTTCTTTGGCGTGTTCGAGAACCACATTGATGTCGGTCGATTCCCCCGATTGGGAGACGGCGACGGCGAGACAATCGGCGACTTTGAGCCGGGCATTGTAAAGCGTGGAAACCGAAGGAGCGGCGAGCCCGACAGGAAGTCCGGTTGTGATTTCGATGAGGTATTTGCCCATTTGGGCGGCGTTGTCGGATGTTCCGCGAGCGGCGAGCAGGACCATCCGGGGCGGCTTGGCTGAGAACTTGGCGCGGAGGGATTCAAAGCCGCGCAATTCGGCTCGCAGGGTCCTGTCGAGAGCGTCGGGCTGCTCCCGGATCTCGGTCAGCATTAACGACATGGATGCACCAACCCCAGGATCTCACGCTGGAGCTACGGGGCGGCGATTTCGACGGGGGTGAGCGGCCGCGTTTCGGTGCCGGGCCAGACGGCGGCGGAGGGGAATTCGGTCGGGGGAAGGCTCAAAAGCGAGGGGCGAACGGTGAGCAATAGTTGCGCCCTCTGGTTTGAGCGGTTGTTCATTCTCAGCGCGGGAATAAGCGAAAGCACCGGGATGCCGCTCCAACTCTGGGAGATGGTCTCGCCGACGAAGCCGGCGATGATGGCGGTCTGCCCGAACTTCATTCTCGCAGTGGTGGCAAACCTGCGGTTGCCGATCACGGGGATTCCGTTGGATGCCTGGCCAGTCAGGCTCTTGAACTCGGCTTCGAGCTGAAAGCTGACTTCTGCCGCGTTGTGGATGCGAGGCGTCATCTTGAGCACGATGCCCAGGTCCTCGAAGTTGACGGTTGGAGGAGGGCGGAAGGTGTTGGGATCGTCCGCTCCGGAACCGTAGAATCCTGAGGTCAGGACGGGATAGCGGTCTCCCAGGTGAATCGATGCCGGCTGCCCGTCAAGGCTCACCATCTGCGCTCTGGTGAGAGACGTCGTCTGGTTGTAGGTCATGCCGGCGACCAGAAGGGAGTCAGTGAATTGCAGAGCGAAGCCGCTCAGCCCGGGCAGCATGTTCAAGGGCGCGGTCGCGGCAATCGGAATGATATTCCAGGTGGATTGGAGTTGAATTCCGGCTTCCATGGAAGAGTCGCGGTTAACCGACAGCAACTCGATGTCGAGGCTGACCTGCCCGCGGTGCCGCATGAGTTGTTCGAACAGCGCAATCGCCGGGCGGATCCTGGAGACCCGGTCGCGAAACAGGACGAGGCGCCGGGCGTTGTCGATCCCCATTTTGGTCAGGTCGAAGGTGCTTTGGACGGCGCGGGCGGCTTCCTGAACATCCTGAGGCGACAGCGGTTCGGGGTAAGGGATGACGACCGTCATCGTGGGCTCGATCTCGCGCCGTTTGGGATCGTTGTCTCTGGCGACGAGCGCGACGCGCTCGTTGAC
>JACADU010000356.1 GCA_013388415.1 Bryobacteraceae bacterium
AAGGCCCTCAACATGGCGGACGACACCGGCTGGGCCGGCCCCAAGGCCTTCAACTGGGAAGGCATGCTCGCCCGCAACTACTCGCCTGCGAGTTATGACCGCCGCCATATGTACACCATGAGCTGGGTCTACGATCTGCCCTTCGGCGCCGGTCAGAAATACAACCTCTCCGGCGTCGCCAACATGATCGCCGGCGGCTGGCGCTTCAACGGCATCTTCAGCGCCTACAGCGGCACGCCGTTTACTGTCACCGGCAGCGGCCAGTCGTTGCAGTGCATCGGCTGCACGCAAACCGCTCACCAGATCGGCCCCGTCAAGAAGCTGGACGGCAAAGGCCCGTTGCAGCCCTACTACGATCCGTCGGCCTTCCGCGACCCGCTGTTCTACTTCAACCCGGCCAACCCGCAGTACATCCCCGGCAGCATGGGCATCAATGCCCTCTACGGTCCGGGCTTCTGGCGGCTTGACCCCGGTCTCTTCAAGAACTTCAAGCTCACCGAGAAGCTGAACATGGAGTTCCGCGCCGAAGCCACCAACCTCGCGCACAACGCCCGGTGGGGCAACCCCAGCGGCGCGGCGGGCAACATGCGGCTGAACCCCGATGGCTCGCTCAATACCTCAGTCACCAACCCGCTCAACGGCTTCATGACGATCACCAGCGCCGACTCGACGCGGCAATTCCGCTTCGGCCTGCGCCTCTCGTTCTGAAACCGGCAATCGGCAACCAACAAAAAAGGGGCGGCGCAAGCCGCCCTTTTTGTGCGCCTCCTCGATGAAACCGGTCTGCCCGCCAATCCCTCCAACGGGTATGCACGGAAATCGCAGCGCCCTGAAACGCCTTCTTTACATGGTTGCCATCCTGCTCCCGTCCCTTGTGATGGGCCAGGAAACCTTCAACTCAACTCCGGGCAACCTGCGCGGGGCCGCTTTCCGGCTCACCTCCGCCACTGTTGGCGACCGGCAGTTTCCCATCCCTGCCCAACCCGCGATCACGATCAGCTTCGAGGAGAACGGACGAGTGAGCGGGCACTCAGCCGTCAACCTCTACTTCGGCTCCCTCAGTGTGAACTCAGACGGGACCATCACATGGGGCTCCGAGGGATGGGCTCTCACGCGCCGCTCCGGTTTGCCCGCGCTGATGGACCTCGAGACGCTGTACTTGCAGGTCCTCGAACGTACTACCACGCTCTCCACGGACGGTTCGACGCTCACTTTCTCTTCGGACGATCCCGCCATCTCTCTGCTCTTTGAACGCTTGGCCGCACCCCCTCAAGCCGTCGCGGACTTCCTCGGAAAGCCGCTCACGCTGACCAGCTTCGTCCTCGACGGCAACAACTACCCCCTGCCCGCAAAGCAGCGTCCCAGCATGACCATCAACCCCAATGGCGCTTGCGCCGGCTTCTCGGGAGTGAACCGCTTCTTCGGGCGCTTCGCCATCGCGGAAAACGGCGGCGTCGATGCCGGCCCGTTCGGCTCCACGATGATTGCCGGCCCGGCCGGACTGATGGACTTCGAAACCGCCTTTCTCAAAGCGCTCAACTCTGTAAAGCGCGTGGAAGCCGCCGGCAAGACCCTCAGGCTGCTTGACTCCGCCGGTTCCACGGTTCTCGCTTTCGAGACGCGATAGCGGGCGCCGCTGCGCCGCTGCCGTCCTGAAGCGGACTACTTGAGCTTTACGCCATGCTGCCGCTCCATCAGACGCACCATCCACGCCCGGTGCGCCTTGATGTAGCTTGCGAACTTCTCCGGTTTGGCCGGGTCCAATTGCGGCCCCGGCCAGTTCCAGTCGGATTCCTTTAAAGCCTTTGGGGCCTTGCTCGGGGCCTTGTCCTCAGGCTTGTCCACGTGATTGCCTTCATAGCTGTTCCCCGAGAACACGACTCCCTCCGCCGGTCCCCAGCCCGGTCCAAGGCCATAGGTGCCGTCCTTTGCGCGCGAGATCTCATGCCCGTAACGAGCCGTTCCTTCCGAGTGGAACAGGTTGTCGCGAAACTCCAGCCCCTTCGGCCACCCGCTCCAATCGGCGATCAGAACAAGCTGAACATCGAGCCCCGGTCCAATGTAGATGGCGTTGCCGTATACCTGAGTTCTCTCTGCCGCGCCTCCGGCATGGAACGTCCGCGTGCGGTCGTTCCTGCTGATGTTGTATCTGGCGATCGTTCCCTGGTTGCCAAGGTTCTCTGCCTGGTTTCGCTTGCCCGGCGTGCAGATCAGCAGGAAGCCGCCCTCGTTGTCGTGCGAGAGGTTGTACTCGATGATGGTGTTGCGCGAGTTGTAATCGGAATCGAACCCTTGCCCGTCCATCGTCGTCCGCGTGAACGAGGCGCGGTTCAGACGCATCAGGGTGTTGTCTGTCGACCATGGCCAGATCCCGGCGTTGTAGGTCTGCGACCGCTTGTTGCAGCCCTTGGCGATGTTGTGTTCCACCAGCGCGCCGTCCGTCGCCCACGGCACGATGCCGTCGCCGCCGATATCCTCGACGTGATTGTCGCGAATGACCACCCGCAGCGATGGATTCCAGCGGGTTCGCATCGCGTGATAGCTTACCCCCGCGATTGCGCTGCGGTCCACCTTCCAGATCAGATTCCTGGCGATCGTCAATCCTTCAAAGCGGCTCGGCGTCTTGTTGCCGTTGGTCCGGAAAATGATCCCGCCGTTGTCTTTCCTTTTGTTCGTGCCGTTGACGTCGTGGATGTAGAGCCCCTCCACCGCAACGTCCTTCACGACCCCGGCGTTATCCGCGACGATGTGAACCCCGCGCCTCGCCGC
>JACADU010000368.1 GCA_013388415.1 Bryobacteraceae bacterium
ATCCGGTCCCAACAACCCAGCACGCCCGCAATCTGATCCTTGTGCCGTTCCGTCAGTAGTTCGATGCCCACGCAAGCATCATAGTCCCGCCTGTTTGGTTCCGGCTACGCCGGGTTAGGATGGGCGAACCAGCGGACTGCCGGTGGACTCCTCCACGACACGGCCTGTCAGCTCATGATTGCCGGGCCAGACCGCTGGCGCGAGCACGGACAAGATAGCCCCGCCGCATCCCCGGCGGCATGTCCCTGCCCCTGCCACGCCGATTCGTGTCTAGCCTCGCCTCATCGCGGGCTTCGCGGGAGCCGCGCCGGGCTTGCCCAGCTTCTCGATTTCGCTGAAAGCCACGGGGCGCCCCTCGTCCATGGCGAGGTTCGAGAGGATGACGGCGATGGAGTCCTGCAAGCCGACCTCGAGATCGGCGCGCGGGCGTCCGCCGGTACGGCAATCGTTGAAGAAGCTCTCGAGCTCGATATCCACTGGGTTCTTCTCTTCCTCGGGCACGAGAATGCCCTTCTGGTAGAGCCAGAGGCGGGCATACTTCATTTCCTTCTCGAGGAAACTCTCCTTGCCGGTCATGAGGTCCTTGTTCATGAGGATCGGCAGGGGCCTGGAACCGGCGGCGGCGACCATCGTCGCGCCGGCTTTGTAGGCTTCCTTCTTCTCGCCGGCCTTCTTGGCGTCGGTCACCTGCGCGGGGGGCGCGGGCTCGCGGAACCACATGCCGATCGGCTTGTTGTTGTCGTCGCCGATGGTGATGTGAACCGTGCCCTGGGTGCCCATGATCATCTCGCCCATCTCCGTGCGGGCGCCGCCGACTCCGGCCCAGTGGCTGGAATTGGAGATGCCCGTCCACACCAGCCGCCGGCCCTTCGGGTACTTGTAGATGAGCTGAACGTTGTCGTAGATGTCGCGGCCGTCGTGCATGAAGTCGCGCGTGCCAAGTCCCATCACGCTTTCCGGCGTCATCCCGAGCATCCAGTCGGCCACGTCGATCTGATGGGAGGCGAGTTCGGCGACCAGGCCGCCCGAGTACTCGCGGAACAGGCGCCAGTTGGCCATCCTCGGGTTGGGGACGTCCTTCTTCATCTTCCAGCCCGGATTGCGGTGCCACTGCGCCTGCACATAGGTGATCTCGCCGAGCAGGCCTTTCTCGATCATCTGCCGCGCGGCCTGGTACATCCCGCTATAGCGGCGCTGAAGGCCGACCTGAAGCGTCTGCTTCGGCCGGGCGTGAGCCAGGGCGCGCAGGGCATGCACTTCCTCCGCCTTGAAGACCATGCTCTTCTCGCAGAAGACGTGCTTGCCGGCCTCCAGCGCGTCCTTGGTCACCGGGAAGTGCAGGAACAGCGGCGTCGTCACAAAGACGGCCTCCACTTCCTTGTCGGCGAGCAACTCGCGCCAGTCCTTATAGCGCTTCGGTTTGCCGCCGATCGTCTGGACCGCCTTGTCCATGGCGTCATCGGTGATGTCGCAGATGGCGACGCACGTTCCGGTGTCGATGCCCTTCAGGTGTTTCAGCAGATAGTTGCCGCGGCTGCCGGTGCCCACCATGCCGTACTTGACGGCGTTCGTGGCGGCCCGGGCTTTGATGATGGCCGGAGCGCCTTCGAGAACGGGGGCGGCCACCGCGGCAAGAGAGGCGGCGCCGGCGACTTTCACGGCGTCGCGGCGAGTTAGATCCTTGGATTCGGCCATGTGCAACCTCAGTGGGAGATGGAAGTCGACGACGATTTCCGCCTTCATTCTATCTTGAATCCGCCGGTCCCGCGAGCAGGTTGCCAGCGGGCGCCCGGGTCAGCGGCGGAAACGACTCCAGTTGGATCCTGGCGCGGCGGGCCGTCCACTCCGCTCCGGCCAGCACAACCAGGCCGGCCAGGAAGCTCCACGTGAGAATGGTTACGGAGTTGACGAACGGACCGTACTCCCGCAGGAACTTCTGATAAAGCCACGGCCAGAGCAGGAGATTGATCCACTTCATCGATTCCAGGACGATGCCGACAATGACGACACGCGGCAGGATGATCCGCCCCGGGACTTTCGTGTTCGGCAGATAGACGTAGATGAGATACAGCACCAGCACCGTGATGGGGAAACTGGCCAACTTGGCAAGCGCCCGGACCAGGAAGGAAGGCGCGACAGAGTCAGGCCCGGCCAGCGCCTGCCAGACCTCGAGTCCTGCTCCTGTCAGCGCGCCGGAGATAAGAGCCAGCGCGCCGCAGCCGAGAATCAGCGCCATGCTCACCGCCTGATTCTTGAGCAGCGACCGGTTCTGCATGACGCCCCAGGCGCGATTGAGCGCCACCTCCAATGGAAGAAACACTCCGTTGGCTGTGAACATCAGCAGCAGCATGCTCAGCCACTCGAAGCTGCGGCGGTAGGACGCCGAGACGGTCAGGTTGTACCACAGGAAGTCGCCGGTTTTGCCAGCGAAGAAATCGCGGAGCGTGAACTCGATCGCCCGCTCAGCCTCCGGCCAGTGGAGCACGTTGCGGCACAGCGCGATGATCACCAGCATGAAGGGGAAGAAGGCGAGCAGGACGTTGGCGGCAATGGCGAAGGCGTAAACGTGTGCTTCGGTCTGGAGCAGGTAGCGGCCGATCGGCCTGCTGTCCTGTTTGAGCTCAAGGGCAGCGGCGCGGATCTGGTTCAGGATTGGATGCACGGTGCTTCTTCATTCTGACGAAAGCACCGGCCCGGCGGTTCAGTTGCCGGCAGAGGCGGCGCGGGCCAGCAGCGCGTTGACGGCATCCAGCAGGTCGCGCGTGCTGAACGGCTTGGCCAGGAAGCGGGTGTTGGCGGGCAGGACGCCTCTGGAGAGCTGCGCCGTGAGTTCCGGGTCGCCTGTGAACCCCGAGACATAGAGCACAGGCAGGGCGGGCCAGCGTTCCCTGAGCCGCGCGGCGAACGTGCGGCCGTCCATGCCGGGGATGGTGAGGTCGGTCACCAGAAGATCGGGCTCCGCGGACATCGCAGCGGTGAGCGTCAACGCCTCCATCGGGCTCGATGCCTGCGCCACCCGGTAACCGTGCCGTTCCAGAGATTTCACGATGAGCTGGCGGATGCCGGCCTCATCTTCGACCACCAGAACCGTCTTGGCCGTGGCCGCGGTCTGCGCGGGTTGCCCGGCCGCGGCGCAGTCGAACACAAGCCGCGGCTGAGCCGGGTCGGCCAGATCCCAGTAAAGAGACCCGCCGATGTTTTCGAACGGCCTGATGAGCCCGGCGAGGCCGAGGGGGGGATCGGCGCCGCCGGCCTTGGGCCCCGCGAAAGGTTCGAACAGGCGGCCCGCGGTTTCGTCGTCGATCTTCACGCCCGGGAGGCTGAGGACGAGCCGGCAGCGGCCCTCCTCGACCGGCATCGCTTCAATCAGGCAGGAATTGTCCGGACGCAGCCATTGGGCAAGATACCGCAGGGCCTCGACGAGCATGCGCTCCAGCAGTTCGGCGTTGGCCAGGATGACGGCCTGCGCCGGCGCGATTGAGAGCACCGCTCCCTCCGGCATCAACGCTCGAAGGCGGTCGGTGATGCTGGCAAGCAACGGCTCGAGCGCGATGGCGGAGGCTTCGTAGTGGGGCGGGCGGGCCAGACTGGAAAGCTCCTGCGTGAGCGCGGCCAGCCTTGCCGCCGCTTTCAGGATTTCCTGCATGTCCTCCCGGCGCGTGTCGGCTTCGTGCAGACTTTCGAGGATCTCCTCGCCGTAACCGTTCACGATCATCAGCAGATTGTTCGAGACGTGGGCGACGCGCGCGGCCAGCCTCTCGGCCGCCTCGCGGCGAATTCGCTCGGCTCGCTCGGCGTCGCGAGCCCTGGCTTCGGTGACATCCTCGCTAAAGCCCCACACCGCCGTCCCGTCCAGCA
>JACADU010000395.1 GCA_013388415.1 Bryobacteraceae bacterium
CGGCAGCTCACGCGTGCAGTCCGGCATGCAGTTTCCCCTCGAGCGCCGTCGCCCACTGTTGCTTGAGCGCGGCGACGCTGGTCTCGATCAACGTCTGACCCTGATTCCGGATCGACAGGTGTCCCTCTCTCGTTCTTCCAATCCGCAGTGCCGGCACGCCGTACTGCGTGGCGAGAGCGATCACCTGTTCCGGTTGATCCGATGCGGCAATGACCCGCGAAGGCCCCTCGTGGTACAGCAGCAGTTCCGGTGGAAGCGTCGAATGCAGTTCGACCTCCGCCCCGATCTCCTTGCCGAACGAACACTCCGCCAGAGCCCACGCCAGCCCCCCGTCGGAAAGATCGTGCGCGCTCGTCACCGCGCGGCTCGAGACCATTGCCCTCACCGCCTGCTGCACCCGCTTCTCAAACTCCATGTCCAACTTCGGCGGCAGCCCCCAGATCCGCTTCAGAACCTGCTTGGCGTACTGCGTCCCGCCCATCCGCACATTGTCGGCATCCCCGATCCCCCCGATCAGGAACACATCCTCGCCCGCTTCCTTGAAGGCGATCCCGGCAGGAGCGCCCGTCTTCATCAGACCGACAATGCCCATCACCGGAGAAGGGAACACCGCCTCGCCCAGCGTCTCGTTGTACAGGCTGACGTTGCCCCCCGTAATCGGCGTCTCAAACACCGCGCACGCCTCGGCCATTCCCTCAATCGCTTCGACAATCTGCGCCATGATCTCCGGACGCTCCGGGTTGCCGAAGTTCAGGTTGTTGGTCGCCCCCACGGGCTCGGCGCCCACGCACGCCAGGTTGCGGCAGCACTCGGCCACCAGCAGCTTGGTCCCTTCCCGGGGATCCAGATAGCAGTAGCGGCCGTTGCCGTCCAGCGACATCGCCACCGAGGTGCCAGTCTCCTTCACGCGAATCACCGCGGCGTCTCCGCCCGGCCCTTCCAGCGTGTTCGTCCGCACCATGTAATCGTACTGCCGCCAGATCCACTCCTTCGAACAAAGGTCCTCTGACGAAGCCAGCGTGAACAGGTCCCCGGTCAGGTCGCTTGAAGCGAACGCCGGAGCCTCCATCGGAGCCGTCCGCAGCGGCTTCGTGTACGGTCTGCGGTACAGCGGAGCCTCGTCGGCAAGCGGCCGCGACGGAATCTCCGCGACCACCTTGCCGTGGTCCTTCACCCGCATCATCCCGTCGCCCGTCACCGTGCCGATGATCTTCGCGTCCAGCCCCCACTTCTTGAAGACCTCCAGCACCTCGTGCTCGCGTCCCTTGTGCGCCACCAGCAGCATCCGCTCCTGGCTCTCGCTTAGCATGATCTCGTACGGCGTCATGCCCGTCTCGCGCTGCGGAACATGTTGCAGATCGATCTCGATCCCCGTCCCGGCGCGCGAGCTCATCTCGCACGTCGAACACGTCAGCCCCGCCGCCCCCATGTCCTGTATGCCTGCGATCGCCCCCGTGTGCATCGCCTCCAGGCACGCCTCCAGCAGCAGCTTCTCCATGAACGGATCGCCCACCTGCACGTTGGGCCGCTTCTGCTTGGACTCCTCGGTGAACTCCCCCGACGCCATCGTCGCGCCATGGATCCCGTCGCGCCCCGTCTTCGACCCCACGTAAATCACCGGATTGCCCACCCCGTGCGCCTTCCCGTAAAAAATCTGGTCCTTCCGGAACACGCCCAGCGCGAAAACGTTCACCAGCGGATTGCCCGCGTAGCTCGGCTCGAACGTCGTCTCCCCGCCCACCGTCGGCACCCCGAAACAGTTGCCGTAGTGCGCGATTCCTCCCACCACCCCTTCCAGAATCCGTTGGTTCCGCAATCCAGTTTCAGGATCGTCCAGCGGCCCGAAACGCAGTGCGTCCATGACCGCCAGTGGCCGCGCCCCCATCGTGAAAATGTCGCGCAGAATCCCCCCCACCCCCGTCGCCGCCCCCTGGAACGGCTCGATGAAGCTCGGGTGATTGTGCGACTCGATCTTGAAAGCGATGCACCACGGCCGCCCCTCGGCGTCCGGACCGATTTCCAGAATGCCCGCGTTCTCCCCCGGTCCCTGCACAACCAGCTTCGACCGCGTCGGAAGTTTCTTCAAATGAACTCGCGAACTCTTGTATGAGCAGTGTTCGCTCCACATGACCGAAAAGATGCCCAGCTCCGTGATGTTGGGCTCGCGGCCGAGGATCGAGACAATCCGCTCGTATTCGTCCGGCGTGATCTGGTGTGCCTGGACGACTTCCGGTGTAATTTGGCTCATCGGATTACTTGGTGGGAACGAATGCGCGAACGAGTGATTCAAAGACCAGCAGCCCGTCGGAGGAACCCATAAGCGGCTCCGTCGCTCGCTCCGGGTGCGGCATCATGCCCATCACGTTCCGCTCCTTGTTCAGCACCCCGGCAATGTCCCGGAGCGATCCGTTCGGATTGTCGACATAGCGGAACGCGATCCGCTCCTCCGCCTCCAGTTCATCCAGGACCCGCTGCTCCGCGACGTAACAGCCCTCGCCGTGCGCGATGGGAATCGTCAGTTGCCGCCCGTCCGGAATCGCATTGGTGAACGGCGAATTCCTTGTCCCCGCCGTCAACCGCACCGGCGCGCAGATGAACTTCAGTCCGCGGTTCCTCACCAGCGCCCCAGGCAGCAACCCGCTCTCGGTCAGAATCTGGAAACCGTTGCAGATGCCCATCACCAGCCCGCCCGCCTGCGCGTGCTTTTTCACCGCCCCGAGAATCGGCGAGAACTTCGCAATCGCGCCACAGCGCAGATAGTCCCCGTAGCTGAATCCGCCGGGCAGAATCACGCAGTCCGACTGCTTCAGGTCCGTATCGCTATGCCATAGGAATTCAGCCTGGTGTCCGACATTGTGGCTGACGGCGTACCAGGCATCGTGGTCGCAGTTGCTGCCGGGAAAAACAACGACGCCGAACTTCATGGAGGAGAGATCTTCAGTCTAGCAGAGGCTCAACGCTCGCCACCCGGCCCGGCGGCGGAAATCCGATGAAACCCGGCTCGCTATTCGGCCTGCGCGGCGGCGGGCGCGGCCTTCTTCTTCGACGCCCGCTTCTTCTCCGGAGGCTGCCGGTCGATCCTCTTGATCGAAGGAAGAGCGATATCGAGGACGAACTTGCGCTCGCCTGACTCGTCAAACTTGATCTTGACATGCTGGTCGGTGCACTCAGTCACCGAGCCAGGGCCAAACTTCGGATGCTCCACCTGGTCATTGACCTTGAAATGGGTTTTGGTGGCCATTGGGGGGAAAAAGTCCTCGACATCAGTAGAATAGCAAATTGCCCTCCTCCCTGTCCCGCCAGGGCCTTTCCTTCCGCCCCGCTGCCCGCTATCCCGCCGCAGCCGCGGCTACTTCTCCCCCGGCTCCGCCCTTCGCCACCCGCCCCGCCGCTCCGTTTGTGACCCTGCCGCGCTCGTCACCTCGCCCTCCGGCGCCCCATCCGCCGTCGCCAGATAGCTCTTCCGGTACCTCAAAGCGGCCCCAGGATTCCGCGCCAGCGCCTTCGCGCTGAGCGAAACTTCAATCATCCGCTCCTCGCCCTTCTTCGCCCCTTGCGGAAGCCCGAAGTACAGCGCGTACCGCTGCCTCAGCCGCTCCAGCGTTCGCTCCAGAGATGATGCCTCATCCACAGGCATCGTGTCTCCGCCCGACCGCTCGGCAATCTCCGCCGTCCCCGCCGAACGCGTCCCAAACCCGCCGCTTCCACCACCTCCAGGCAGCCCGGGAATGTTCGGCACGCCGCCCCGCCCTCCCCCCGGCCACGGCAGGTTGATCGTCGGCCACGACCCCCCTGACCGCCCCCGCCGGTCCCGCTGCGTCACACGACCCATCGCGTCCGGCGCCAGCAGCAAACTCACCACCGTGTCCGCGCGGCTCAAAGCAGCCAGAACCCGCTCCTCATCCCGCTCCCGTTCCGTTTGATCGTCCGTCAGTATGACAATCGCGCGCCGCGCCTCTTTCCTGGCGTTCCTCTGCGCATAGTCCGCCGCCGCCAGCAGCCCCTTCGTGATGTCCGTCCCGCCGTTGAAGTCTTCCTGGTCCAGCATCCGCGCGAACTCCCGGTTCACCCCGTCCCGCCGGTTCCTGAACGCCGAGTGAATCCTCGTCCCCCGGTCGAAGACCATGATGGCGATCCTGTCGTCCTCGCCAAGCACGTTCAACGCATCCCGTGATGCCTGCGCCACGCTCTCCACGTGAGGCCTCATGCTCCGGCTCACATCGATCAGGAACAGCACATCGAGCGGCATTTCCTCGCGCGCGAAATTGCGAATGGCCAGAACCCGCCCCTCTTCGCGCAATGTAAAGTCCGCCGCCGTCAATCCCGGAATGAACCGGTTCATCCGGTCCAGCGCCTGCACGTCCACCCGCACCAGCGAGACGTCGCTCCGGAAAGTGACCGGCGCCTCAGGCTGCTCCTGCCCCACCGCCGCTGACGCCGCCAGCGCCGCCAGCATCGCCCATCGCATCCTCTCGCGCACATCCCTTCGACGCCCCGCCGCCCCCTCTCGTTTCGACAACTATCGTGGATAAAACCGCCACGACGCCTTGGACCCCGGCGCCAGCGGCAGCCCCGCCAGCCGCGCCCGGATGATCTCCACCGGCATCGAGCCGCCCGTCAGAATCCGGTCGTGGAACTCCTTTTCCCCCATCTTCCCGGTCCCCACCAGCTCCGCCCTCAGCGCCCGGAACTGAAGCGCCCCCACCATATACGCGATCTGATACAGCGGCCCATAGTCCCCTTCAAACGACCGCCGCACCTCCGCCTCTGCGTTGTCCGGCTCCTGCCCGCCCCGCTCAATCAGGAAGCGCACGCACTCCTCCGGGCTCATCTTTTCCATGTGGAAATTCAGCGAGAAAATGATCCGCGCGCAGCGGTGCATCCGCCAGAACAGCATCCCGACCCGGTCCTCCGGCCCCCGCGCGAAGCCCCGGTCCCACAACACCATCTCCCAGTAAAGCGCCCACCCCTCCGTCCAGAACGCCGTCGCCAGCGGGCGCCGGTACGTGCTGTAGCGGCGCGTCATGTACTGTTGCAGCCAGTGCCCCGGAATCAGCTCGTGGAAAACCGTCGAGCGCGAGAAATGGATGTTGTTCCCGCGCATCGCCATCATCTTCTCTTCATGAGTCATCGCCGCCGTCGGATACGAAACTTGAATCACCTCGCCCCCGAGAAAGAACGGATTGACTCTCTGCCGCTCCGGAGCCATCATCTCCATCCGCCATGCCGCGCCGGCGAGCGGCGGCACTGTCAGCAGGTCGTTCCGCGTGACGTAATCGTAGGCTTCCATCGCCAGGTTTCGCACCATCTCCGGCTGCCCGCCCGGCGGCATGTACAGCGTCTTCACATGCTCCAGCGCCTTCCTCCAGTCCTCTCCATACCCCAGCTCCCGCGACGCCTTCTTCATCTCTTCCTCGCACCAGGCGAACTCCCGGTTCGCGATCTCCACCAGTTCCTCCGGCGTGTACGCGATGAACTCCCCCTCCAACTCGGCCAGCAGCGCTTCCCGCCCGATCGGGTCGCCGACGATCGTTCGCTTGTCGCCCTTGCCCACGCCCGCCAGCTTCTCCCGCACCGCCGCGGCATACGATTCCAGCGCCGCGTTGGCTTTCTGATACGGATCCGCCATCCACCATGAATAGTTGGGGTCGTAGCCCGAGTAGAAACCGTTCCACCTCTTGAGCAGCTCCCGCAGTTGCTCCACCGCCTGCGCCGCCCGGTTGGCCGCCGGGCGCTTGAGCTTCATGTTCGGCAGTTCTTTGCTGAGCCCCTCGATCTGCCTGACCAGCTTGCTTAGGCTCTCCGCCGCCTGCCGCGCGTCCAGCGGGTCGATCCGCTGCCGCGCCTCCCACAGCCCCGTGATGACGGGCGCGAACGGAACCACCGCCTCGATCTCTTCGAGCCGCCTCTCCCGCTGGCCTACCTGCCGAAGCTCCACATCGAGGTGCGCGCGAAACAGCACATAGTCCGCCTTCGCCTCCGCTGTCAGCGCCTCGAACGGA
>JACADU010000369.1 GCA_013388415.1 Bryobacteraceae bacterium
AGGACAAGCTGCATGGCGCAATTGTCGACGAGGACGTGCTCGAGTTGGACGTCGGGGAACCCGGCCGAGACTTCAACCATTACTTTACGCCAGAGCTGGGAGCACTCGAGAACGTTGGACTTGTCGACCGAGGAGACCTTCTTGCGGCGCTGGCGGGCGAGATGGAAGGCCATGCGGCCGATGCGGGCGATTTCGGCGCGGGTGTAGGTCATCGTGTTGACCGCGCGTTCGGTGTCGCCCGAGCCGTCGATGCCGCGGGGCGTGCCGTAGTAGATGCCGCCGGTGAGCTCGCGGACGATGATCATGTCGGTCCCGGCGACGCGCTCGTTCTTGAGCGGGCTGGAATCGATCAGCGCTTTGTAGGCGCGGACGGGGCGGAGATTGGCGTAAACGCCCATCACGGCGCGGATGCCCAGCAGCCCGCGCTCGGGGCGCTGCGCGGGAGGCGCGTTGTCGAATTCGGGCAGACCGACCGCGCCGAGCAGCGTGGCGTCGGCTTCGGCGGCGAGGCGGGCGGTTTCGTCCGGCATCGGCTGGCCGGTCTTGTGAATGGCGATGCCGCCGAGCAGCCCTTCCTGGAGATTGAGGGTGTGGTGGAACTTGTCGGCGACGCGGCCCAGGACACGCACGGCTTCGCGCGTGACCTCGGTTCCGATGCCGTCGCCCGGAAGGACGAGGAGGTTGAGATTCATGAGACTTGCGTGGCCTGTGTCGGATCAGTCGGAAGCGATGGCGGCATCCGAGCGGCGTTCGCCGGCCTGGACGGCCTCACCCATTTTAAGGGTGCGGACGAGGGCTCCGATTTCCTGGTCGGTGACGCCCTTCTTGCGGTCGGCGATTTCGAGGAAACCTTTGTAGACGGCGTCGAGCTCGGGCTTGCTGAGGGTGTAGCCGAGGTGCTCGCATTTGACGCGGAGGGCGTGGCGGCCGCTGTGCTTGCCGAGGACAAGGCGGCCTTCGGGGATGCCGACGCTGACAGGGTCGATGACTTCGTAGGTCGATTTTTCTTTCAGGTAGCCGTCCTGGTGGATGCCGGCCTCGTGGGCGAACGCGTTGGCTCCGACGAGGGCTTTATTGGGCTGGGGACCGAAGGAGATGATGCCGGTGAGCAACTGGCTGGCGGGGAAGAGATGCTCGGTGTTGATGCGCGTGGTGTAGGGAAGGCGGTCGTTGCGGACGCGCATGGTCATGACGACTTCTTCGAGGGCGGCGTTGCCGGCGCGCTCGCCGATTCCATTGATGGTGCACTCGACCTGCCGCGCCCCGGCGGCGACCGCGGCGAGCGAGTTGGCCGTGGCGAGGCCGAGGTCGTTGTGACAGTGGACGCTGACGATAACTTCCGGACCGAGTTCACGGGCAATGAAGCCGATCTGTTCGGCGTATTCGTCGGGAGTGGAGTAGCCGACGGTGTCGGGCAGGTTGACGGTCTGAGCGCCGGCGGCAACGACGGCTTTGCAGACCTCGAGGAGGTAATCGAGGTCCGTGCGCGTTGCGTCTTCGGCGGAGAATTCGACGTCGTCAACGAAGCGGCGCGCGAGTTCGACGGCGGCAACAGCTTCATCGAGAACCTGCTGGCGGGATTTCTTCAACTTGTACTTGAGGTGGATATCGCTGGTCGCGATGAACGTGTGAATCCGCGGGTGGCGCGCCGGCGAGAGAGCGCCGGCAGCGCGTTCGACATCCAAGCGGGTGGCGCGGCTCAGTGCGGCCACGCGGACCCACGGCAGTTCGCGGCTGATTGCCTGAACGGCCTCGAAATCCCCTTCGCTGGCGATCGGGAACCCGGCCTCCATGATGTCCACGCCTAATTCAGCGAGCTTGTGGGCCATCCGGAGTTTTTCCGGCACGGTCATGCTGCATCCGGGCGACTGTTCGCCGTCGCGAAGGGTCGTGTCGAAGATGTAAACGCGCTGCCTGTCCTCGGAAGAGTTCATTTTTCTGCGGTTGCGCTCCTTAGACCCGCGTCGTGGCCCCGGGCCTGTCGCTCCCGAGGGCTGCGGGCGATGTCACCTCCCATTTTGGGGGGCGGGCGGAGATTATTCAAATTTATAATGCTCTTGCAGAGGATAAACCACAAGTATACAATAAATCCTACAAATACGTGACTGCCAAGATCGAGGAGCACGCATGGAACTTTATCCTTTGAAGGTCTTCCTGACGGTGGCGATGGAGAAGAGCTTTTCGCGGGCAGGGGAGAAGCTGCTGCGGACGCAGCCGGCTATCTCACTGGCAGTGCAGAGGTTAGAGGCAGAGTTAGGGGAAAAGCTGCTGGACAGGACGGGGCGTGAGCTGGTGTTGACGGATGCGGGCAACATCGTGCTGGAGTACTGCCGGCGGTTCGAGAACCTGGAGCGGGAGCTGGAGAATGCGATTGCGGAGTTGAGGGACATGGCGGCGGGGCGGCTGGTGATCGGGGCGAACGAATCGACGTCGCTGTATCTGCTGAACCACATTGTGAAGTACAGGCGGTTGTATCCGAAGGTGAAGGTGCAGGTTCGGCGGTCGTTGTCGAGCAAGGTGCCGGGGCAGTTGATCGATGGGGATCTGGAGCTGGGGGTGATCAGTTGGAACCCGGAGGACGACCGGCTGGATTCGACGGTGATCTATGAGGACCATTTGGCGTTCGTGGTGAGTCCGGAACACCGGTTTGCGGGGCGGGAGGAGGTTTCGATCCGGGAGTTGGGGATGGAGACGTTCATCGCGCACAACGTGCTTTCGCCATACCGGGAGATCGTGCTGAAGGCGTTTCAGAAGGCGAAGGTGAGTCTGAACATGGACGTGGAGATGCCGACGGTGGAAACGATCAGGCGGATGGTGCAGAGGAACGAGGGGGTCGCGTTTCTGCCCAAGATGTGCGTGGAGCAGGACATCGAGCAGGGCGCGCTGGTGGAAGTGCGGGTGGCGGAGCTGAAGGTGGAGCGGAAGATCAACCTGATCTACCCGGCGAAGAGGGTGCTGAGCCACGCTGCGCGGGCGTTTCTGGATCTGGTGCGAGGGGCGGGGTAGACTTGGTGTCATAGATCATGGTATATATCAGGAGAGTGAGTTGTCATGGAGCGAATGGCGAAGCTGTTTCGAAATGGCCGCAGTCAGGCGGTTCGCCTGCCCGCCGAGTTTCGCTTTGAGGGGAGCGATGTCTTCATCCGCCGGGATCCTGCAAGCGGGGACGTGATCCTTTCACGGCGCCCGGAGTCGTGGGAGAGTTTCTTCCTGCTCACACAAGGCCAGGTTCCGGAAGACTTCATGGCCGATCGCAGGGATTCGATTCCGCAGAAGCGTGATCTTCTCTGATGGCGCTTCGGTATTTGCTGGACACCAACATTTCCAGCTACATCATCAAAGGCAATATCCCAGCCGTGCGTCGCCACCTTGTGGCAGTCCCGATGGCGGAGATCGCAGTTTCGGCGGTCACCGAGGCCGAGCTTTACTATGGAGTCGCCCGGCGTGCCGATGCGAAGAAACTGGAGCAGATCGTTCGTGAGTTCCTGCTCCGGCTGACGATCCTGCCATGGGACTCGCAGGCAGCCCGGGAGTACGGGCGGCTTCGCGCGAGGCTGGAGCACGAGGGGCGTCCGATGGGGAACCTCGATCTGATGATTGGAGCGCAGGCTCTGGCGGCAGGTCTCGTCCTGGTGACCAACGATCAGTCGTTCAAGAGGATCAAGGGGCTGAAGGTGGAAGACTGGACGATGGAGTAAGGGTAGACCCGAGCCTGGCCGAACCTTCGCAGTTGGACAGATCTGGCGCCGGAAGCGTCTCTGTTTTCAAAGAAGGCGCCCCGAACGTCTCCGCTTACAGTTGAATGCACGAGAGCGTGTTTTGGTTGCGGAGGAAGAGGAGGCCGTCAGAGAGCGCGGGATGGGCGCGGACGGTTCCGCCGGTGACGCGGGCGCGGGCGAGGGGACGGAAGCCGGATGGGGAGGCGGGGGCGAGGATGAGTTCGCCCGATTCTGTCAGCACCAGCAGGCGGCCGCCGGCGAGCAGAACGGTTCCGGCGCGCAAGCCATCCTCTGCCCAGAGCACTTTGCCCGTCATCCATTCGACGCAGCGCAGTTGCTGGCCTGTTTCCTGCCGGCCATGAAAGCCATAAAGATAACCGCCTGACTTGACGCTGGTGGCGTAGTGATTGGAGAGGGAATCGTCGCCGCTCCAGAGGGGCTTCCAGGTGGCTGCATCGAGCAGGATGGCGCCGGTCCCGTAGCTGGCGGAGAGGAAGATGCGGTTTTCGTCAACCAGCGGCGCGGCGGCGTTGACGCTCGAGTTGGAGCGCGAGCGCCACTGCATCTGATGGATGACTGCGCCGCCGGCGGGGTCGAGTACGAGCAGGCCGCTGCGGGTGAAGAAGACAGCGGCGGGTTTGCCGTTGAGGGTTGTGGCGACGCCGGAGGAGTAGCTCGCAGGGCCGGAGTCCGCGCGCCAGAGTTCGCGGCCCGATGCGGCGTCGAAGGCCACGACCCCGGCGCCCTTGCCGCCGGCGTTGACGAGGATGCGGCCGCCGATGTGGAGGGGCGCGCCCGCGGCGCCGAAGAAGCCCTTTTCGACGTTGTACTTCTTCATGACATCGACGGACCAGAGCAGCTTGCCGGAGGCGAGGTCATGGGCGCGGAGGAGTCCCTCGGCGCCGTAAACAAACACTCGGTTGCCGGCGGCGGTTGGCGCGGCGCGCGGACCCTCGTCGAAGCCGAAGTCGTCGCGGTAGGCGGTTGGGGCTGCGGAGCTCCACAGAGTCTTGCCTGTGCGCGGGTCGAGGGCCGTGAGAAGCTCTTCGTCTCCGATGCGATGGAAGAGCAGCACCTTGCCCTGAGCGACGGCAGGCGCGGCAAAGCCCTGGCCGGCAGGGAAAGTCCAAAGCGCCTTCGGCGGAGCTTTCCAGGGTTCAACGGTCTCCTCGCTCACGCCGTTGCGGGCGGGGCCGAGGAATTGCGGCCAATCGGCCAGCATCAGGAGCGGCAAGCAGACAAGCATGCACCTTCAGATGCGCGCGCTCGTCAGAAGGGTTTGGCCATCGCTTTGACGACCGGGTAGGCGTCCTTGCCGCTTTCGTAGTAAGGAGACCGGCGGTAGAGCCACTCCAGCCGGGCGCGGGGCGCCTTCGCGAGATCGGGGTTGGCGGCGAGGGCTTTTTCGAACTCGGCTTTGAGGGCGGGGTCGGAGTCGAGCATGGCGGTGGCGTAGGGTTCGAAGAGGTAGTCGCTGAAGTACTCCTTCTGTTCGAAGATGGGGAGGAAGAAGCCCCAACGGAGAGCGGAATCGGGCGCTTCTGGCTCGAGGATGTGCATGGCGACCTTGCCGGCGCGCTGGGCGGCGGGGACCCAAACGCTCGAGGGGGCGAGCCAGCGGGGCTCGCGGACGGGTTTGGCGGTGAAGGAGACGACCTGGAAGCGTCCTTCGAAGGGGCGGGTGGCGAACTGGACGTTTTCGAAGCGCCATGTCTCGAACTGGGCTTCGAGGGGTTTGGGGAGAGGCTCGGTTTTGACACCGTGGGCGTGCAGGAGCGCGATGACTTCGCGCCACTCGCGCGGGACGATGTAGCCTGCCGGGGCGGGCAGAGCGAGTTTTTCGGCCAGGGTCCTGACGATGCGGACCTGCTGGTTGAGCGGCCGGGCGGTGTAGCGCGCGACTGGTCCGCCGGAAGCGGCGCCCGTGTAGCGCTCGGCTTCCAGCAGACGAAGCGTGTAGGGTTCGCTGCCGCTGGAGGGTATGCCTTCAAGGAAGACTTTGGCGCCGGGTTGGAGGGCTTCGGCGGCGCGGTCGGCGGCGAGCGATGCCTGGCGGAGGTCTTTGGGGGCGGCGGCGATGATGTCGAGCGTGACGCGCATGATGTCGTAGTGCGACCAGACGCGGGTGCGGAAGCTCTTGAGCGAGTGGGTTTCAACGAGGAGGGCTGCGCGGTTCTGCGCCGCGGCGTAGCCGGTGGAATAGCGGGGCGAGTAGCTCTGGACGGGGATGGCGAAGCCGGCGCGCGAGAAGCCCATGTACCAGCCCATGACGTGGCCGAGGGCGGCCATGCGTCTTTCGAGTTCGGGGACGTAGCGGCGCTTCGCCCAAGCGCCGATTTCGGGGGCGATGTCCTGCTCGGTGTGAACGGAGATGGTGACGTCGTACTGATTGTCGCTGCCGTCGGTGACATGGTTGTCGATGAGGAAGTCGGGGAGCCAGGCGGTGTAGAGTTTGAGCCAGGCGCGCATTTCGGGGGTGTCGGCCTTCAGGTAGTCGCGATTGAGGTTGAGGCGGTTGGCGGTGACGCGGAAGCCCATTTCGGCGGGACCGTTTTCGTTGATACGGTTGAATGGCGAGACGTGCTCGTGGCCGTCGGCGTTGAAGACGGGGATGGAGATGAGGATGATGTGGTCGAGCCAGGCGGCGTGCCGGCGCGTGACGAGGACGTCGCGCAGCAGCATCATGGCGGCGTCCTTGCCGCCGTTTTCGCCGGCGTGGATGCCGTTTTGCAGGAGGACGACGGGCTTGCCGGTCTTGCGTGCGGCCTCGGGCGTGAAGGCGCGGTCCCTGGAAACGATCAAGGCGAAGAGCGGACGCCCTTCCGCGGTTTCGCCGATTGGGGCGAGGCGGGCGTGCCGGGAGGCGGCGGCGAGACGGCGGTAGAAGGCGACGGCTTCATCGTAGCGCCCGGTTTGCCTGAAGGCGGTTTGCTCGGCATGGGTGAGCCAGCCGTTGGGCGCGGCGGCGGTGCTTTCGGCGACGGAAGCGGCTTCGCGCATCGCTGGCGTTTCCGCCTGGGATTGGGGCGAAATCGGCGGCGGCGCAAGCAGCAGCGCCAGGGGCAGCAGAGCGGGCATGCTTCACAGTTTAGGCGAGTGCGAAACCGCCTCCGCCTAGAAATTCCACTTGAAGCCCGCCTGAATGAGCCGCGGTGCTCCCGGCAGCATGCCGCGCGAGCGGTCGACGAGGATGAGCCGGTCCGCCAGGTTCTTCACTGCGGCGAATGCAGTCGTCCTGAGTCCCTCGAGCGGGACGTTGAGCGTGGCGTTCCAAACGACGTTGCCACTGATGGCGCCGCGCTGCCCGTCCGCGGTGGAATTGACCGTATTGAGATCGTCGCTGAACTGCCGTCCGGTCTGGACCATCTCGACGAGGATGTTCATGCCGCGGCGGTGAACAAAGCCGGCGCTTGCGTTGAGCATCGACCACGAGGCGTAGGGCAGCCGGTTGCCGGTCACCAACACGCTGCCGAAGCCGGCCACATTCGAATAGCGGGTCCCTTCGAAGCGCGCGACAGGCAGGCAGGTCCACGCGCCGCGCAGCCATACCGAATTGCCGGAGCCAAATACGTTGCGGACAGTATGGCGCGCGTTCAATTCAAAGCCCTCGTGCAGGGTTCGGCCGGCGCTGGTCAGCAGCGCCCCAACCCCGCCGGCGAGCGAGGCTGGAATGATCTGGTTGGAGAAGTCCATGCGGAAATAGGTTGCTTCGGCGGTGGTGTCCCTTGGGAGGCGGGCGCGCACGCCGGCTTCGTAATTCCAGCTCAGCTCCGGCTCGAGTTCGATGAAGCCGCCCGCGTTGGAGATGATGTCCTCCGTGCGCGGCGGGGCGAAGCCGCGATGAATTCCGGTGAACACGGTGATGCTCTGATGCGGATTCCAGGTGAGACCGATGCCTGGGATTGCCTGGGTAAGATTGGTTCTGCCCGTGACACCGGCGCCGGAATTGGCGAGGCGGTTGGTGCGCTGGTAGCGGATATGCTCCAGCCGGAGGCCGGGGGTGACTTGAAAACGTCCGAACGACAGACGAGGCTGGAGAAAACCTGAATAGGCCTGGTTCTTGCGTTCGTTGTCTTCGACGGCAACTCCGGTCCGGGAGAGCGGCGTGTTGCCATTCATCTGCAAACGATCCTGTGTTTCGAAGTGTGCCCGGACTCCTGCGTCCAGTTCAGCCCGAATGCCGAAAATTCTCGCGGTGCGCCGCAGGCGCGGCTCCACGCCCCAAGTCGAGTAGGAGCGCAGCCTCCCTTCGTTGCCGCAAGTGGTATGCAGATTGGCCATGCCGCCGCAGACGGGATCGGCGGCGTCATTGGGCCGCTGGCTGGAGTTGGAGGATTGGCGCCACCAGTCGCGGTCGAACAGGGCGCCGTAGATATTGGTCGTCAGGATCGTGCCGGGCGCCAGCGATGCGGTGTGAGTGGCGGAGGCGCCAAACCGCCTGCCGGTGAAGGCGTCGTTGCGGAAAGGATTCTGGCGGGGATCATCGAGCCACTCGGCATAGCGCAGTCCGGAGTAGGTGACGCGGGAATCCTCGCTGTAGTAGTTGCCTTTAAGCGAGAGCGCCTGGCGGGGAGAGAGAGTGGTCAGCACCTTGACGGCGTAGTCGTTGAGGCCGCTGCGCACGTTGTCGCGAGCCCCTTCGCC
>JACADU010000446.1 GCA_013388415.1 Bryobacteraceae bacterium
ATCGGGTTCGGGCCGTAGAATTCGACGTCGAAGGTGTTGTGCTGAACGCCTTCGGCGACGCCGTCCCGGTCGCCGTCCCAGCCGCCTTCGACCCAGGCGAACTCCATGGCCTTCCGCACGTTCGGCCAGATGGCGCGCAGCCAGGTGATGTCGCCGGAAAGCTGCCAGTCAAGGTATGTCCGGATGATCTGCCCCATGGTGCCGTCGATGGCGGTGATGCCGCCGGTCTGCTTGCCCTCAGGCACGTTGATGCGGATGGGCAGCACGCCATCCATCCGCCCGGCAAGCTCGAAGCCTGCCTCCCGCTGCGTCCGCGCGAGGGAGGGAAACAAGTGCTGCGTGACGGCTTCATAATTCCAGACGTGCGTGCAGTTGCCGAAGCAGCAGCCGCGGTCGTCGTTGGCGCCTTCGAAGCCGCGGAACTTGCCGTCGGCGGTGCGGAAGCAGACCGGCGTCGCCAGGGTCGAGACGTTCGCCATCGCCGCTTCCTTGATGGCCGCCGGAATCGTCGTCTCGCGCATGGCGGCGAGGAACTGCCTCATGCGCTTCTCGAGCTGCGGCAGGTTGGCGGCGGCGTACTCGGCCGCCTGCCAGGCATCCTTGAAACGCGTGCAATAGTGGTTGCCGATGTTCTCGTTTTCCTGGCCTTTAACCGCCGACCACCCGCACCACGCCGGTGTGCGATTCGGAAAGTGCCACGCCAGCAGGAAGCAGTACTCCGCCGACCCGCCCGCCGCGATTTCGCGTTGCAGGCAGACGCTGCCAACGGAGTTCTTCTGGGCGGGCTCCGGCCCCAGCTGGCCGTCTTCCGAAAAGTCGTCCCAGAACAACAGCGGACTCGCCCACCACTTCGCCCGCTGCCAGCCGGTGAGGCTGGTCACCTTCCCATCGCCCGCTCCCAGAACACCTAGCGCCAGCGTCCCGGACGCAGGATGATCCCGGGGCGCCGCCGGGTTGCTCATGAAGATCCCTTCGAGTCCCGGCCCACGGCGCAACTCGTTCACCCGCCCGGCCGAGGCGCCGCCCCCGGACCGGTTCCTCAAATCGATTCCCGCCGGGCTGTCGAGCGAAAACGCGATCGAAACCTTCGCCCGCCGCGGCCCGGGATTCTCTACCTTGTAACGCAGCACCGCGACCGGAAGGCCCGAATCGTCCGCCTCCAATGGAAAGATTGGCGTGAAAGCCTCCAGCGTCACTCGAACGGGCAGCTTCCGGTCGCGAAAGCGCACGGTCGCCAGCGGATACTCTCCAGTGAAAGCCGCGCCGTCCAGCCGGGCCAGCCCGGCTACACTCGCCGGGCTCATCCCAGAGGCCGCCTGATACGGAGGCGTGAGCTTCGACTCCAGCACGCGCACCACCGGCTTCGTGTCGCCCGCCTGCGCCCAGATGGCGGGAAACGCATACCCCGGCGACCGCCCCTTATCCGGCCTGTTGAAAATCTCCCAGTCGCGCAGGTCGCCCCGCCCGCCGAGGCTGACCGAACCCGCCGCCACGCCGCCCAGCGGAAACGCAAGCATCGACAGTTGGCGGCCGGTGAATGTTCTCGGGTATTGAATTGCTCGAGGCGCGGCCGCCCCCACCGGAGTTACGCCGCCGGCCGGCGGACTTGCCGCTTCGGCAGGCGCCTGGCCCGCCTGGAGTGGCCGTGCAACCCCCACCGCGGCCGCCGTTGCCAGAAAGTCCCTTCGCCGTGCGCTTGTGCTCTTGCTCATGACTTCTTTCCTTGGTTGCCCGCCAGTGTACACCAAACGGGGCGGATTCAACGCGGCGCTTCCACAATGCCGGACTTCCACTCCGCGGTTGCCCTACGGTACGCCGCGACAACCGCCGCATACTCCGTTCCATCCGCCTTGAGTAGCCCCTGCCGCAATCCACGGCCGAACGCCGCCGGACGGTCGACATACTGGCACCGCAGATAGCCCAACACATACGGCTTCGCCATCGCACGCCGCAGGAATTCCTCTGTCAGACGCGCTGCCTCCTGCTCGCTTGACGCCTGCTCGAAGATGGTCTTCGGATGCTGCGGGGTCGGGAAACTGATCGCGTGATCGCAGATCATCACCGGCCTGCCCGTCACGCTGTGCATGCGCTCGATCTCCTCCTCCGGGTACACCGTACTCGGCGGATACAGCTCCGTATACCGGTCCCCAGGCTGCACCGAAACCGCATCGATAAACGGCGCCGCCTCCTTCAGCACGTTCTCCGGCGCATCTCCCGCCAGATAGCGCTCGCCCAAGACGAGGTGGTTCGCGTCGTGCTTCCGCTGCGCGCGCCCCACTGTCTCGTAATACTGCCGCGCGATCACCCCGAGGAATTCCCTGTCGTCCTCGCCCACCACGTGCCGCCCGATGGCCACCTTCGACAAGTCCGCCGCCGCCAGCTCATCGAGGTTCCGCAGCTTGAGCCCGTAAATCAGGTTCAACCCATCGAGCCGCCCAGCATACTTTGCAGCGAGGAATTCCGCGTACCTCCGCCTGCCTGCCGAACCAGCCGGAAGTCTCCGAATCTCCGAGACCCAATCCGTCGACCGCAGCCCCCGCGTCTTCACGACGTCCCAGGTCGGGGTATCCGTCCAGAAGTAGCCAATGAGCAAAGGATTCTCGCGATGCCGCGCGCACTCCTTCGCAATCAGGTCATCCGCCGCATTCCGCCACGCCTCGTCAAACACGTCCGGGAACTCGTAGGAGTCAGCAGTTCCCGGCGTTGGATGCGAGCGGTGCTTCTCGTTCTTCGCAATCGTCATCGCCGCGAAGTAGGGCATTGCATGCTCCAGTTCCCGCGGCGCGCCATAACCGAGATTGTTGAACCCCCACTCCCGCAAGCGCGCCGGCACCGCGTCGAAACCCGTGCCGAGCGCCGAGATGTGGTTCACGCCCAGCGCGACAAACGGCTCACCCTCCGGTGTCAGGAAAACTCTCCTCGCTCCCGCCTGCCCGATGCGGAACCACCTGCCTGCTTCACCCAACACTCCGCCGGAGACCGCCGCGCCGAATTGCCTTCTCGTGATCGCCACCTGTCCAACCTATCAGCCCGGATGAGGATAAGCTTGAACCGAAGGAGAGTTCACGCCGTGCAGAGCGACCGCCCCACCCGCCGCGCCATCCTCAACCGCGCTGCTCAGACCGCCGCCATCCTGCCTGCCCTCGAGGTCAACGCGCAGGAGGCCACCACACTCGCCGCGGACGCCGGGCTGGACCGCATCGTCGTCCTCCCAGCCAAGACCTACCTCCGAGGATGGGCAGGCTACGGCGACCCGAAGAAGCCGGCTGGCGGCCCCGCCGTCGCCGTCGCATGGTCGAAGGACAGCGGCCCCGGCACGGTCACCTTCGCCGACCCCAAGGCAGCCATTACCACCGCCACTTTCTCCGCGCCAGGCGCCTACGTCCTCAAGCTCACCGCGACAAACGGCCATAGCAGCGCAACCTCGACTGTCTCCGTCCGCGCCGAAACCGCCCCGCCCCCCAAGGCGCTCTCCCCCGTCCACACCAAGTCCTACAGGCTCACCAGCCCCCTCTGGAGAGCCCGCGCCAAGGCCCTCATCGTCAACTGGATCCCCCACTGCATCGACCAGATCAACCGCACCGACCTGGAAACCGGGGCGGGCGGCATCGACAATTTCATCGAAGCCGGAAAGAAGCTCCGCGGCCAGCCGCACGGTCACCACAAGGGCTACGTCTTCTCCAACGCATGGGTCCACCAGACCGTCGAAGCCATGTCCATCGCCCTCATGGTCGACCCGCAGGGTGATCCCGAGATTCTCAAGGCCCACCAGAAGTTCCGCGACACCCTCGAAGACTGGATCCCGAAGATCCTCGCCGCCCAGGAACCGGACGGCTATCTACAGACCGCCTTCACACTCCCTCGTCTGAATTTCCGCAGCAAACAAATCATAGATACCAGCGGCTATCAACATTGGGATCCCGCACACCGCGACGACCACGAAGGCTACGTCGCCGGCTATTTTCTCGAGTCCGCCATCAACCACCACGTCATGACCGGCGGCAAAGACCTCCGCCTCTACAACGCCGCAAAGAAACTCGCCGACTGTTGGGACGCGAACATCGGACCCGCACCAAAGAAAGCCTGGTATGACGGCCATCAACAGATGGAACAGGCCCTCATGCGGTTTGGCAGATACGTCAACGAAGTCGAAGGCGGCGGCAAGGGCGACCGCTACATCAAACTGGGGAAGTTCCTCCTCGACTGCCGCTACACAACCGCTCCCTCGCCCCGCCAGCAGCAGGAGTACGACCAGAGCCACCGCCCCGTCATCGAGCAGTATGAAGCCGTCGGGCACG
The DNA here is from genome assembly GCA_013388415.1 of Bryobacteraceae bacterium. Lineage (GTDB taxonomy): Bacteria > Acidobacteriota > Terriglobia > Bryobacterales > Bryobacteraceae > JACADU01. Next base: position 4,299 of record JACADU010000446.1, read on the forward strand.
CAGTCCGCGCCGCCTACACCTACTCCGCGATGGCCGATGTCGTCGTCGAAACGCACGACCCCGATTACGCCAGCGCAACGCGCTCGCTGTGGGACAACATCGTCAACCGTAAATACTACGTCACCGGCGGCATCGGCAGCGGCGAAACCGCCGAGGGCTTCGGCCCGAACTACTCGCTTCGCAACCGCGCCTACAACGAGTCCTGTTCCACCTGCGGCCTCATCTTCTACCTGTGGAAGATGAACCTCGCCTGGCATGAATCGAAGTACGCCGACCTATTCGAGGATTCGCTCTACAACGCCCTGCTCGGCTCGATTGATCTCGAGGGCAGGCACTTCTACTACGACAACCCGCTCGACGAGCGCACCCCGCGCTACCAGTGGCACATCTGTCCATGCTGTGTCGGCAACATCCCACGCACGCTGCTGATGCTGCCCACATGGATGTACGCCTCCTCGCCCGACAGCCTCTACGTCAACCTCTACATCGGCAGCGCCATGACCCTGGAAAATGTGGCAGGCACAAATATCGAGGTCGTCCAGGAGACTGATTATCCCTGGGGCGGCAAGGTCGCCCTCACGCTTCATCCGAAGGCGTCGAAACGCTTCGCACTCCGCTTGCGCGTCCCCAATCGCTCGGTCAGCGAACTCTACAAAACCGCGCCGGACCCGGCTGGCATCGGAGCCATCCTGATCAACGGCAAGCCCGTGATGACGCAGTTCGAGAAAGGCTACGCCGTCATCAGCCGCGCTTGGAAAGCCGGCGACCGCGTCGAGTTCGAGCTCCCCATGAAGCCCCAGCGCATCCACGGCATCGACAAGATTGAAGCAACGCGCGGCAAGGTCGCCCTGCGCTACGGTCCGCTCATCTACAACTTCGAGAGCGAGGACCAGGACATCACCAAGAGCCTGGCTCCCGGTTCTCCCCTCGCCACCGAGTTCCGCAAGGATTTCCTCGGCGGCGTCATGGTGATCAAAGGCCAGTTTGCAGACGGCTCCCCGATGCTCGCCATCCCCAACTACGCCCGCATGAACCGCAAGCCCGGCATCCCGCTCCCGCGCCAGGCTCCGCCCCCCGGCGCCGGCGGCAAGCGCCCCGCCCCGCCGCCGCCCTCTTCGATTGTCTGGATCAGGGAAGCCTGACGCCAGCGCCCCCAGATTCCGGC
>JACADU010000298.1 GCA_013388415.1 Bryobacteraceae bacterium
GATTCAGGATTAGCCCTCTGCCTTACGGGAGGGCCTTGATCGCCTGTTCGGCAAGCTGAAGTTGGGCGGCAGTGCCTCGCGCGGCGATGGCTTGGGCGGCAGTGATTGGGAAAGCCCGGTTGATGTTGGCCTGACTGCGAATGGCAATGAACTTCTGCTGCAACTGCTGAGGAGATTGCGGCGGTTTCAGAAAGAAGATCCGGGCGAATTCGTCGCTGCCCGCGAATTGATATTGCGCGGGGCCATCGGAGATATCAGCCTGCGGGGCGGTTCGCCTGTCGATCTCGCTGATCAGCCAGGAGGCGAACTCCAACTGCTGCCGCGTGCCGCGCATGACGAGAGCACGCCGGGACCAGTAAGGAAAGATCGAATGGATGTCCTCCAGAGTGCGAAGAGTCACCATGACCTCCTGCTGCGCCTGTGGATTGGCGGCGTTCTTGACGTAGAAGACGCGAGCCTGATGTGCGCCGCCGTCCGGGACCGGATATCCACGTCCGGCCGAGTTGTCGGGAATCGGGGCGAAAGAGGGTTGGTCCAATTCGGCAATCAGCGACCTGACAAGTTCGAGTTGCCCGGGTGTGCCGGAGAAAGTGATTGCTCTGTTCGAAGTGTCGAGCGAGAGTTTCGGAATGCCTGCCGCGGTTCTGACCGCGATGGCAATCGAAGACATTTCCGATTCCGTCTGACCATTCCTCAGCGGGATTGTCACGCTCTGCAAAGCCTCGGATTGAGCCCAAACCAAGACGCCTGACAGCATCAAGGCGGTGGCGACAAGTCTGCCAATCGGCATGGAGCCTCCTTATCTAGTAAGGTAGACGTCCTCGGAGGGCGGCCCGTGCAGGTGGCCGCATGGATGTCGACTCAATGGCGGCCGGCCAGTGATGCAGGAAGGAAACCCGGTCAGTTCGCCGTGATGTTGGGGAAGAAGAAATGCCGAAAAAGGCCCGCAGCTTGCTGCTGTCGGGCGCGTTCGGATTTCATATCATCCGGCCGGAACTCGCCCGCGCGGCCGGGCCGGACCGGGAGAAGATCCTGTTCAGGAACGTGGGGCGGCTCCCTGCGCGAGCCGGCTGAATCGTTCAGGCGCGACGCCGCTTGCTGGCGGGCGGGGCTCCATTGCGTTCCTGACGCTGCCCTAGCTGACGGCTTCGATTTCCACCCTGCGGGCTTCGCGCTCGCAGCGCAGTTTGGCCTGGTGTTCCTGCCACAGCGTCGAGAATCCGGCCCAGAAGTAGCCGCAGACGAAGATCAACAGGAATGGCAGCGCGAAGAAGTTCATCACATTGATGCAGTACGCCACGATGGTCAGGAAGAAGACACCCATGCCGATTTCGGCGAAGGGCAGCCAACCGCTCTTGCGGCGGTAGGCTACGGCGCCCGGCTGCGCCCCGGAGAGCTTCGGGGCGTACTTCGGAGTGCGAACAAAGCTGGACTGCTTGCCCATGAGCGCCTCCATCACGGCCTTGGTATTCGAGATGGTGAGCGCGACTCCCATGGCGAGCAGAAACGGCAGCAGGAAAATGGCGCGCTTCCATGTCTTGCGGTCGAGTTCCCTCTCGGCTAGCAAGTAGAAAGAGACCACGGACCAGAAGGAGCAGACGATGAGCGGGGCGTCGACAAGCAGCATCTGCTGCCAGCCGATGTAGAAGCGGACCATCATCACCGGCAGCATCATCGCGCTGACCACCACCATCAGCGGGTAACTGATATTGGGCGTGAGATGGAACCATGCCTCGACTTTTTCGCGCCAGCCGACGTCTGAGCGCCAGATCATTGGCCAAAGCTTCAGTGAAACCTGCGTGAGGCCCTTGGCCCAGCGCTGCTGCTGAACCTGGAATCCGTAAGTATCCACGGGGAGTTCCGAGGGGCACTCAATCCAGGGCAGGTAGAGGAACTGCCAGCCCTTGAGCTGCGCGCGGTAGCTGAGGTCGGAATCCTCGGTCAGAGTGTCATGTTGCCAGCCGCCGGCGTCGATGATCATTTCGCGGCGCAGGATTCCGGCCGTTCCGTTGAAGTTGAAGAACAGTCCGGCGCCGTAGCGGGCGGTGTGCTCAAGGGCGAAGTGGCCGTCGAGCATCAGGGCCTGGACTTCGGTGAGCAGGTTGTGGTCCCGATTGAGGTACGTCCAGCGAGTCTGGACCACCCCTACTTTCGGGTCGGCGAAGAAGTGGATCGTGTTCTCGAGGAAGTCGGCAGGGGGGATGAAGTCAGCGTCAAAGACGGCGAGGAATTCACCCTTGGCCTTGGCCATGCCTTCCTGGAGAGCCCCAGCCTTGTAGCCCGTGCGGTTGGTCCGGTGGATGTACTCGATAGGGTGACCCTGCGCCTTGAGGCGCGTGACCAGCGCCTCGGTGTATGGGTGCGTGTCGTCTGTGGAGTCATCGAGGACCTGGATTTCGAGCAGTTCTCGCGGATAGCGAATCTTCAGAACGGCATCGAGAAGCTGGTCAACCACATTGCGCTCGTTGAAGAGAGGGAGCTGAATTGTGACCGGCGGGAGGTTCTCAAATCGCTTTGCGGGGATACGGGGAACCTTGTGCCGGTGACGGAAGTAGCGCGCGATGACGAGGAAGCGGTGCGCTCCGTAGATGGCGAGTATGCCCATCAGGAGGAAATATGGGACGAGGAGGGCGATGTCGAACCAGTCGAGCTGATGGATGCCTGAAAACGTGTTGTCGGCGAGAGCGCGCGACCACTTCTCGACTTTGCCAGGACCGATCAGGAAAGCCAGACTTGGAAGATAGCCCATAGAAAACAGCCGCCCACCGGCCTGTGCAATTGCCGGATCTGGTTAATCTACCATTTCTTGCGCCTGAGCACGAGCGGAGGGGCCGGCGTGGAGAGGAACGTCCATCTCCCGGCGCACTTACAATTCTAGCCGAAACCGCGGAAATCAGCCGGTCCGGGCGAGCTTCTCGAACAGATCGTAGAAGATGGCGTCGCGGTTCAGGTCGGTCGCGACGCGGATGGGGTGGCGGCCGGGCTTCTGTTCCCAGCGGAAGTCGCCGGTGAGGATGGGGCTGTCCACCAGAGCGGAGGGGATCCACCGCGGGTTGACGATCCACGCCACCGCCGAGATGTCCCAGATCACTTTGGACTGTGGGTAAGGCCAGGGCTTGCCTTTGGCTCTATCCTTCTCGTATTCGATGTACTGGCCGAAGAGGTAGTCGCCGAGCTTGGAGCGGCCTTTCACCCACCGCTCCATCTCCGGGATGGTCGTGCGGAGGTGCTCACTGACGTTTTTGGTGGGGATCTGGACGAGGGGGACGCCGCTGTCGAACAGGATCCGGGAAGCATGCAGGTCCTGCTGGAGGTTGAACTCCCGGGCCGAGGGCCAGACGTGAGTGGTCCCGCCGAGCCAGACGACGACAATCTTTTCCTTGATCAGCGGCTCCATGAGGATGGCGGATGCGACGTTGGCGGGGCATCCGATGGTGAGGACGTAAAGCGGGGCCTTCCGGGGCTTCATCGCCCTGTCGATGACGTCGCGGGCGGCGGGGCTGTCGACAGGTTTGCCTGGACCGGGTAAGAAACTGTCCGATCCGCGGAAAGCGAAGCCTTCGGATTTGCGGCCGAGGAACTTGAGGATTCGGAGGATCTCCTCGTAGCTCTTCTCCATACCGTCGCCGGCGCTCGTAGAGCGGTTGTTGAGGTAGGGGGCGGCATAGACGGCCTCCACCTCCGTGCGGTCTGGCGAGAGGAGGCCGTAAGCGACCGCGTACTGATCGTCGATTTCGTTGTAGGTGTCGGTGTCGATCACCACCTGGCATTTCGCGGTGGGCGGTTCGAGGAGCTTGCGAAGTTGGTCAGCGGCGGGCTGCGAAGCGGCGGTCATGGCAGCCAGGATACTTCTGCGGCTGGGCGGGATTTGGGCCATCGGATGCGGACTCCCTCTCAGCAAACTAACGCATTCCGCCTCTGCTCGGCGGGTGCGGCCTCAAACAGCTCCTAGGGGCCAACCCATCCATGGTCGAACTTCTGCGCGGTTCACCTCGTTCTACTGTGTTAAGGAGGATTATCGCTTTGGCCACAAGGTCAAGCCTGGCTGAGGCTTTCTCCGTCGCGCTGATGTCGCTGCGCGGCAGCAAACTGCGGAGTTTCCTGACGCTACTGGGCATCATTCTGGCCACGACGACGCTGATGGCCGTGATGGCGGTGATCCACGGGATGGACGTCTACATCGCCGAGCAGGTCTCCGACATGGGCTCGGACGGGTTCAAGATCCGCCGGCTCGCGATGATCGGAGAGTTCAACCCCAAGAAACTCAAGGAGATGGAGCGGCGGAACCCTGAGCTGACCCGGGAGGAGTTCCGGTTTTTGAAGGAAAACGCGAAGCTGATTCGCGAGTTGGGCATGGAAAACGGGCGTGCGGCGTCGCTAAGGGTGGGGTCCGAGTCCGTGAGGGATGTGTGGCTGCGCGGCGTGACGGCGAACATGGGTGTCATTACAAACACTCAGCCCGCGCAGGGGCGGTTCCTGACGGAATCAGAAGATCAACGCCGGTCCGAGGTGGTGTTCATTGGAGAGGACATTCGCGAGAAGTTCTTTAGCGGCGGCGAGGCGGTGGGCAAGAACCTGTCGATTGACGGGCGGCCCTACAGGGTCGTCGGCGTGGCGGCGAAATTGGGCTCGGTCTTCGGGCAGTCGCGGGACAACTTCGTCATGATTCCAATGGAGACCTACTGCAAGGCATATGGCTGCTTGCGGGGGCTGGGGTTCACGGCGCTGGCGCTTGACAGGGCACATCTGAACGTGGCGCAGGACGAGATCAGGCAACTGCTGCGTGCGAGGCGGCACGTCCCACCGAGGGAGGAAGACAATTTCTCGATGTTCGCCTCCGACTCGCTTGTGGCGGCGTGGGACCGCTTGACCGGAGTGATCGCCGTGACGGCGATGGCCGTGGTGTCGATCTTCATGGTCGTGGGTGGCGTGGTGATCATGAACATCATGCTGGCGGTCGTGACGGAGAGGACGCACGAAATCGGAATCAGGAAATCCGTCGGGGCGCGAAGGACCGACATCATGCAGCAGTTTCTGCTGGAGTCGTCGCTGCTTGCGGGATGCGGCGGGCTGGTGGGGGTCGGACTGGCGTACCTGCTTGCGGCGATTGTGAAGGCCGCGACGCCGGTTCCGGTGGAGATGCCGGTGTCGAGTGTTTTCATCAGCGTGGGGCTCTCGACGGTGGTCGGGCTATTCTTTGGCGTGTACCCGGCGAAACGGGCGGCGGCGCTCGATCCGATCGAGGCGTTGAGGTTCGAGATATGACCGAGTCACCGACCATCGCGGGCATCGGGATGGCGCTGGCCGCTATCCGCGAGCACAAGATGCGCAGCCTGCTGACCGTGCTCGGGGTGATAATCGGGACCGCGTGCGTGATCGCCGTGGGATCGGTGATCACGGGCATCGACGCCGTCATCGTCGACATCACCAGCAGTTTCGGGCCGGATACGGCGTTCGTCTACAAGTTCAACCTTGGTTTCCGGGGGAACATCACCGGGGATGAGCTGCGCAGGAAGCCGCTGACGCTCGAGAACGCGCGGGCGATCGAGGAGCGGTGCCCGTCGGTGGAGCACGTGAGTCCGTATCTGTTTCCGCCGGCGCTGTTCACCCGGCAGCACGCGTTCGACCGCGTCCGCTACAAGGGCAATGAAGTGCTGCAACCGGAAATCGCCGGGACGGAGTACGGCTACTCCGAAGGCGGCGCGACGAAGATGCTCCACGGCCGGTTCTTCACCGACGACGAGAACTTCCGCCGGCAGCCTGTGGTGGTGATCGGCGAAGACATCTACCGGGCGCTGATGCAGGGGGAGGACCCCGTTGGCAAGTGGGTGGAGGTGAACGGGCACATGTTCGAGGTGGTGGGCGTGATGGGGCGCCCTGCCGCTTCCTTTCCCGGGCAGGAGGACAAGCGCGCCATGCTGCCCTACCACACAATGAAGAAAATGTTTCCGGCGGCGAAAGAGATGATGCTGATCCTGATCGCGCGGAAAGGGCTGCTCAGCCAGGCGATGGACGAGGCGGATGCGGTATTGCGGCAGGAGCGGCGCGTGGCTGTTGGAAAACCTTCAGACTTCTGGATGTCTTCGGGCGCGCAGATGCTGGAGCAGTTCCGGAATCTGACGGCGACCGTTGCGCTCGTGATGGTGGTGCTGAGTTCGATCGGCCTGCTGGTGGGCGGCATCGGCGTGATGAACATCATGCTGGTATCGGTAACCGAACGCACGCGGGAGATTGGGATTCGCAAGGCGGTGGGCGCCCGGCGCAGCGACATTGTCGCGCAGTTCCTGAC
>JACADU010000427.1 GCA_013388415.1 Bryobacteraceae bacterium
CGGGTGAATGTGCCATCGGAAAACATCCTGATCGCCGGCTGTGAAATGAAGGACGGCCATGGAGGCGTCACCATCGGCAGCGAAGTCTCCGGGAGCGTCCGCAACGTCTTCGCCGAGAATTGCCGGATGGACAGCCCGCATCTCGACCGCGCCCTGCGGCTGAAGACAAACGCAGTCCGCGGCGGCGTGGTTGAGAACATCTACATGCGGAACGTCACCATCGGCCAGGTAGCCGACGCGGTGCTGCACGTCGGCTTCCACTATGAGGAGGGCGCCAAAGGCGATTTCATGCCGGTCGTACGAAACATCCGGATGACGGACGTCACCTGCTCCAGGAGCCGCCACGCGCTCTATTTGCGCGGTCTCGAGAAGTCGCCCATCACGGGCGTCGTTCTCGAGCGATGCACGTTCGGCGGCGTCCAGCGCCCGGACGTTCTCGAGCACGTCCGGGGGCTCGTCTGCCGGGAAGTCAAAGTGAACGGAGCGCCACGCGCCTGACTCCGGAAAGCGGCGTCAGACTTCCAGCTTCCACGGCTCCCTGTAGCGCGCCTTCAAGTACGGCTTGGCCGCGTCCTGCTTGACCGTCCAGTTCTTCTCGTCCCAATCGAGCCAGAGCTTCGACCGCATCGAGACGTTGGCCAGGATGCAGACCGTCGAGGAGCGGACACAGGTTTCGATGTCGCTCGTTGGCTTCTCGCGGCTCTTGATGCAGTCGAGGAAATTCTGCCAGTGCGGCACGTTCATCTGACTCATCTCGGGCATCTTTTCCCATGCGGCTTCCGCGAGCGCGGAACCCTTGCGCGGAGTGACCCAGCAGCCTCCCCGGTTCACGATCAACGTGCCTTCCGTCCCGTGGATCGAAGTGCCGGCGCCATGTCCGAACATCGGCATCGGGTTGCAGGTGCGGCTTTCGTAGCTCATGAGGAACTTCGGGTAACGGTATGTCGCCAGGAGCGTGTCCGGCGTGTCGCGGTTGTCTTTCACCCACAGCTTGCCGCCCATGGCGGAAATCGAATAGGGCATCACTTCGTCGAAGCACTGGTGGATGGGGTCGATCAGGTGCACGCCCCAGTCCGTCATCGCGCCTCCGGCGTAATCCCAGAAATAGCGGAACGTGGGGAAGTTCGTGACACCCACGCCCCAGCGATTGAGATTGAACGCCACTTTCGGCGCCGGACCCAGCCACATCTCCCAATCCAGACCCGGCGGCGGCGTGCTGTCCTCCGGCGTGCCGTATCCCTTCTCCGGGGTGTAGCCGGCTTGCCAGGTATGGCAGAAAGTGACCTCGCCCAACGAGCCGCTCTTGACGATTTCAACAGCCTTCTTGAAATAGCCGCCGGAACGCTGCATGGTGCCAGCCTGGACAACGCGCTTGTACTTGCGCGCCGCCTGGACCATCTTCTGCCCTTCTTCTACATATACGCAGGCCGGCTTCTCGACGAACACGTCCTTGCCGGCTTTGCAGGCTTCCACTGTCATGTAGGCGTGCCAGTGGTCGGGCGTTGAGATACAGACCGCATCGATCGATTTGTCGGCGATGATCTCGCGGAAGTCCTTGGTCGTCTTGACGCCCTCGAAGCCGGCCCGGCGAGCCGCGGCCTCGGCCTTTTCGAGCGCGGGTTGATAGACGTCGCACAATGCGGCCGGCTGCGCGCCAGAGAGCTTCATCGCGTAAGAGAGATTGCCCGAACCCATCGCGCCCAAGCCGATGAAGCCGACCGCCACGCGGTCGTTCGCGCCCTTCACTCTGCCGGTGAAGATGGATGTCGTGAGGGCCGCGTTGGCGGCGTGGAGAACCTGTCTGCGGGAAACCATTCCTTAACCTCTTGCCGTCGATTCTATCCAAAACGTCCTCTCTGCCGGCCAGAGGGCTGAATGCGCGCCGGGCGGGACTGATAACGTAGCTCACATGCGATTCTTTGCCATGGCCGCCTTTGTCCTTCTCGCGCCGTTCACGGCCTGCCCGCAATCCGCGCCGCGCCTGCGAGTCAGCCCGAACCACCGCTACCTGGAGTACGCCGACGGGCGGCCCTTCTTCTGGCTTGGCGATACAGCCTGGCAGTTGTTTCATCGTCTGACGCAGGCCGAGGCGGACCTCTATCTGGAGAACCGCGCCCGCAAGGGTTTCACCGTCATTCAGGCGGTCGCCCTGGCCGAACTCGGAGGCCTGGACGTGCCCAACGCTCAAGGCGACCTTGCGCTGATCAACAGGGACCCGCGCCGGCCCAACGAGGCCTACTTCCGCCACGTCGACGCCATTGTGAAGAAGGCCGAGAGCCTTGGCCTGTTCATCGGGATGCTGCCAACATGGGGCAGCCATTGGAAGAGCGCCGGCCGGAAAGACCCGCCCATCTTCAACGCCGGGAACGCGCGAGAGTTCGGGCTTTACATGGGCAAGCGATATCGCGACCGCGCCATCGTCTGGATCCTCGGCGGCGACCAGAACGCCGAAACCGACCAGGAGCGCGCCGTCATCGAAGCGATGGCGATGGGGCTCAGAGAGGGCGACGGCGGAGCGCATCTGATTACCTACCACCCGCGCGGACCCGGCCTCTCCTCTGTCCTCTTCCACAAGGCACCATGGCTCGACTTCAACATGAACCAGTCCTCTCATGGCGCCCGCGACCACGATACAGGCCTGTTCATCGAGCACGATTGGGCGCTCGACCCGCCCAAACCGGCGCTGGACGGCGAGCCGCGTTACGAGAACATCCAGGTAGGCTTCTATTTTGCCGGCGCTCCGGCCTACGAACGGTTCGACGATGACGACGTCCGCCAGGCGGCCTATTGGTCCCTGATGGCCGGCGCCTGCGGCCACACTTACGGACACGGCAGCATCTGGCAGATGTACTCCCCGGGACGCAAGCCTGTTCTGTCGGCGGAGATCCCGTGGCAGGAATCGCTCGACCACCCTGGCGCGTTCCAGATGGGCCTCGCGCGGCGGCTGTTCGAGTCGCGTCCGTTCACCAAGCTGCGCCCTGCCCAGAGCATGATCAAAGACGGGCCAGCGTTCGGGGGCGCCAAGATCCGCGCCGCCCGCGCCGAGGACGGCTCCTTCGCTTTCGTTTACTCGCCACGCGGCGAGCGGTTCACCGTGGACAAGAGTCACATCAAGGGCCGGCGGACACGGGAACTCTGGTTCGACCCGCGCTACGGCAATGTCTACTTGATCCACACCGCCGACACCGCCGGCATCCAGACGTACACGCCGCCGACATCCGGCCGCGGCAACGACTGGATTCTGGTGATCGAAGACGCCGATGCCGGGTTTCCGCTGCCGGGCGCGAAGCGCCCATAGCCTCAGGGCAGTCTGGTGAGCGGCCCCTACAATCCGGGCCGCCTGAACCGGAAGAGCGGCTCCCGCGGCGGCGCGCCCGAGAGCCCGCTGCCGCCGTCTTCCAGGAGCCCTGTAGGACAAGAGCACAAGGCTGAAGCGCCCACGTGAAAGATATACTTCGGGGATGCGGAGTCTTCTCGCTTTCGTTCTTCTGGCCGGCTGTCTGCAAGCCCAGCCACTCCCAGCCTCTTCTCCCGAAAAAGAGGGTTTCTCGAAGGAACGCCTCGGGCGGCTGCATGAAACGCTCGCGCGGTTGACCAAGTCCAACAAGCCGCCCGGAGCCGTCTCGATGATTGTCCGCAACGGCCGCATCGTCGACTGGCAGACGTTTGGGCTGCGCGATGTCGAGGGCAATCTCCCCATGGAGAAGGACACCATCTGCCTTGTCTACTCGATGACCAAACCCATCACCAGCGCCGCCGTCATGATGCTTGCCGAGGAGGGAAAGCTCACGCTCGCTGACCGTGTGGACCGGTTCATCCCCGAGTTCAAGAATCTCAAAGTCTTCAAGGGCGGAACCGTGGAGCGGCCCGAACTCACCGCGCCGGAGCGTCCGATGACGGTCAAGCATCTCATCACGCACACTTCCGGTCTGACCTACGGATGGGGCAATGACAATGTTTCCGAGCTCTACCGCAAGGCCAAAGTCTTCGACGTTGGCACGCTCAAAGAGTTCATTGAGCGCGCGGCGAAGCTGCCGCTCGCCGCCAGCCCGGGCGAAAAGTACGAATACTCGATTTCGATCGACGTGCTCGGGTATCTGGTAGAGGTGGTCTCCGGCATGCCGTTCGACCGTTTCGTTCAGGAGCGCATCCTGAATCCGCTCAAGATGGGCGACACGCACTTTGTGCTGCCTGCCGCGAAGCGGGCGCGGCTGGCGAAGATCTATGGTCTGCGCGAGGGCAAGCTCACCGCCATGGACGGTCTGGATGCAAAAGGCGTCCCGTTCGGAGGCATGGGCCTCTACTCGACCATCGCCGACTACGCCCGCTTCGCCCAGATGCTTGCCAACGGCGGAGAGCTCGACGGCGCCCGCCTGCTCAGCCGCAAGACGGTGGACCTGATGATGATGAACCACCTGGCGGGGTTGGCCCGCCCGACGACCGGCGGCGACGACTCCGACGGCTTCGGCCTCGGCGGCGCAGTCCGCATCGATCCGGCAAAGGCCGGCCGTCCCGGCAGCGTGGGTCTGTTCGGCTGGGATGGCGCCGCGTCCACCCGCTTCCGCGTCGATCGCAAGGAGAGGTTGGTCTGGCTGCTTTTCACACAGTGGATGCCCTTCGACTCGCCAACCCTCAATCTCTTTGAAACTCTCGTTTACCAGGCGCTCGTGGATTGAGCTAGGCTCCCGGTTCATCCTCGTTTATACTTCACCTGATGTTGCGGTTTGGCCCATACGAGGTGCGCGAGGAGCTCGGGCGCGGCGGCATGGGCGTCGTGTATCGCGGGTTCGACCCGTTGATCCGGCGCGATGTGGCGCTGAAGACGATCAAGCTCTACGACATCGCCGATGAAAGCGAACGGCGCCAGATGCAGGATCGCCTGGAGCGGGAGGCGCAATCGGCGGGACGGCTCTCGCACCCGTCGATCGTCACCATCTACCAGATCGGCTACGAGGAAATCCGCCCGGGCGAGACGGTGGCCTTCATTGCGATGGAGTACGTGCCCGGCTGGACGCTGGCCACGGTGCTCGAGAAAACGCGCATCACCAACCACTCGCTGGCGCTGAGGCTGCTGAGGCAGGCGGCCGAGGGCTTGGACTACGCTCACTCGCAGGGAGTGATTCACCGGGACGTCAAACCGGCGAACCTGCTCATCTCATCGGACGGGCGGCTCAAAATCGCCGATTTCGGCCTGGCCAAGCTGCTCTCGCATACCATGACGATGACCGGAACGCTCATGGGTTCGCCCTTCTACATGTCTCCCGAGCAGGTGCGGGCGGAGCGGGTCGACGGGCGAAGCGATCAATATGCGCTGGCGGTGGTGGCGTATGAAGTGTTTGGCGGCCGGAAACCGTATCAGGCGGAATCCCTCAGCGCTCTGGTCTACAAGATCGCGCACGAGGACCCTCCGTTGCTCGAGTTGGAGCCGGCGGAACTTGCCGGGCGCCTCAACCCTGTGTTGCGGCGGGCGATGGCGAAGGAGCCTGGCGACAGGTTCACAAGTTGCTCAGAGTTCGTGGATGCGCTGGAGAAGGCGTGCGCAGAGCCTGAGCCGTCGATGATCGTTCGTCCGGAGGCGCCGCCGCCGGCAGTCGCGCCGGCTCCGCCGCCCCCTGTCCCGGCTCAGCCGGTTCCTGTCCGCCCGTCGCGCATCTCTGCGCCTTGGGCAGCCATTGCCGCCGCGCTTGGAGTCGCCGCAGCGTTGATCCTCGGGGTGAAGTTTCTTGGCCCTCAGGAAAGCCCGCCGCCGGAAACCCTGGCTCAATCACAGCAACCGGTTCGGAAAGACGAACCGGCGCAAATGGCATCGAAGCTTCCGGAAAGCCCTGTGCGCGAGGTGGCGAAGGTGGACCCCCCGGCGGCTAGGCCCGCCGCCCGGACGAAGCCCCTGCCGGCGCCGCAGAA
>JACADU010000299.1 GCA_013388415.1 Bryobacteraceae bacterium
AAACTGCGCGGGCGGGCGGTGTTTATCGGGGTGACGGCGGTTTCGGCTGCCGACGACAGGCTGTTCACGCCGCTGTCGGGCGCGCTGCAAGTGCCGGGAGTGGAGATTCACGCGCACGCCTATGAAACGCTGGCCGCGGGCGACGCGCCGCGCTCCGTGCGGCCGTCGGTGTCTGTGATGCTGGCGCTGGCGCTGGCGGCGGTTTCGGCGCTGCTGTTCACGTTCACGATGGGCTGGCCGGCGTATGCGGGCGCGGCGCTGATTCTGGTGGCGGCGCACGCCGCTCCGTGGGCGGCGTTTCGCGCCGGATGGGTGCTGCCCGCCATGGCGCCGGCCGCCGCCGCCTGGCTGGCGGTGCTAGCCTCGGCGAGCTTCCAGTATTTCGTCGTGCGGCGAAGAATGATGTCCAGCGAGGCTGCCACGGAGCGCTATCAGCAGGCGTTTCACTTCGTCGCGCACGAGATGCGAACGCCGCTCACCGCCATTCAGGGCTCCAGCGAGCTGATCACGCGCTACAACCTTCCGGACCCGAAGCGGAAGGAGCTTGGCGCCATGATCAACGCCGAGTCCAAGCGGTTGGCGAGGATGATCACGACGTTTCTCGACGTCGAGAAGCTCGGCGCGGGGCAAATGGAACTCCGCCTGGCCGACTTCCCCGCCCTGGAGCTCGTGGAAGCCTGCCGCGCGCGCGCCGCGCCGCTGGCGGAGCGGAAGCAGATCCGCATCGAAGCCGATGTGGCGGAGGGCCTGTCGCTGCGCGCGGACCGCGAACTCATGGAGTACGCGCTTTACAATCTGATCACCAACGCCATCAAGTACTCTCCGCCGGAGAGCGAGGTGCGCATCCGCGCCGCGGCCAACGGCGGGCATGTCCGGCTCGCCGTGGCGGATCAGGGCATGGGCATGGACGCCGCCGAACTGAAGAACCTGTTCCGCAAGTTCTACCGGACCCGCCGCGCCGAGGCTTCCGGCGAGGTTGGGACAGGCATTGGGCTTTCGATCGTGAAGGAGATCGTGACGCACCACGGCGGGCAAGTCGACGTGGAGAGCGCCCCTGGAAAGGGCTCGACATTCACGCTGGTCCTGCCTTCACCCTGAGCGGCACGGTAGACTGATGGTTTGTATGCCCTCGCTGCTGCTCGTCGAGGACGACCCCGCTGTCCGGTCCACGCTGACAACTTTCCTTGAACTGGAAGGCTACGGCGTGGAGGCGGTTTCCTCCACACGGGAGGCGCTGGCGCGCCTGTCGTCGTCGAGTTACCCCATCGTCATTTCTGATATTTACATCGATGACCGGACGGTAATCGACGTCCTGGGCGCGGCGCGGGCAGCCAATCCAAAGTGCGTCGTGATCCTGATGTCGGCGCGCGGCAGCATGGAGACCGTGATGGCCGCCACGCGCGGGGGGGCGTTCGAATACCTCGCAAAGCCGTTCGAACTCGATGCGCTGCTGGAGGTTCTGAAACGCGCCGAGAGCTCGATGGTTGCCGATGAAGAAGACGAGGATGTCGAGCCGGAAGAGCCCCTGCCGACCGAGATGATCGGCTCGAGCCCGAAGATGGTGGAGATTTACAAGATGGTCTCCCGCGTCGCCCCGACCGACGCGCTGGTTCTGATCGAGGGCGAAACCGGGACCGGCAAGGAGCTGATCGCCCACATGCTCCACGCGAATTCGCTGCGCGCATCGGCGCCGTTCATTCCCGTCGATTGCGCCTCCCTGGCGCCCACCCTGATCGAGAGCGAGCTGTTCGGCGCCGTGCGCGGCGCCTACACGGGCGCCGACCGCGACCGGACGGGCGTCTTCGAAGCCGCTCAGGGGGGCACGGTCTTCCTGGACGAGATCGGCGAAATCGACCTGAACTTCCAGTTGAAGCTCCTCCGCTTCCTCCAGGAGAAGGAAGTGCGGCCGCTTGGCAGTTCCAAGCCTCGAAAAGTGGACGTCCGGATCATCGCCGCCACCAACCGCAACCTGCGGAAGATGGTCGACGAAGGTAAGTTCCGCGAAGACCTCTGGTACCGCCTGGACGTGGTGAGGATCGCCGTCCCCGCCCTGCGGGAAAGGCACGGCGACGTGCAGTTGCTTGTCGGCTTCTTCCTGAAAAAGTACAACGAACGCTATGGACTGGACGCCAAAGTGACCGAGAGCGGGTTGAAGTCGTTGTGCGACTACACCTGGCCCGGCAATGTCCGCCAATTGCAGCACATGATGGAGCGCCTGGTCATCCTCGCCCCGGGCGGGCGCATCACCGAAGACGCCGTCGATGATGCCATCCGCGCCTCCAGCCCCCGTGAAGAGGCAGGGGAAACACTGGCGGGCGCGGAAGCCGAACAAATCCGGAAGGTCCTGGCGGCGACCGGAGGGAACAAGAGCCGGGCGGCGCGTATCCTGGGCATTGAGCGCAAGACGCTGTACCGCAAGCTGGAGCGGATGGGCGAAGCCTGATTGCGGGCGGGGCGCGCAAACCAAACCTGATTGGCAAGAATAGGATGCCTGTTTGGGCCGGCCAGGGGAAGACATGCCAAACAGAGCGTTCTTTCAGGTTTCTAACTGATTGATTCAATTACAAATATTTTTTGCGCGGATTCGCCCGGGGTGCATTACAATGAGGATGCCCAAGTTCATAGTGCATTAATATTTCGATAACCTTGACGGGAGGTCACCAATGTTTGAGACTCTCGACGATCGAATGAAGCACGACGAGCAGGAAACGACGACATCCAAGGAACGGATGCTGAAGTGGATTCTGGTCGGCATTGTCAGCATCGTTCTCTTTGGCGGCTTGTACATGGGCGTCAGGCTGCTCGAATAGCGTCGGAGCTGGACGGCCCGGGAAGGGGAGGGATTAGCGGGCAGGCGTAGATGTGCCCGGAGATAGAACAGGCCAGAGGTCTGAAGCCTCTGGCCTGTTCGCTGTTCGGACGAGGACTTGCCGGATTCCGGTTCGACCTAAAAGATGCCTTCGGGCGCGAGGTCCGCCGGACCCAGCTGGCTCATGACCATCTTGACCCGAGGGGCGTATTCGACGCGGGGGTTGTAGGTTCGCAGGATCTCGTCCAGCGTTTTGTTCCTGTATAAGCGGGAACTGCCCAGGCGCGCGGCCACACGGTAGATTCCGTCGCGGTTGCTGCGAAATCTCTCTTTGCAGTTATCCCAGCCGAACATGTTGTTATTGACCGATTCCTTGCCACCTGTGCTTTCGATCATCGACAGGCTCGGCAAGAGCCGCCAGTCGAGGTCGTGCTGATCCGCAGCGGTCACGAAGTCCTGGGCGAACATATGCGCCGGACAGTCGCGCTCGAGAAAGAACTGCTTGATCCGGATCATGCGGGGGTCGGTCTTGACGATGAAATCCGCGGGACGAGGGTCGGGGTCTGCCGGAGTGGTTGCCGCAAGAAGGCCAGCGACCATAATCATTCCTCTGGATAACGCTTTCGTCATCAATACGTGATTTCTCCTATCTCACTTTGGTTTGTTCCCATGGGCAGCGGATGGCTGCGCCACGAGTAGCGCCGGATGAGTGGCTCACTTGGATCGATTCCCAAAAACCGGGGGACAAGCGATCCATTCCGAACAAGGGATCGTGGCCGGTCTCAGGGAGGAGGGGGCTTCAGGCCAAAGCCTGAAACTCGCTTCTCGCAGACGGGCGGGATCCTTACCGCATCCGGCAGGTGCTTGCCTCAGGATTCGAGGCAGAGGCGCCTGTTGTTTGCGGGGTTAGTGCGGTTCACGCATGAAGAATATTATAGCATCCGGCGGAGCTTGGTCGATTTCTGTAAGTTATTGATAATAAACACCTGTCAGTTCCAGGCATTCAGATCCAATTCCGTTTTGCCGCCGATTCCGGCCGCCGAGCGCGCCTCTGAGAGTCAATTGTGATAGTTTGGTTGTTTCCGGATTTCCGGCTCAGGACAGCCCAGGAGCGGGCCTGAGGAGTGGTTTGCAGACAGGAAGGGAGCAAGGTCTATGGAAGCGCTCGGCATGGTGGAAACCAAGGGTCTGACAGGCGCGATTGAAGCGGCGGACGCCATGGTGAAGACGGCGAACGTCACCCTGACCGGGAAGGAATATGTGGGCGCGGCCTATGTGATGGTGACCGTGCGGGGCGACGTTGGCGCGGTGAAGGCGGCGGTGGACGCAGGCGCGGCGGCAGCCCGGCGGGTGGGCGAACTGGTCGCGGTGCATGTCATTCCCAACCCGCATGAGGAAGTGGAGAAGGCTCTGCCGGGGGGCAGGAAGAACGACAAGAGCTAGACGGGCTGATCGGGCAGACTGACTACGCGCGCCGGGAGGCGTGAGTGGCTCCGTCGAAGCGGGCGGAGCCGGAAGAGAGCGAGTGGAAGGCATGCTTCACGATCAGGATCTGGTTTCGGTTCAGGAGGTCCGCAGCAAAGTCGAGCGGGCGTGGACTGCCTGGCAGACTTACCGTCAGTTTTCACAGGCGCAGGTCGATGCGGTGGTCGAGGCGGTGGCTGCGGCGGGGCGGGCCAACGCGCGCGCGCTGGCCGAGATGGCGGTGGAGGAGACCGGCTACGGCAACGTCGAAGACAAAGTCGCCAAGAACATGTTGAACGCCGACATACTGCCGCGGGCGATCCGCGGCATGAAGACGGTTGGCGTATTGCGCGAAGATCCGGAAAAGAAGGTCATCGAAATCGGCGTGCCGGTGGGCGTCGTCGCGGCGATCTGTCCGACGACGAACCCGACCTCGACGGTGATCTTCAAGACGATTATTTCTCTGAAGGCGGGCAACGCGGTCGTGCTGAGCCCGCATCCGAGGGCGCGGCGGTGCACATGCGCCACCGCGGCGGTCCTGATGCAGGCGGCGACGGCGGCGGGCGCGCCGGAGGGGGTAATCCAGTGTCTCGATCAGTCGACGCTGGAAGGGACCAAGGCGCTGATGACGCACCCGAAGACGGGGGTGATTCTCGCCACGGGCGGAAGCGGCATGGTGCGGTCCGCCTATTCTTCCGGCAAGCCGGCGTTCGGCGTCGGGCCGGGCAACGTGCCGATTCTGATCGACACTTCCGCGCCGCTTGCGGAGGCGGTGGAGAAGGTGGTCAGCGGCAAGAGTTTCGATTACGGCACGGTCTGCTCGAGCGAGCAGACGGTGGTTGCCGAGCGCAGCTTGCGCGAGGCGATGCTGGCGGAATTCAAGCGCGCGAAGGCGTATTTGTGTTCGGACGCGGAGCGGGCGGCGCTGGAGAGGACGCTGTTCACCGGCGGCACGACGGTCAGAGCCGAGTGCGTCGGGCAGAGCCCGCGGAAGATCGCGCAGCTTGCCGGCTTCCCGGTGCCCGAAGAGACCTCGATCATCGTGGCCGAGATCGGCGGGGTCGGCAAGCAGCACCCGCTGTCGGCCGAGAAGCTCTCGCCGGTTCTTGCGCTGCTGTTTGTGGACAGTTTTGACGCCGCGCTCGAGGCTTGCGAGCAGATTCTGCATTTCGGCGGGCTGGGCCACACTTCGGTGATTCACGCCACCGACGAGGCGCGCATCCGTCAGTTCGGCGCCCGGATGCCTTCCTTCCGAGTGCTGGTCAATACGTCCGCACCGCAGGGCTCGGTGGGCATCACGACCAACGTTCAGCCGTCGATGACGCTGGGCTGCGGCGCCATGGCGGGCAACATTACATCGGACAATGTGGGTCCGCAGCACCTGATCAACATCAAGAGGATTGCCTGGAACGTGAAAAAAGCCGAAGAGCCGGCGCCGCCCGCCGCGAGCCCGGCGCCGATTGACCGCGGCGCGCTGATGGCGGCGGTGGAGAGGTACTTGAGCGCGCGAGGGGTTTCGCTGACGGGCACGGGGGCCGCGCCCGCCCCGGCGCCTGCGCCAGCGCCTGCCGCATCCTCCGCGCATGCCGTCGTCGAGTCCGTGGTGGACCGCTTTATCTCCCGCAGGAGCGCCGCACCGGCCAAGCCGGCGGCTCCGGCGCCATGCGCCTGTTCGATTCCATCGAAGCCGGCCGCCGAGGCTCCGGCCGCCCGGCCGGAACCTCCGCCGGCCTCCATCCCCGCGCCCAAGGTCGAGATCGTCGACTTTGTGTGCGAGGCCGACGTGCGCCAAGCCATCGCGCAGAAACGTAAAATCTTCATCGGCCCCAAGACCATCGTTACGCCTTCGGCTCGCGAAGTCGCCGCCCCGGATGAAATCCTGGTGATGGCCGAGCGCTAATTGCGCGGCAAGGAGAAGACGGGCGCCATGCGACCCAATCTGGATTCACTTCACGAAGAGATCTTGCACTACCTGGAGTCGGAGCACTTTGTGGTGTTCCACTGCCTGAGCCGGGGCCACGAAGAGCGCGAATTCATCCTCTGGGACGCCCAGCGCAACCCCGACTACAAAGCGTTTCTGGATTGCGCGCTGAAGCTCGGGATCCGGTTGATTCACTTTCACGCCCGGGATTTCCGCTCTCATCACCGTGAAGAGGCTCTCGAATTGCTGGAGCAGAGCGACCTTTCCCGCGAGGAGAAGCGGACGCTCGAGCGGCGCATCGAGGAGCTGGCGATCTACGAGGGGTTCACCTGCGCCATCGAGATGAGCTTTGACTTCGAAAACCGTGTCTACCTGTTCGAGGTCCAGACCGAGTGGTATGAGGAGTGGCATGAGATTCTGGATGAACTCGAGGAATCGAGCCCCGAAGGCGGCGGCGAGGGGGGTTACGGTGGTTTCTACTCGAACAACTGAAGCCGGATGATCGCCGCGGCGCGCTGGAAACTGGCTGAGACAAGCGAGGCATCCGCCAGCCGCCTCGCCGCGGCGTGCGGCCTGTCGCTGCCGGTGGCGCGCGTGTTGCTGGCTCGGGGCTACGCCACGCAGGCTGAAGCCGAGCGCTTTCTGCATCCCCGCCTGACCGATCTGCCGGACCCGTTCACGATGCTGGGCATGGAACAGGCGGTCGAGCGAATCAGGCGCGCGGTGGCACGGAGGGAAAAGATCCTCCTCTACGGCGACTACGACGTCGACGGCGTGGCGAGCATCGTCATCATGCTGAAGATGCTCGAACTGCTCGGCCACACGGCCGGCTATCTCGTGCCCGACCGGCTGAAAGAGGGCTACGGCATGCAGGCCGAAGCCGTGGAGCGCGCCGCGGCCGAAGGGGTCTCGCTGATTATCAGCGTCGACACGGGCATCCGCGCGCTGGAAGCGGTGAGGGCGGCGCGCAACGCGGGAGTCGATGTCGTCGTCACCGATCATCACCTGCCGGAAGCCGAACTGCCGCCCGCCACGGCCATTCTGAATCCGAACCAGCCGGGTTGTCCCTATCCGAACAAGAGCCTGTGCGGGGCGGGCGTCACGTTCAAACTGGCGCAGGCGCTGATGGACAGCGAAAACTGGCCGCCCGACCGCATTGTGCGCTTCTCGGATTCCTTCCTGGTGATGGCGGCCATCGCCACGGTCGCCGACGTCGTGCAACTTGTGGGCGAGAACCGCGTTCTCGTCAAACGCGGGCTCGACGGCCTGGCCAAGACGCGCAACCACGGGCTGCGCGCGCTGCTGGAGGCATCGGGACTGGAGCCGGGCGCCCCGCTCAGCGCCGGCGACGTCGGCTTCCGGATCGCCCCGCGCATCAACGCCGCCGGCCGCATGGACCACGCGGGAGAAGTCGTCGAGATGCTTCTCACACAGGACGAGCGCCGCGCCCGCGCGATCGCGCAGCGGCTCGACCTTCTGAATCAGGACCGCCAGCGGGCCTGCGAGTTCATCGTGAAACAGGTTCAGGAACGCTTCGGGGCGGAGGGCCGCCCGGACCCCGATTTGGCGGGGCTGGTCTTCTACTCGCCCGACTGGCACCGCGGCGTGGTCGGCATCGTCGCCAACCGCCTCGTCGAGCTCTACAACCGCCCGGCGATTGTGCTGGGGCGGGATGAAAACACCGGACTGGTCCAGGGGTCGGGGCGCTCCATCGGCGGCTTCCACCTGCTGGAGGCCCTGGAGGCCATGCCGGATCTGTTCATCCGCTTCGGAGGGCACAAGCAGGCCGTGGGCGTCACGCTGGAGGAGGAACGCGTGCCGGATCTGATCCTCCGGTTCGCCGATCAGGCGCGCCGGATGCTGGGCGGAGGCGATCTGACGCCGGAACTGGTCCTGGACGCGCAACTTGACATTGAGGAACTCACCGATGATGCGGCCTCCGATGTCCTGCACCTTGCGCCGTTCGGCCTCGGCAACCGCGCGCCTGTGTTCCTGATGCGGGACATGGAGGTCCGCGGCGCGCCCGAGGTCTTCGGCCGGGAGCAGGAACATCTCAGGGTCAGGTTGGGGCGCGGGGCGAGGACCACCAGCGTCAAGGCCTGGAAGTTCGCCTCGCGGGCGGGCGAATTGACGCCGGGAACGCGCGTTGACGCGGCGGTGTCAATCGACGATGATCCTTACAGCGCCCGGCGGGGCTTTCCGCCGTGGTCGCTGACTCTGAAGGACGTGAGGCCCGCCGAATGAGCTGGATGAACGCGTTCGGAGGCTGGCCCGGAGTGGCCACTTTCGCGCTGATGGCCTGTGGCTTGCTCGCCTTGCCGCTCAAGTTTCCTTACTACGACAACCTGCTGCTGATCGTCTTTTCGGCCTTCACCTATCTGCTGACCGCGAACTCCGCCGCCTATGCCTTCGGTCCCAAAGAGGTGGCGCAGGCGATCTCGAACGGAGCGGCTGAGGGCGACCGGCGCGAGATTCTCTGGCGCGCCCGCATTCCCTGGCTCGTGGGTCTGTTGGGCTGGGGGGCGCTCATGGCCCTCTCTCTCGCGTCGCTGCGCAGCGTCCGGCCGGCGGCGGACCTGCCGCCGCCCGCCGTCCTTGCCGGGCTGGCCACCTTGAACTGCGGACTCGCCTGGCTCACCGCGATGTTGGGAGCGCTCATCGGACTGAACGTGCAGACTGTCAAGGGCACGCGCGACCTGCTGCGCATGGGCCTCACGTTTCTGCTGGCGCTGATCGTCCTGGCCTATTTCGTCAGCCCCGATCCGTGGAGGGCATCCCTGAGCCGCATCACGCGGCGCAACGGCCAACTGGCTGCCGTCCTGGCGGTCTCGGGCGGCTTTCTGGTCCTGCTCGCCGAGCTCTGTTTGAGGCGCGTGCTCAACCTGCTGGGCGAGAGGCGGCAGGGACTTTCGATTCTCTAGGGCCTTCCATCCGCGGTTTCTATGGCATTCCCGAATAGGACCGGGCAGGGATTCCGCCGATTCTGTTGTATATGAATGCCGAGACGGTCCTCGCTCTTGCCGCCGAACAGGAAGATCTCAAGTTTGTTCCCCCGATTCCGGAGTCATTAGAAGACCTTGGCGTTCCCGTCTCGCTGGTCGAGCAGATCATTCTCAAGCTGCTTTATTTCAGGACGGAAGCCACGGGACGGGAGCTGGCGATCGCCCTCGGGCTGAATTTCAGCGTCATTGGCCCGCTGCTCGAGAACATGAAGCGGCAGCATCAGGTGAGCGTCAGGGTCAGCCTGGGGATGGGCGACATCTCCGCGTCGTTCACATTGTCGGAAACCGGGCGCCAGCTTGCCATCCAATACATCGAGGCCAACGCCTACGTTGGCCGCGTGCCCGTCCCGCTGGACCAGTACACGGTCGGCGTCAAAATGCAGCGCCACAAGCCTGACTGGCTGACGCCGGACATGCTGCGCGCGGCGCTCAAGCACATGGTCATCAGCGATGAGACGCTCAGCCAGTTGGGGCCGGCCGTGAACGCGGGCAAGTCGTTCCTCATCTACGGCCAGCCGGGCAACGGCAAAACCTTCCTGGCGGAAGGGCTTTTTAACGTGGAAAGCGAGCCGGTTTATATCCCGTTCGCCATCGAGTTTCAGGGCCAGATCATCCAGATGTACGACCCGATTTACCACCAGCGGCTGGATGAGGACGAGCCCGCCATCACGGCGTTTCACCACGAGAGGGAGTTCGACGGGCGCTGGTTCAAGGCGCGCCGGCCGTTCATCATGTCGGGCGGCGAACTGACTCTGGAAATGCTCGACCTGAGCTACAATCCGGCGTCGAAAGTCTACGACGCCCCATTTCAGTTGAAGGCCAACAACGGCATTTACCTCATCGACGACTTTGGACGGCAGAAGGTGACGCCTGGAGAAGTGCTGAACCGGTGGATCGTTCCGATGGAGCGCCGCATCGACTTCCTGACCTTCCTCACCGGGGGCAAGGCGCAGGTCCCGTTCGAGTGTTTCCTGGTGTTTTCGACGAACCTGCGGCCGCAGCAACTCGGCGACGAGGCATTTCTCCGCCGCATCCAGTACAAGATGTTCGTCCGCTCGCCGGAGGCGCAGGAGTTCATCACGATCTTCCGCCGTTACTGCGCGTCGAAACAGATTCCTTGCGACGAGGCTGCGCTGGAAGCCTACCTCGACAAGCGGTATTTCCGCGTGAAGAAGATCTTCCGGCGCTGCCAGGCGCGGGACGTGATCGACCACGCCATCGACCTGATCCGTTTCGAGCGCCGCGAGTACAAGTTGACCGCCGAAATCCTCGACCGAGCCTACGACATGACCTTCGTCAGCGACGACTACGAAGAGTGACAGCCCTCATTGATGGATCTTGCCGAGCAGGACTTTGTCCAGAGCTTCGTCGGTCCACGCTTGGGGTTTCGCGTTCTTGTGAGCGCTCCAGCGCTCGACGTGCTCAAGCGTCCCGCCGCCGGCGACTTTGGTCATCGGTCCCATGGTTTCGATCTCCAGGAAATCGGCGTTTGTGAAGGTCTGGTAGGAAGTGCCGAAGTCGGGATGGTCGCTGACGGCGCCCGGCGTGTACTGCTTGATGAAGACGTCGTTGCCGAGGAAGTAGGCGCCCCAGGTCTTGGGGTTGTGCAGGCCAAGTTTCTGCGGCGAGGGATTGGCGGGGTCCTGCCGGAGAATCAGGTATTTCTTGAGGAACTTCCAGCGCGGGTCGCTGAGGTCTGTGAAGGCCCACATCACCAGCGGATTGGTCGGCTGCAACATCTCGGGGTGGGTGCCGCGCGGCGGGAAGCCGGTGACGCCGACGCCGCCGGGCGCCATCATCGAGAGAGCCCAGGCGGCGAACTCCAGCGGCATGACGCCGGTGTTCTTGAGCCTGTGGACGACGGTCACGCCGCTGCCGC
>JACADU010000370.1 GCA_013388415.1 Bryobacteraceae bacterium
GGCGTCCATGAAGCACGGGTCGCACATCATGTTGCAGCGGTTGGTCAGGTCGATCGTGAGCACCGCGCCCCGGCCGTGCGTAATCGTGGACGAGCCGTGCTTGTGCAGGTCCTTGTCGTTGTGCGCCCGGATGTCGCGTCCCGGGAACACCTCTTCCAGGTGCTTGAAGAAGGCCGTGTCGATCGCCATCACATCCTCGAACTTGCCGTGGATGGGGCACTCCTTCACCATCAGGATCTTCCCGTCGCGCTCGATGATCTGAGCCTTGATCTCGCCCGGGCGCTCGTTGACCAGAATGCTGACATCCTTCTTGCCGTCCAGAATCTCCTGGCGGATTTCGGGAATGCAGCGGGGGCAGAGCGAATCCGTCGTCCGGGGCCAGCCCAGCTTCGGCTTCATCTTCTCGTAGCTCTTCAGGAGCGGTTTGTCCGACCACTTGGGCGTGAAACCCGGGTTTTGATTGATCTGGTTCAAGGTGTCGAAGACGTGCCAGGCGGCATTGGCCGCGATGCTGGCGACTTTCTCTACGTACTTGACAGGCTTAGCCATGGTTCAGATGAAGCTCCTAATCCTCTTCGAGGGGAAACACTCCCGTCCGTTACAGTGTAGATAGGGCGCTCGCCGGCCTCCAGATGAAATCGTTGAAATGTAACTCTGTCCATCTGAACGGAGATTCTTGGCATTGAACGGTTTAGTCCATGATCGAAAGACGGAGTTCA
Organism: Bryobacteraceae bacterium; assembly: GCA_013388415.1. GTDB lineage: Bacteria > Acidobacteriota > Terriglobia > Bryobacterales > Bryobacteraceae > JACADU01. The sequence goes on from JACADU010000370.1 coordinate 720, forward strand.
AACAACTCGCCGCCGAAGCTGGCTTTGAGCTGGCCGGAGTGGCGCCGGTCATCGACGTCCCTTCGTATCCAGCTTATAATCAATGGGTTGCAGACGGAATGCACGGGCCGATGGAGTATCTGGCGGGCCGCCGAGCGTCGCTGCGCCGCTCTGCCATCGAGCTGCTCCCCTCAGCGCGATCCGTGCTCTGCCTGGGTAAACTCTACAACACGAGCGGAGATCCCTCCAACGGCGTTTCACGCTATGCCTGGGGCGCCATCGACTACCACGACCTGCTGAGAGAACGGCTCGAGGTCCTGCTGCTCCGCCTCCGCGATCGATGGGGGGATTTCCAGGCGAAAACGTGCGTCGACACCTCGCCCCTGCTCGAGCGAGCCTACGCCAATCTGGCGGGGCTTGGATGGATTGGCAAAAACACCTGCCTGATCAACGAGCCACGAGGCTCCTGGTATTTCCTGGGTGAGATCCTGATCTCGATCGAGTTAGCGCCAGACTTCCCGCCGCCCGACCGGTGCGGCTCCTGCCGCCGGTGCATCGACGCTTGTCCTACGGGCGCTCTGGTCCCCGCGCCCACCGGGCGTGGGTGGCAGCTTGACGCCCGCCTCTGCATCTCCACGTGGACGATTGAGCAACGGGGCGTCTTGCCCGAGCAGCACCGGGCTGCGGGCGGCTCGTGGATCTTCGGCTGCGATATCTGCCAGGAGGTCTGCCCTTGGAACCGGCGCGCGCCCGAATCCTCCGAGCCGGGCTTTCAGCAGCGCCAACCCTGTCCGACCCTCGGCGAGCTCGCCGCGTTGACGCCCGAACAGTTCCGCGAGCGCTTCCGGAAGACCCCATTGTGGAGAATGAAATATGAGGGCATGCTGCGCAACGTCTGTACGGCGATAGGGAACTCCCGCGACCCCAGATATCAAACGGCCTTAAAGAATCTTCAGAACCATGAAGATGCGGCGGTTCGCGAACACGCCTCCTGGGCGCTTGCCCAATTGGACGAAACAAACCCAAAATGATCATTCCCCTGGCCTTCCTGCTGCTGGCTCCGCCTCAGGATGCGTTGGTGGCCAAGGGATTCGACCACTTCTACAACGTCGAATACCCCGAGGCGGTCGATGCCTTCCGCAGAGCCGTCGAGGCTGCCCCCAATGACCCGCGGCGCCGCACCCACCTCGCTCAAGCCGTCCTGTTCCTCGTCATGGAGCGCGCCGGGGCGCTCGAAAGCGAGATGGTCACCGGAGCCAACTCCTTCCTGCGCCGGCCGCGGATGGAACCCAAAGCCGGAGAGGATGCGCTGTTCCATGAACAAATCGACACCGCTCTCCGGTTGGCGGACCAAAAGCTCAAATCGAATCCCAACGACCCGGAGGCGCTCTACGCGCAGGGCGTGGCGCTCGGTCTCCGTGGCACTTGGCGTTTCCTGGTCAGGAAGTCGTGGATGGACGCGTTGAGGGATATCACCAATGCCCGGAAGGCGCACAACCGGGTTGTCGAGCTCCAACCCGGCAACATCGACGCCCGGATGCTGCAAGGCGTCCACGACTACATCGTTGGATCGCTTCCTCTCGCTTACAAGGTGCTCGGCTTCCTCGCGGGCTTTCGCGGCAACCGGGAAGCGGGCATGGAGACGCTCCGCCTTGTCGCCGCCAAGGGAGACGAGAATAAGATCGATGCGGCGATCCTTCTTGGGGCCATCCTCCGGCGCGAACGAAGACCGCGCGAAGTGATCCCCATTCTCGAGGACCTGCGCCGCCGGTACCCGCGCAACTACTTGGTACAGTTCGAGTTGAGCCAGATGTACGCCGACCTCGGCGACTTGGAACAGTCGCTCGCGGCGCTCGACCGGCTGGTTGAACTGAAGAAATCCGGAGCCTCCGGCTTCCGCCGCGTGCCCAACGAACGGATTGAGTTGGCGCGCGGCAACGTGCTTTTCTGGTACGAGAAGCCCGCTCAGGCGATTCCTCACTTGAAGTCGGCCACTGCGGGCGCGGAGCTGCTCGACCCCAACTCGGTTCAACTGGCATGGGTGCGGTTGGGACAGTGTCTCGATTTGACCGGGCGCCGCGCCGAGGCTAAGGCGGCTTTTTCGCGCGCCGCCGAGCTCAAACCGCCAACAGAGCTCACCCGCAGCTCCAGACGTTTCATCTCGACAAGTTTCACCATGGCGGACAAACGGAAAATGGACCTCCCTCCTCCAACCCAGTGAAACCCGTTCATTGGAAACGACTTTTTCGTTGACTCCAAGCCCCATTGTGATAAAATCGCCCCAACCATTTGACGCCCGGACTGTCGGGCCCTGAGCTCACTGGACGGGAATACGGGGATTGAGGGTCCTGCCATGAAATTAGCCTGCTACACAGCCATGTTTGCCGCTATCCTCCTGGTTGGAGCGGCGGCCCGTCTTCACGCCCAATCGGATAGAGGAACCATTACTGGCACGGTTCAGGATGCTTCCGGAGCCGTTGTTCCAGGCGCCCTCGTCACGCTCACGAATACGCTGACCGGCGCCACCATGAAGCTCCCAACCAACGACGCCGGCGACTATACCGTTCCGCAGCTCCCGCCCGGGATTTACACGGTTCGTGTCGAGAAAGAAGGATTCCGTCCGGCCAGTCTCACTGGCCTCGAGCTGAACGCCTCGGCGACGGTGCGAGCCGACGCCACCTTGGAAGTCGGCGCAGCCGTCCAAGCCGTCGAGGTCTCGGCGAGCGCGCTCTCTCTTTCCACCGAAAACGCCAAAACCAGTGTGACGGTGACCAACAAACTGGTCGACGAATTGCCTCTGGTTGTCGGCGGCGGGATGCGCAGTCCCTTCAACCTCGCCGCGCTGACGCCCGAGGCCAAGAATGTCGGCGGAGACAACGGCTTTATTCTCGGTGGAGGACAGGCCGCGGGCTACGGCACAAACCTCGACGGGGTTTCCGCCAACACCTCCCGGGCGCTGCAACAGAGCTGGGTCGCCGTGAACGCCCCTTCCGTTGAGGCGGTTACCGAGTTCACCGTCGACACCAACGGCTTTAAGGCCGAGTACGGGCAAGCCTCCGGCGGCATCATGAGCTTCGCCTCCAAGTCAGGCACCAACGATCTGCACGGAACGGCGTACGACTTCATCCGCAATGAGTGGTTCGACGCCAACAACTTCTTCAACAACGGCCGCGGCATCCGGCGGCCCATCTACAAGCAGCATGATTTCGGAGGATCGGCCGGCGGACCGGTCTGGCTGCCGAAGATCTACAACGGCAAGAATCGCACTTTCTACTTCTTCAGCTACGAGGCCTTCCGGAACCGGGACGGCGCCAACGGCGTCACCAGAACCGTTCCAACCGCCGAGATGTATGACGGCGACTTCCGCAATTGGGTCAACGCGCAAGGCCAGATGATTCCCATCTACGACCCCACCACGCAGGTGACAGATCCGAACGGCACGGTCACCCGGCAGGTGTTCCCGAACAACCAGATCCCCAAGAGTTTGTTCGACCCGACAATTGTCAAGGCGTTGGCGGCGTTCCGCGAGGGACCTGTTCCTCTCACCAACAACGGCGCCGCGCCGGGGTCGGTCAACTACGTGACAAACAACTACCTTGTTACGCAGGGCACTGAGATTCGGCCGAACACGAAGATCAGCGTCAAGGGCGATCACATCTTCAGCGAGAAGAGCAGAATCTCCGGCTATTGGGGATACAACCGTTCCAGCCAGAAGCCAGGCGCGTTCGGCGTCGCCGATTTGCCAGGCAATTACGTCAACTACAACGACACCACCCGCAACTCCGACGTCTTCCGCGGAAGTTGGGACTACACCTTTTCTCCAACGGTCTTCAACCACTTCTACGGAGGCGGCAACAACTGGAAGGAAAACCACGACCCGCCTCAAGCGACGGTCCGCAGCGGGATTCACTGGAAGGACAAGATCTGCATCGTCAATGTTCCGGACTGCGACCAGAACCTGGTGAACTTCAACTTCTCGAACGGCTACTCGCAATGGGGCGGCCGCGCGAACAACGGCAGCGAGAATTTCATCAAGATGTTCGCCGACGACCTGACCGTAGTCAGGGGCAAGCACACTCTCAAAATGGGCGGCCAGGCGCAATATCAGTACTACAACGGTTTCGGCCGCCAGTGCGTCTCCGGCTGCATCGGTTTCGACTTCAAGCACACCGGCCGGCCCGGCGACACCAACTTCGCCACCGCAGGCGGCAGTCCCATCGCTTCCATGCTGCTCGGCTACGCCAACTCTGGCTCGATCGACACGATTCGATACATCGGCCAGCAATGGCCTTCCTACGCAGGCTTCTTCCAGGACGACTGGAGACTGCGGCCCAACCTGATGATCAACCTCGGCCTGCGCTGGGAAACCACGCTGCCGCCGGCCGGCGAAAACGACAACTGGAGCGACTTCGCCCCCGGCCGGCCGAACCCCGGCGCCGGCGGTTTGCCCGGGGCGCTCATCTACGCCGGCTCGTGCAATGGCTGCGAAGGAACCCGGACCCTCGCCGACAGCTACTATAAGGCCTTCGGCCCGCGCTTCGGCCTCGCTTACACCTTCAAGCAGAAAACGGTCTTCCGGCTCTCCTACGGGCTCAGCTACGGCAACATCACCACTGTCACCGGCTCAACCCACAGCCTGGGCTTCACCCTGACCGACACTCAGACGGACTCCACGCAAGGGCGTCAGCCGCGGTTTCTGGTCAAGAACGGGCAGCCCTTCTGGCAGGCGCCGCCCTTCGTCGATCCCAGCTTCGGCAATGGCCGCGCGATGCCTTGGTGGCAAGGGCGTGAAGCGACTCGCCCTCCCGCGTATCAGACGTTCAACCTCTCCATCCAGCGCCAGATCACGACGACCACCATCGCCGAAATCGCCTACAACGCAAGCCTGGGTAGCAGACTCCAGGCGGGTTTGCTCTCCTATAACGCGCTGCATCCCTCCTTACTCACGCAGTACGGCGCAACGCTGCTGAACTCCAATATCACTTCGCCCGCGGCCGTCGCTGCGGGATTCCGGCCCCCCTTCCCGAGTTTCAGCCAGCTCTGGGGCAGCGGCGCCACCGTCCGGCAGGCTTTGCGGCCATACCCCCAGTTTCAGAACATCGACACTCGTTCCGGCGGCGGCGACCACAGCGGCCACTCCACCTATCACTCGATGATGCTCCGGCTCGAAAAGCGTTACTCCAGCGGCGTTCAGTTTCTCGGCTCCTATGTCTTCTCGAAACTCCTGACCGACGCCGACAGCTACTGGTCGGACTCCTACGGCTTCGCGATGGACCACTTCAACCGCGGTCTCGAAAAGTCGATTGGCGCGTTTGACGTCACCCATAACTTCAAGTTCAGCGCCGTCGTGGATCTGCCC
>JACADU010000343.1 GCA_013388415.1 Bryobacteraceae bacterium
CCGCACTCGCAAGCGGCCGGCCGGATTTCTTTCGCGGGGCCGCGGTTCAACCCGAGAGGGTCTTTTGGAGCTTCGCGTGGAGCCGTTCCAGATAATTGCCCACCGCCCGCTGAGGCAGTTTCCCGTCTTTGACCGGCAATCCTCTCAGCCTCTGCGCCAAGGGACGGGCGGCGGCGCCGGCTTCTTCCAGCGCGTTCAGAGCCGCCATCGCCGCGAAGGCGCTTCCCTTGGCGGGGTCCGCCCATTTGGCGAGAGTCTCGAGCGCGGCGGCGCGTTCGGTTTCACCCCCGTAGCGGGCAAGAGCCTCCGCGGCGGCGATGGCGGCGTTCGCTGACGCGCCGTCCAGCACCCGCCGCAAGGCAGGAGCGGTCTCTCTGACCGCCTGGGTCCCGCGAATCAGCAAGCCCATCGCCGACCAGTACCGGACGCCGGAATCCGCGTCGCTCAACCCTTTCTCCAGGCGCTTCACATCCCCCATCTCGCGCCGCGCCGCCAGCAGCGCGGCTTCGAGCACGCGCTCCACCGCGTACCTTCCAGGATCGTGAGCCATCTCCCAGGGTTTGCCGTTGCCAGCCCGCTCCCAGGCTTCATGCTCTCCGAGCAGTCCCGCGTCCCGGATTCTCAGCGTGTGCTGCCTGTGCGCGCCGCGCAGGCGCTCGAGCGTCTCCCGGTGCGCAGGCGACGCCGCGAGGTTGTTCACCTCGTCCGGGTCTGCCGCCAGGTCATACAACTCCTCCGGAGGCTTCTCCTTCCAGAACGCCTGCAATTCCGGCGTCAGCTTTCCCTCGTCAAACAGCCGCTTCCACGCCTGTGTCGCCGGCATGTTGAACATCGTGGAGACATACTGCCCGTACACCCGGTGAGGCATGTAGTTGCGGATGTAAACGAACCGCTCGTCGCGCACGGAACGCATGAGGTCGTAGCGTTCATCCATCCGCCCGCGGAATCCATGCAGATACCGGTTTCGCGCCCCCTCGAACCTTCCGAGGAAAGCCTGCCCCTGGTACCATGCCGGGGGTTTGATCCCCGCCAGACTCAGCATTGTCGGCGCCAGGTCCACGAAGGCCACAAGCCGGCCGTTCATCGACCCGGGGCGCCAGTCTTTCGGCGCCAGATGCCGCCATTTCTCCGGGATGACCGCCACGATTGAAACGTTCAGGCCGGAATTGTAGGGAAATCGCTTGCAGCGCGGGAGCCCGGGCCCGTGATCGCCGAAGAAGATCACGATGGTGTCTTCGGCGAGTCCGTCGGACTCAAGCTCGGCAAGCACTTTGCCCGCCTGGGCGTCCATGGTCGTCAGGTTGTCGTAGTACTGCGCCCAGTCTCTTCTCACCTCGGGGCAGTCCGGGTGGTAGGCGGGGACGCGAATCCGCGCCGGGTCGTGGACCAGAGTGTGCGGTCTACGGTGAATCTGGCTCTCGTGTGTGGAAGTGAAGTTGAAGACCGAAAAGAACGGCTGGCCGGGCGCGCGATTTCGCCAGTGAGCCTTGAGGCTCGAGTCGTCCCACGTGCCTTCCGGCTTCTCGACATTGTAGTCTTCCTTGACGTTGTTCGAGGTATAGTAACCCGCCTCGCGCAGATAACCGGGGAACAGCTTCATCCCATCCGGCAGCTTCACCAGGCTGCGCATGTGTTCGGCGCCCGCCGACGGCGGATAGATGCCGGTGATGATCGCCGTCCTCGCCGGCGCGCAGACCGGCGCGTTCGACCAGGCATTTCTATAAACGGCGCCCTTCGCCGCGAGCTTGTCGAGATTCGGCGTTCGCGCTTGCGCGTCGCCACAGAATCCAAGCTGCGGCCCGGTGTCCTCGCAGGTGAGCCAGAGGATGTTCGGACGCTTCGCGTCCGCTAAGGCCATTGCGCCAAATCCGGCGGCCAGTTCGCGCCTGGTTATCATCGCTTACGCCTCCATCAACGTTTGTACATGCGCCTTCACCGCCCGGGCGAGGCCCTCCATTGAGTATCCGCCCTCCAGCACGCTGACGAGCCTGCCGCCCGCGTGCTTGCCGGCGATTTCCAGCATCAATTCGGTCAGCTCTCTGAAATCCCCGTCCGTCAGCGTGAACTTGCCCAGAGGGTCGCCGCGGCGCGAGTCAAACCCCGCGGAGACGATCACCAGCCCGGGCTTGAAATCGTCCATGGCCGGCATGAGCTTCTTGCGGAATGCGCCGAGAATCTCGGCCCGGCCGGACCCCGCGGGAAACGGGCAGTTCATCGTCAGGCCCTTGCCTGCGCCCTCGCCGGTCTCGTCCGGCGCGCCTGTCCCCGGATACCACGGCCACTGGTGGGTGCTGAAGAAGAAAACGGCGGGATCCGCATAGAAAATGTCCTGCGTGCCGTTGCCATGATGCACGTCCCAATCGGCGATCAGGACACGGTCCACGCCATGCGCTTTCCGCGCGTAGCGGGCGGCGAGCGCGGCGTTGTTGAAAATGCAAAAGCCCATGCCGCGCGACGCCGTCGCATGATGCCCCGGGGGCCTCACCGCGGCAAATGCGCGCTTCAGCGGCGTCTGGAACACAGCGTCTACCGCGGCCAGGGTCGCGCCCGCCGCCGCCAGCGCGCTGGTCTCAGAGTGCTCGTTCAAGCCCGTGTCGCCCGTGCTGAGCGTCCTTGACTTGCGATGCAGGTCGTGGCGCACGACATCCATGTAGTGTTTGGTGTGAACCTGGCGCAAATCATCGCCGGTTGCCATCCGCGAGTGAATTCGCGGCAACCGGTCCTTGATGGATGCGTCCTGAAAAACGCGCCGCAAGACCCGCACCCGCTCCGGCGACTCCGGGTGCCCGTCTCCCGGGTCGTGCAGAATCACACGCTCGTCGAACACCAGCCCAGCCTTGGACATCGCTGTCTCCCTTGGGCAGATTCTCGCAAACATGACGGAACAACGCTGGCCCCTGGTTCGTCCTAGTGACTTGGAGCCCGATCCATGAGCGCCCTCCTCGAGAATGAAGTCGTCGCGCAACTCGAAACGGGGCTGCCTCGCCCGGTCCCGGTCCGGCGCTCCCGCCGCCGCATGAGTGGTCTTGAGCATCTGGCCGACCTGGCCGTTCAAACCCTCGGGAATCTTCGTAGGAACAAACTCCGCAGCTTTCTCACGCTATTCGGCATCGCCTGGGGCATCGCCAGCCTGGTCCTCATGTCCGCTCTCTCCGACGGCTTCCGGCAGGGCCAGCGCAAGAACATGAAACAGATCGGCGATAACATCGTCTTCGTCTTCGGAGGCGTCACCGAGGAACAAGCCGGCGGCCAGCGCGCCGGACGGTTCGTCAGGCTGCGGCAGGCGGACCTCGATCTCATCCGGGCGAACTGCCCCGATGTCGAGGTCGTCGCGCCCGAGTTCAAGAACTACAACGTGGCCGCGCGCAGCGCCACGAATTCGGGCCGCTTCCTGACTGTCGGCGTCAGTCCGGACTACCTCAAGCTGCGCACATTGCCTGTCGAGAGCGGCAGACACATCTCCGCGGCCGACGTGAAGGAGTCGCGCCGCGTCGCCGTGCTCGGCGCCAGCGTCCGCAAGCAGCTTTTCGAGAAAAATCCCAGGCCCTTCGGTGAGCGGATCTATCTCAACAACCTGCCCTACGAGGTGGTCGGCCTGATGGGCGAAAAGGAGCAGAACTCCTCCTATGACGGGTGGGACAACGACAAGATCCTGGTGCCTGAGACCGCCCTGCTCCGCGACTTGCCGCCGGACCGCAAAGTTTACGCCGAAGGGAGGCTCAATGGATTCCTCTACCGGCCTGTCTCGACCGGCCGCTGGGAACAGGCTCAGGCTCAGGTGAGAGCCGCGCTCGGCCGCGTCCACGGATTCCTGCCGCAGGACAAGGGAGCGCTCCGCGTGTTCGATTCCGTCGAAAGCGCTCAGATGTTCGATTCGATCTTCAATGCCACGGAGATCTTTCTCGCTGTCGTGGCGCTCGTGACGCTCTCGCTGGGCGGCGTCGGAGTCATGAACACGATGATGATGGCGGTCGCGGAGCGCACGCACGAAATCGGCCTGAAGAAGGCGCTTGGCGCGACCAGCCGGCGCATTCTCACGGACTTCTTCCTCGAAGGCCTGCTGCTGGCGATTCTGGCCGGCGTGGGCGGACTGGCGCTCGTTCTCGCGCTTTCCGGGCTCGTCAATTCGCTGCCGATGCCCGCCATGTTCTCGGGGTTGCCAATCCACTGGAAGACGATGGTCTTCGCCACGCTTGCGCTCGGCCTCACGGCCGTTTGCGCGGCGCTCCCGCCGGCGCGCCGCGCCGCTTCGCTGACCCCGGTCGAGGCCTTGCGCTTCGAGCGCTGAGGAGCTTCAGATGACCTGGCGCTACACGTTCACCGAGTCCTGGGCCGCGCTGAGGTTCCACCGCAGCCGCACCCTCTTCACCACCATGAGCCTCGCATGGGGCGTGGCATGCTTCGTCATCCTCATGTCGTACGGCAACGGTTTCGAAGCTGCTTTGACCAAGGCGTTCACCGCGGTCGGGCAGGATCTCGTTCTGACCATCGGCGGCCAGACCAGCACGCAAGCCGGCGGGCTCCGCGCCGGAAGGCGCATCCGGCTGGAGCTCGCCGACGCCGCGGCGATCAAGGAGAGCGTGCCCTTGGTCGAGTATCTCAGCCCGGAGATCATGAAACACGGAATGAAGGGACAGGTGCGCGGGCGCGAAAAAGAGATTACTGTCCGCGCCGTGTGGCCCGAGTACTCGCTGGTCCGCAACGTCAAGATCAGCGATGGCCGCTGGATCAACGAAGAGGACCGGCAGCGGCAGCACCGTGTCGCAGTGCTTGGCGCGGAGGCGGCGAAGGAACTCTACGGCGGCATGCCGCCCGTGGGCGAAGAACTCGTGATGAACGGGATTCACTTCACCGTCATCGGCGTCATGGACGCAAAGCTGCAAATCGCCAACTATAACCGGCGCGACAACCAGTGCGTCTTCATCCCCTACGACACCTTCAGCCTCTTCGGCGACATCAAGTACCCGTGGTTCCTCGTCTGGCGGCCGGCGACGCCCGATTCCCGCGACCGCGCCATCGCCATGGTTCGCGCGAAACTCGCCGAACTGCACCGCTTCGCCCCAACAGACGAAAAGGCCGTCGAGATCCTCGCCTTCAGCAAGTTCATGTCGATCATCACCGGCATGAGCCTGGCGGTGAAGGCTCTGCTTGGCTTCATCGGGGCGTTGACGCTGGCCATCGGCGGCGTCGGTCTGGCCAACATCATGCTCGCCAGCGTCATCGACCGGACACGCGAAATCGGCATGATTCAGGCGCTCGGCGGACGCCGCGGCATGATCCTGCGCCAGTTTCTGGTCGAGGCGTTTCTCGTCGTCGCCGCGGGCGGCGCCCTCGGCGTCGCCGCCGGCTACGGCCTGACAATGTTTATCGGCTCCATGCCCTTCCTCGGCCCGGCTTTCAAAGACACCACCGGAGCGGGCGACCTCCATCTCGCCCTCTCCACCGGCGCCGTCGCCGTCTCCATGGCCGTGCTGATGTTCGTCGGCTTGCTCGCCGGGCTCGTCCCCGCTTTGAAAGCTTCCCGCCTCGACCCCATCGAGGCTCTGCGCTACGAATGACGGCTCCCGGCTGCTAGACTGGCCGGAACGTGCGGTTCTTCGACGGAGCCTTTTCCTCCCAGCGCTGGCTCGCTCTCTGGGCGGCCATGCTCGGCTTCATGCTCGACGCGATGGACGTCCTGCTCTACGTCTTCGCCCTTCAGACTCTCCGGGCGGAATTCGGCTGGACCAATGCTCAGGCCGGGCTCGTCAGCTCCGTCACCCTCATTACCTCATCCGCGGGCGGCGTGCTGGCCGGGGCGCTCTCAGACCGCATCGGCCGCCGCCGCATGCTCATCTACACCATCCTGCTGTACTCGTTCGCTTCCGCCGGCACCGCTTTCTCCCGCGGCCTTTGGGACCTGCTCTTCTGGCGTGCGCTGGTCGGCTTGGGCCTCGGCGGCGAGTGGAGCGCCGGCGCCACTCTCGTCGCCGAGTCCTGGCCCGCCGCGCAGCGCGCCCGCGCCGTCAGCTTCATGCAGTCCGGCTGGGCCCTCGGCTATATGGCTGCAGCCGGGCTCAGCGCCTTCATCCTCCCCAACTACGGTTGGCGCGCCCTGTTCCTCGCCGGGGTCCTGCCCGCTCTGCTGACCGTGTTCATCCGCCGCAAAGTCCAGGAACCCGAGGTTTGGCGGCATCGCGAAGCCCGGCGCAGTCCATGGCGGGCCATCTTCCGGCCCCCTCACGGCCGGAACACGCTCATCGCAACCACCCTGGCGACGGCGGTCCTGTTCGCCTATTGGGGCCTGTTCACCTGGCTGCCCGGCTTCCTGAACGCTCCAAGAGAGCAAGGCGGCGCTGGTATGACAATTGTAAGAACTAGCGGCTTTGTGTTCGCCGTTCAGATTGGCGCCTTCTTTGGCTACCTCGGCTTCGGCGTCCTCGCCGACCGCTTCGGCAGGCGTCCCGCCTTCGCAGGCTACGTTCTCATGGCTGCCGCCCTCGTTCCTCTGTATGGGCTTGCTCCAACCTACGGCGAACGTTGGCTGCTCCTGCTCGGACCGATGGTGGGCTTCTTCGGGACGGGTTTCTTTTCCCTGTTCGGAGCAATGCTTGCAGAGCTATACCCTACCGCCATCCGCGGCTCCGGGCAGGGCTTTGTCTATAACATCGGCCGGGGACTGAGCGCCTTAGCCCCCTATGCCGTTGGCGCGCTTGGAGATAGACACGGCTTGGGCGCCGCTTTAGGGCTGAACGCAGGCTTTTTCCTCCTTGGCGCCGGAATCGTGTTCCTGCTGCCTGAGACCAAGGATGTCGAGTTGTCTTCCGAGGCTGATTCTGGGGACCGGACCGGCCGCCCGTCAGGCTAGCGGGCTCACGAAAAGCCGCCTCCGCCGCCACAGTTTCCGCCGCCCGCCTGTGCGCTGCTGCCTCCGCTGATCGCGCACGACGACCATTGTCGTTTTACTTGTGTCGATCCGCAGTGTGGACACGTAAGATCGGCATCAGCATCTGACATACGTCGTAGTTGCTCGTAAAGACGCCCGCATTCCTCGCAGCGGTACTCATACATCGGCATGGTGTGATCTCTTTTCCCGTCCTATTGGATGCAGGGCAACGCCAGGGGTGACAGCCTCCTGCCGGGCGAGATTTCACGCCGCCCGCAACTTCTGCATCCTCCCCATCAGGAAGTGGACGAAGAACCAGGCCAGGATGTGGAAGCCGCCCATCATGATGAAGATCGGGACATAGCCGAAGTGCGTGATGATGTAGCCCGGCAGCAGCGACGTGATGATGACGCCTCCGATGCCGCCGAAGAAGCCGCCGATGCCGATGACGCTCGCCACCGCGCTCTTCGGGAAGACGTCGGAAACGGTCGTGTAGAGGTTCGCCGACCACCCCTGATGAGCCGCTGTCGCCAGGCTGATCAGCCCCACGGCGAGCCACGTCTGCGGCACGAGCACAGCCGTTGCGGCAATCGGCATGCAGAGGGCGAAGAACCCCATGGTCGCCTTGCGCGCCTTGGAGTTCGGCCAGCCATGCCGCATCAGGAATCCGGACACCCAGCCGCCGGCGACGCTGCCGAAATCCGCCATCAGGTAGATGACCGGCAATGCCCAGCCGATCTGTTCCAGGCTCAACCCGCGCGCCTCCTTGAAGTAAAGGGCCAACCAGGTCAGGTAGAACCACCACACGGGATCCGAGAGGAACTTGGCGATCGCGAAGCCATACGTCTGCCTGATTTTGAGGGCCTCGCCCCAGCCCACCTTCCCTCCCACCTTCTCGTCGGGGTCGCCCTCAATGATTGCCAGCTCAGCGGCATTGACCCGGCTGTGTTCGTGCGGAACGCGGTAGAACCACCACCAGGCAGCCAGGCAGAACAAACCGGTTGAAGCCGTGATGTAGAAGCATGCCCGCCAGCCGAAATGGGCGTTCATCCAGACGAACATCGGAGGTCCGACCATCGAGGCGACGTTCGTGCCCGCGTTGAAAATCCCGGTGGCAAAGGCCCGGTCCTTCTTCGGGAACCATTCGGACACCGCCTTGATCGCCGCCGGGAAGTTGCCCGATTCGCCGAGCCCGAGCATCCCGCGCCAGAAGCTGAGGTCCAGCCATGTCCGCGAGAGCGCGTGCAATCCCGCCGAGACGCTCCAGAAGGTGATGGCAATCGCGTATCCCAGGCGCGTCCCATAGCGGTCGATCAGCTTTCCCATGATCAGGAAGCCGACCGCGTAGGTGAATTGAAACGCTCCCGAGACGTACCCGAAATGCTGCTTGTCGAATTTCAGGTCTTCCAGAATCACCGGACTGAGAACGTTGATGACGATCCGGTCCAGGTAATTGTTTGTCGTAATCAGGAAGAGGAGGGCCAGAATCCACCAGCGGGTCTTTGTCGCGTGATCGTGCACCCGGCGATTCTATCGAATCGCTCACCACTTCGTGGCTTCGCGGATGACGCCAGCCAGGCGCTTGCTGACCACTGCTTCCAGACCGCCCGTGAGCTGAAGCAGGAATCGTTTCGAAGTCAACGGCGAGATCCTGCGGATGTGGTCTGTGTTGATGATGGTGGAGCGGTGGATCCGGCGAAAGCGGGCGGGCGGCAACTTCTGTTCAAGTAGGCGCAGCGAGTAATCGGAGTAGTACTTGCCTTGCGGGGTGAGGATCACGACCGTGTCGCCGTCGGCGCGGAAGGCGACGACATCGGCGGGGTCGATCAGGTGCAAATCGCTGCCGATCCTGCCGACAATGCGTTTGGGCGCCTCCTGCGGCGGTCCCGGCATGGCGGCTCTTTCGAGACCCGTAAGCTGCCGCCTTGCCTTTTCCAGAGCCGCCTGGAGCCGTTCTCGCCTGACCGGCTTCAGCAAGTAGTCCACCGCCCCGGTTTCGAATGCGGACAGCGCATGCTGCTCATAAGCCGTGACGTACACCACCAGCGGCAGGGGCGAACCGCGCAGTGCGCGCGCCACCGAAAGGCCGTCCAGACCGGGCATCTGAAGGTCCAGCAACAACACATCCGGCTTCAACTCGGAGGTCTTCTCGACAGCTTCCTTGCCGCTGGCCGCCTCTCCGGCAATCGTCACGCCCTCAATCTCGGAAAGCAGTTCAGCCAGCACCTGGCGGGCCACCGGTTCATCGTCGGCGATGAGGACCTTCACTTTGCCACCTCCAGCGGAACGCGCAGCGTCGCGACCGTGGCGCCGCCCGCGTGTTCCACCGCCAGGGTCGCGCCGTCGCCGTAACAAAGGCGGAGACGCCTTCGGACATTCTCGAGCCCGATGCCCGCGCCCGTATCGGCATTGACGGCCGAATCCGCCGCGCTGTTCCCGACGCGAACATCGAGCCAGCCGCCCTGCCTGCGGGCGGCGAGGCAGAGCCTTCCTCCTTGCGGATTCGGCGCGATCCCGTGCTTGATCGCATTCTCCACCAGCGGTTGAATGCTGAGAACCGGTATCCGGACCTGCAAGACCGCCGGATCAAGGTCCATTTCGACATCGAGCTTTTCGCCCAGCCGCAGCGTTTCGATGGCCAGGTACGCGCGGATAATGCGCATCTCTTCCTCCAAGGGGATTGTCTGCGTTCCGGTCCGCAGGAAGTAGCGGAGGAGTTCGGAGAGATTCAAGACCGTTTCTCGCGCGCCTTTGGCCTCTCGCGGGATGATCCCGTAGAGCGTGTTGAGCGCATTGAACAGGAAATGCGGGTGGATCTGAGATTGCAGCGCCCGAAGCTCCGCGTCGGCCGCCAATCGCCGCAACTCGTCCTCCCTGAACCGCTCGATGCGAGCCGAGATCTCGGCGGCGAACGCCGAGAGGACCTCGTGGTCCTCGCTGAGGAAGCGCCGCCCGCCCGCGCGCCGGGTCAAGCCGAAGGAGTGGTTTCCCCCGTCCGACAAGCGAATGGGCACGGTGATTTCCGCTTCCGCTGCGCCGTGCTCGACCGGCTTGGCGTCGAAGAAGCGGGCGATCTCCTCCGCGGCCCATTGCAGGTAGGCCGTCTCATCCGCCGCGGCGCACTCCCGGAGCCGTGCGAGCAGGTCTTCGGCGCGCCTCGGCCGGAACAGGAGCCGCGTCAACAGCGACTGAAGCCGTTGGCGCGTCATCGCGAACAGCACCAGCGCCGCCGCAGACGAGATCAGCGCGATCGAAACAGTCCGCGGGTCCGCGCCCCGCCATTCGAACCAGCCCGCCCACGCCGCCGCCTTCAGGCCCGCCCACGCGAACACCGCGGCCAGAAGGATGTTCGCCAGGAAGCGCAGGAACGCGTCCAGCAGCACGAAGCGGTAGTCCTGCATCAGCACAAACAGCGCCAGCGGCAGGCCGGCGTGGTGCACAAACACCTCGATCAGCCATCCGGCGTGCGCCTCCGCCTGCGAGAAGTGCGAGAACGAAAGAGCAAACAGGAACAGCGCCATCGCGCCCGCCGAACGCGAGACTCCCCGCCAGGGCAGCAGGCTCCCGAAGAAGACCAGCAGCGCGAATCCTCCGGCCGTGAGAACCAGCGTGTTCCGGTGCAGCGCGGTCCCGCCCACGACAGGCTCGCTGAAATGCAGAACAACGGCCACGAGACTCAGGCCATAACCCAAATACGCAATCCGGCGCTTGCTCCCGCCGAGTGAAAGGTCGAGCAGAAAGGCTGGCAGAAGGCTGAGCGCGGCGGTGGAAACCGCCGTGAGGAGCCAGCCGGCAATTCGCGCCTCAGGCGGAATGGTCAGCAACCACAGGGATCCGGCGTTCCACACCAGCGCCGTCGTGGCGGCGAGCAGCGAGAGACGCCGCGAAGCCATGCCGCGGTTCGAGGGATCTCTCAATAACAGGGCCAGGAAGATCGCGAAGATCACCGTCCCCGCCGTGTGCCCCACCACGTTGGGCAGGAGGGGTTCATGGAACCGGATGACTTGAAATGCGTCCACGACGCTCGCCTGTTTGCTCAGAGTGTAGCAGCGCGGCGCAGGCGGTCCCGGATTCCCATCCAGGCCTCTCCATCCGGCGGGATCTCGACGGCAATCCAGTCAAGCTGCTCCGCGTCGAGCCGGTGCAGGGTCGCGTACAACGCAGCGGCGTAATCGCGCGGGTTTGCCGGCATCGTTTCGCCATGCTTCAAGTAGACGCCGCGCCCCGGCCGGTCCGGCCTCCCGCGAACCAGCAGGAGAGGCGTCCGCGGGCTGTAATGCCTCTGATGCATCCCCGGGGCGGCATGGGCGCCCGGACCTCCGGTCACCAGCACCTCCACAACACCCGTGATCTCCTCGATCTCGCCCCGCGAGACCATCCCCGGCCGGAGCAGCACGGGCCGCTCCCCGGCCAGCGAGAGAACCGTGGATTCGATGCCGACCGGCGTCGAGCCGCCGTCCAGAATCAGGTCCACGCGATCGCCCAGACTCCTCCGCACATGCTCCGCGCACGTTGGAGACAGCTCAGTGAACCGGTTCGCGCTCGGCGCGGCGATCGGCACGCCGGCGCGCTCGATCAGTTCCAGCGCGATCGGGTGCGCCGGCGCCCGAATGCCCACGGTCGGCAGCCCCGCGGTGACTTCGTCCGGGATCTCGCGCGTCTTCGGCAGCACCAGAGTGAGCGGGCCGGGCCAATGCCGGGCTGCCAGCCGCTCCGCGGTTTCGGGCCATGCCGTGACATATCTCCGCGCCATCTCCGTTGACGACACGTGGACAATCAACGGGCTCGTCGCCGGCCGCCCCTTGGCCTCGAAGATGCGCCGCACCGCCGCCGGGTCCAATGCGTTGGCGCCAAGACCATAGACGGTCTCCGTCGGGAAAGCCACCAGCCGCCCGGCGCGGATCAACGCCGCAGCCTCCTCGAAAAATGTGACAGGCACTTTTTACTCCGGCAGGTCGTCCTTGCCGTCGCCGTAGGTCTTCCCGGTCTTCTTCCAGACCAGATAGGCGTGAATCAGTTGCTCCAGGTCGCCGTCGAGCACGCGGTCCACGTCGCCGATGGGCAGTTTCGTGCGGTGATCTTTGATCATCCTGTAGGGCGCGAGAACATAGCTGCGGATCTGGCTGCCGAAGTTGATGTCGGCTTTCGAATCCTCCAGCTTCTTTTCTTCCGCGCGCCGCTTCTCCATCTCGAATTCCCACAGCCGCGCCTTGAGCTGCTTGATCGCCGAGGCGCGATTCTTGTGCTGTGAGCGCTCGTTCTGGCACTGCACGACGATGCCCGTGGGCAGGTGCGTCATGCGCACCGCCGACTCGGTCCGGTTCACATGCTGCCCTCCGGCGCCCGAAGCCCGGAAGACATCGGTCTTGATGTCCTCCGGTTTCAGGTCGATCTTCACGTCGTCGTCGATCTGCGGGATGACGAAGACGCTGGCGAACGACGTGTGCCGCCGCGCATTGGCGTCGAACGGCGAAATGCGCACCAGCCGGTGCACGCCGATTTCACCCTGAAGCAATCCGAATGCGTTCTCGCCGTTGATCTCAATGGTGGCGCTCTTGATCCCCGCGCCTTCTCCGGGAAGCAGATCGGTGACCTCGGCGCTCATCCCGTTCCGTTCCGCCCACCGGAGATACATCCGCATCAGCATTTCCGCCCAGTCCTGGCTCTCGGTCCCGCCGGCTCCGGGGTGAATCGTCACGATGGCGGAGTTATGGTCGTTCTCGCCCGAAAGCAGCATGTTGGTCTCAAGCTTGTCGACCGTCTCTCGCAGTTTGGCTATCTCTCGGGCAACCTCGGCGGCGACATCCTCGCCCTCCTGCCCCAATTCGAGGAGGGTGTCGATGTCGGAAACAAGGGCGCCAACGGCGGCATCCTGCTTGAGGGACTCCTCCAGCCGCTTCCGCTTCTGCATCACCTTCTGGTTTTGCTCCTGGCTGTTCCAGAAGTCCGGCGAGGAGATAAGTTGTTCTATTTCCTGGAATTTCTTTCGCTTGGAGGGAATGTCAAAGATAGCTCCGCACAGCTTCAGTCTGCTGCCGGAGCTCGGAGTATTCCCGGGCGAGTTCTTCGAGGGTCATCACTTCTACTCTACCAGCAGCGCCATTCATGGCTCCGGGGCTCAAATCTCGCGAAACTTTCGCGCCGCCGGGCGACTCTAGAGAACTATTCGCCTCTTTGGGGCAACTCCCGCCCGCTTCCGGGTGTTCTTTCTAGAAAGCAGAGGGTTGACGACTGAATGAAGAAACTGATCTTGTGCGCCGCCTCGGCGCTTGTCATCTCTGGGACTGCGTCGGCAAATTCGACAGGCGCGCCGGTGGGCAGCGCCGGCGTCCCGGGCGAGGGGACCTGCACGGATTGCCACGGCGGCACGCCGAACACCGGACCCGGCAGGATTCGCGTTGCGCTCGTTGACGCCGCCAACTATGCGCCCGGAGGAAAGGTCCGCTTGCGTGTGACCCTGGAGGATCCAGCCGCCGCCCGGTGGGGTTTCAACCTGACCGCCCGCACGACGTCAAATGTCAACAACCCCGCGGGTACTTTCACGATCACCGATGCAACAAACACCCGTTTGAATACTGGTGGCGGCAACATTCAGTACGTGACACACACCTCCGCCGGCACGCGGCGCGGAACCTCCGGCTCCTCGTCCTGGGAAGTCGAGTGGACCGGTCCTCAATCCGGCGAGAGCGTGACCTTCTTTGTCGCTGGCAACGCGGCCAACAATGACGGGCAGTCCGGAAGCGGAGATCGGATCTACACCCACTCGCTCGATGTCGATTCTGGCTCGGTCACGGCGGCCACCACAAGAATCCTCTCCCAATTCGTTTTCGGCGGCGGTTCTCCCGGCTTCTACACGGGCATCTATTTGCACAACACCGGCACGTCCCCGGCTGCCGTCAATGTCAGTTTCTACAACAACGACGGCACGCCACTCAGCGTTCCGTCGCTCGGCGGCGCGACGACACTGGCCAGCGTGGCCGCGGGCGGAGTCGTGCTGATTGAGGCGCCAAACTCCGGCCCGCTCCAGCAGGGTTGGGCCAAGGTCGAACTGCCCGACGGCGTCATTGGCTACGGAGTCTTCCGCCAGAGCGTCGCCGGCCGCGCTGACCAGGAGGCGGTGGTTCCCTTTGCGGGATCCAACAGCGCGCGCTCGACCCTGATCTTCGATGACGCGGGCTTGACGACAGCCGTCGCGGTCGCCAATCCGACCGAGAGCGCCGTCACGGTTTCAGCCACGGCCAAGTCCAACTCCGGCACGGTCCTCGGGACGTCGAGCATTGATCTGCCCGCCCGCGGCAAAGCGGCGTTCAATCTCGCCGGCAATATCTCCGGAGTGGCCGGTCATCGCGGTTCCGCCGAGTTCAGCGTTTCCAGCGGCGCGGCGAGCGTGCTCGGGTTGCGCTTCGGCGGCGAGGCATTCACCTCCATCCCGGCGTTCGAATCCGGGCCGGCTGCCGCCGGCGCTCGCGTCCTCTCGCAGTTCGTGTTCGGCGGAGGTTCTCCCGGCTTCTACACCGCCATCTATCTTCACAACACCGGCACATCCTCGGCTGCGGTAACCGTCAGCTTCTTCAACAATGACGGCACGCCCCTGAATGTGCCGGCGCTGGGTGGGACGGCGACAACAGTGAATGTGGCCGCGGGCGGCGTCTCGCTCGTCGAGGCTCCCAATACCGGCGCCCTCCAGCAGGGTTGGGCGAGGATCGACTTGCCCTCCGGAGTCCTCGGCTATGGCGTCTTCCGCCAGAGCGTGAACGGGCGCGCCGACCAGGAAGCCGTGGTCCCCCTCGCCGGCTCGGCCAGCGCCCGTTCAACCCTGATTTTCGATGACGCCGGACTCACTACCGCCGTCGCGTTGGCCAACCCGACCGACAGCCCCGTGACGGTCTCCATTGCCGCCAAATCGAATTCGGGCGCGGCGCTCGGCAGCTCCACCGTGAACCTGCCCGCTCGAGGCAAGACCGCCTTTAACCTGCGAGCCAACATCCCGGCTGTGGCAGGACAGCGCGGCTCAGCCGATTTCACCGTCTCCAGCGGCGCCGTCAGCGTCCTCGGACTCCGCTTCGGAGGCGAAGCCTTTACCTCAATTCCGGCAACGGAACGCTGAACTCCCGCAAGGCGTTTCAGCAGTCGCGAAG
>JACADU010000139.1 GCA_013388415.1 Bryobacteraceae bacterium
ATTCTGGCCGGGGCGCGCCATGGCGACAAGCTCGCCTTCCATCAATCCCTCGATGACCACCTGGCTTTCGCCGCGGCGCAACAGTTTCACGTCGCGCGTGGAGAAGCCCGTGGCGGACTTGACGAAGACGAAGGTGCGGCCGTCGCTCGCTTCGAGCGCCTGGGCGGGGATCCAGAGGGCGTTTCGGATGGTATCGGTCTTTATGGTGAGCCGGGCGCTCATGCCAGGGCGCAGTTCGGGCGTGGGATCGAGAAGGTTCAGCTTGCACTCAAAGCGGCGGTTCCAGGGCGGCCCGGTGGTGCCGCCGAGGTCTTTGACCTTCCCGCGAAAGAGCTTGCCTTTGAGGGCGACGATGCGGAGTTCGGCGTCGAGGCCCAAGGCGATGTGGCCGCGGTCGTACTCGTTGATTTGGGCGGAAGCTTCGTAGCTGGCGAGGTCGGGGATTTGGGCGACGGCCATACCGGGGCGGACCTGGTCGCCCACCTGGTACATGGGGAACTCAAGGCCGGGATAGTAGAAGTTGGTGGAAGTGTTGCGCTCGATGTTGAGGTAGCCGTCGACGGGCGCCTTGAGCGTCATCATTTCGATGTTCTTGCGCGCGGTTTCGGACTGGACTTTGGCTTTGGCGCGGCCGGCGTCCTGGATGGCGATGGCGGCTTTGAGAGCGGCTCTCCGCTGCGGGTAGTCAGCTTCAAGCTTGGCGAGCTTGTTCCGGGCGGCTTCGAGATCCATGAGGTTCTGCCTGGCGGTGATGGCGGCCAACAGCGGATTGCGCCGCACCTCGAGTTCGGCCTGTTTCAGGTCGGCGCGCGCGCTGATGATCTCGTAGTCGAGTTCCTCCTGCTTGGCGCGGGCCTCGCTCTCGGCCTGAGCCACCTGCTGTTCGGCCTCGGCCAGGTCGGCTTCGGCTTCGCGGAGCTTGTAGGTTTCCTCGGTGGTGTCGAACTGGGCGACGACGTCGCCGGTTTTGACGAGGTCGCCGGATTGCCTGAGCGCGGTGAGGACGAGCTGGTTGCTGCCGGTCATTGGGGCGGCCAGCATCCTGGAGTTGCCGCCCTGGAGCGCTCCGTCGGCTGTAATGGTGAAGCTCACGTCGCCGCGGCGCACGGGCTCGACAGGAATCGCTTCGGGTGGCTTGGCGGTCAGGCCGCGATACACACGGACTCCGCCCCATCCGCCGAGCCCGGCTACTGTGCCGGCTAGAAGAACGGCAGCCACTCCGCCCCACTTCATTTCTTCTTCTCCGCGAATTCGTCGACAAGTGCGACATGGGCGCCGGCTTCAATGCCGCGGACGGCGACCTCGTCCGGGTTGCGCGCGAGCACTTCGACTTTCACCGGTTTCAGCCCGTTTGCCTCCGCAAGCAAGACGACCGGGCGGCCGCCGCGGGAGAAGACGGCGCGCGCCGGAACGCTGATGGCGTCCTTGAGGCGGTCCGTCACGATGTCCAGCCGGCCGTTCATGCCGGGGCGCAGACGGGGGTCGATTTCGTTCAAAGCCCCGAAAGCGCGGAAATTCCGCATCGGAGGCCACTCTTCGAAGGACTTTTCAGTCAGCGGGGAGATGGAAGCGAGCTTGCCGGTGAACGGCTTTTCGGGGAAGGGATCCATGATGATACGGACATCCTGACCGGGGGTGATGCGGCCGCGTTCGATCTCTTCGACCTTGGCCTTCAGCTGGAGGGTGCGGATGTCGGGGATCTCGGCGATGACGCTGCCCGGCCAGACATTGTCGCCGACCTTGAAGGGTTTGGCGTTCATCCAGCCCTGCGAGTAGTTCATCTGGAAGCTGACGATGCCGTCGCCCGGAGAACGCACTTCCATCTGCGAGATGCGGTACCTGGTGAGTTGGACTTCGGCGTTGACCTTGTCGCGCGCCGCCTTCAGCGAGGCGATTTTGGATGCGCTGGAGGCGACGTTCAGTTCGAGCGCCGCCTGCTGGACCTTGAGCTTGGTCTCGGCGAGCCCGGCGTTCACTCTGGCCTCCTCAGCCTGGATGGCGCTGAGGATCTCGCTTTTGGAGACCTCGAGCAGCGCGCGCTCGTAGGCGTGCTTGAGGGTGGAAACCTCCAGTTTGTCCTGCTCGAGTCTGATCCTGGCTTCGGCCTCGGCCTGTTCGAGGGAAGCTTGCGCCTGCTTGAGAGCAGCCTCTTTCTCGCGAAGCTGGCGTTCGGCGCTGCTGGCGTCGAAGCGGAGGATGGGGTCACCGGTTTTGACGGCTGAGCCGGGCGCGGCCATCCAGACGATCTGGAGGTTCGGCACATTGACAGGGGCGGTGACTTGAACGCTTCTACCCGCGACGAGATCTCCACGGCAGCTCACGATCACTTGAAACTCGCCTTTACGTGCTACGGCTGTAGGCAGGTCATTCCGCCTGGAGGCCTCCCCGGGACCTTTGAAGAGAAGAATGCTCGCGGCAGCCGCGACGACCACCATCACGCCGGCAGCAGCGCCCGCGCCGGCTTTCTTCATCGGGAGGCCCTCAGGTTCGCTGCCCGGAGGTCGATTTCGATCGAAGCGGAAAGGTCGGGCAAGAGGCGCTTGTCCTGCTCGACGACGAGGAAACGCGCCAGGAAGCTGCGCACGGGGGAGTCGAGACCGGCGGTGGCGACGAGGCTGGCCGTTTGCAGGTTCGCCCGAAACTCGGTTCCGGGATAGGCGTCGAGGTAGACCTTGGCGGTCGCCGCCTTGCCGAGGTACTGGAAATCGGCCTCGCTGATCGTGGTTTCGACGACCATCCGGGAGGGATCAAAGAGGCGGACGAGCGGAGAGCCGGGCCAGACCTGGTCGCCCTCCTGCGGCGGGCCCATGGAGTTGTTCCGCCAGATGTTCTCGAGGGCAACCATGCCAGCGCGAGGGGCCTTGACAACGAGACGATCCAAGTTGGTGTCGATGCGCTCGAGCATGACCTGCTGGCGTTCGAGCTTGAGTTCGAGTATGCGGATGGCTGCCGCTTCTGCTTTGATGCGGAGGGCGTTGGACTTCTCCAGGCTGGCGACCCGCGCCTGGGCGCTTTCGGCCTTGGCTTCGGCCTTGAGGCGGTCGATTTCGGCGAGTATCGGACCTTTGCGCAATTGAAGTTTGGCCTTTTCGACGTCCGCCGCCGCCTCTTTGGCCTGCGCCTCGCGTTTTGTTAGATCACTTCGAACTTGAGCGCGTTTTTCGTCAAGTTGATGTTTCAGTTCGTCAGATTTGGCTTTGGCTTCAATTCGTTGATCAAGCAGGGCGGTGCGGTCGAACTCGACCAAGGTGTCGCCTTCCTTCACCTCGACTCCGTTCTTGACGAGCCGGACGATGGTGGAACGGCCGCCCTGGGCTGAGGTCTGGGCGAGCTGAGGAACCCGAACCGACATGGAATGAACGGCTTGGACCACACCAGTCGCGCGCAGAACCTGCTCTTCGCGGGGATCGCTGGAGAATTGGGCGGCGGGCTGCGCGGCAGCTTGAACCGCCTGCTGGCGTGCTGCGCCGCATCCGGCGAGGAAGAACCAACCGGCGCTCACGGTCAAGCAGGCGAGGGGTGAATTCATGCGGCTCACACGGTTCCCTACCCGCCTTAGACGCCGGCGGAGGAAAAACCGTTGGGGATTCTTTAGGATTTATTCGTAACGCAGCGCTTCAGTTGGGTTCAATCGAGATGCGCGGTTGGCAGGCAGGAGGCCGAACGTGATCCCGACGACAAAGCTGACGGCGAAGGCGACAGCGACAGAGAGCGCGGAGATGGGGATCCTGACTTCGGTCTGGAGGCTGTTAGCGATAACCGGAACGGCGACGCCGACGAATATTCCCATCAAACCTCCGCCGACGCTGATCAGGACGGCTTCAAAGAGAAACTGGAGCATGACGGCGCGACGGCTGGCGCCGAGGCTCATGCGAAGGCCGATCTCGCGCGTCCGTTCGGTCACGGTCACCAGCATGATGTTCATGATGCCGATGCCGCTGATGACCAGAGCGATCGCGGAAACCAGGATCAGGACGATGGTCAGCACGAGGGCGACTGTGTTGGCGGTTTCGAGAATGGCCGTGAGGTTCTGCACGGTGTAGCGCGCGCCCTCGCGATGCCGGCTTTCGAGAATCCGCTTGACCGCTTCGGTCATGGCGGGCACGTCTTCGGCTGCGCGCACCTGCACGTACATGGGGTCGACCCGCTCCACCGGTTCGAAGAAGCGCTGCACGGTGAAGGGGATGAGCGCGGCGCCGTTGTCGCCCAACTCGGAGAGGCCGAAGGTCTGGGTCCGCTCCTTGAAGACGCCGATCACCGTGAATTGGAGCCCGTGGATTTTGATCGTACTGCCGAGGGCGCTCCCGGCAGCGGTGAAAAGGGTTGCGGCGAGCTTGTCGTCGAGCAGCGCCACCTTTTGGCGAAGGGCGACGTCGCTCGAGTCCAGAAACCGCCCGGCGAGCAGCTTGAGGTTGCGGACGCCGGCGTAGAACTCGTCGGAGCCGAGGACGCGGACGTCCCGCTCGCGCCCGTCGACGACGATGCGGTCGGTGGAGTTGATGACGGCGGAGGCGGCGTTGATTCGTCCACCGAGCTCGCGGCGGACGGCTTCGACGTCGGCGAGTTTGACGAAGTCGGCGTTGGCTTTGCTGGAGTCCTGAGTGCCGGCGTCGTAGTAGGCGGTGATCAGGTTCGAGCCGATGCCGCGGATGCGGTCCAGAATGAGGTCGCGGCTGGTGATCGAGATAGTGACGACCAGGATGACGGAGGCGTTGCCGATGAGCAAGCCGAGCGCTGTCAACAGAGTACGGACGCGGTTGGCATGAAGAGCCTGGCAGCTGAATCTGAACGCCTCCGTGAGAAACTGCCACGCCGTCATCCGATCTTAGTCTGCCATGGCGACGGAGGTTAGCGCCCGGCGGGGGCGCATTTCACAAAGCTGACAATGGGATTGACTTTCAGAGTTTACGATCCTAATATCTATCCTGAAATGATCCAGATCGCCTGCCGCTGCATCGCGGCAGGACGGTTCAACCATAGGACCCGCGGGGGGGAGGAACCCTCGCGCTAGCTGTACCAGGAGTCCGGTGATGGGCATGGATGGGGTGAACGGCGATGGCGCGCAAGGCGCCGTGGCTGGCGATCTTCGGATCGGCGTATTCGTCTGCCATTGCGGGGGGAACATCTCCGACATTGTGAACGTGGAGACGGTGGTGCGTCAGGCGGCTGAGTTGCCGGGCGTCGCGGTTTCCACGGGCCATATGTTCTGTTGCTCGGACCCCGGGCAGGCAGCGATAGAACAACAGATCCGGGAGCAGCGGTTGAATCGCGTGATTGTCGCCGCATGCTCGCCAAGCCTGCACGAGCTGACGTTCCGGCGGGCGGTGGCGCGGGCGGGGCTGAACCCGTATCTGTTCGAGCACATCAATATCCGCGAGCACGTCTCGTGGGTGGTTGAGGACAAGGAGCAGGCTACACGCAAGGCGTTCCGGTTGATCCGTGCGGCGGTGGCGCGGGCGGCTCACCTTGCGCCGCTGACGAAGCGGAGAATCCAAATTCATCCTTCCGTTTTGGTGATTGGCGGGGGAATCGCGGGACTGACGGCGGCGCGGGACCTGGCCGCCCGGGGCATTCGCGTGACGATCGTCGAGTCGAATCCATTCCTTGGCGGACGGCTGGCGCAGCTTTACCGGATCTACCCGACGGGGCAGAGGGCGCGCGAGATTCTGGACCCGCTGATCCGGCAGGTGGCAGCCGATCCGCTGATCACCGTTTACACCAACGCGCAGTTGGAGAGCTCGACGGGCGTAATCGGCGACTTCCGCACGACAGTCCGGCTGACCCCGCGAGGCGTCACGGAGGATTGCCCCGACCCGCAAGCCGCTATCGACTCGTGTCCCGAGGAGTGCGTCGATCAGTTCAATCTCGGACTGTCCAAGCGGATGGCCATCTATAAGCCGTATGACGGCTGTTATCCGGATCTTCCGGCGATCGACTGGCGCAACTGCACCAAGTGCGGCGCCTGTTTTCAAGCCTGCGGCGGGCGCGGGATTCAATTGGACGACCAGCCGCAATTCGTGGAGATCCAATCGGGAGCAATCATTATCGCCGTGGGCCTCAACACGTACGGTCCCCGTCATGGGGAGTACGGATACGGGCAGTACCCGGAGGTCATCACGCTTGCCCAGATGAACCGGCTGCTGGACCCCGAGGGGCCGACGAAAGGCCGGCTGCTCGTGAATGGAAGGACGGTTCGCAGCGTCGGATTCCTGCACTGCGTGGGGAGCCTGCAAAGAGAAGGCATCCACCGGCCGATGGCGGACGGCAAGCTCAACATGTATTGCAGCCGCGTCTGCTGCACGACGACGATGCACACGGCAGAGCAGGTTCGGGAGCGGTTTCCGGGCGTGCATGTCTACGATTTCCACGAAGACATCCGAACTTACGGCCGCCGTCACGAGAGCTACTACGACCACGTTTGCGAGCAAGGCGTTGCGTTCATCCGTTTCGACCCGATGAGGCCGCCGGCCGTGGAAGCGGACCCGAAGGGCGAGGCGGCGCTTGTCGTGCGGACCGTCGACCGCCTGACTGCGGGGGAGGAGATCGAGGTACCCGTCGATCTTCTTGTCCTGGCGACCGGTCTGGTGGCGCGCGACATGACGCGGCTGATCGACCTGTACCGGTGCTCGGTGGGGGCGGACCGTTTCCTGATGGAGGTGCACCCGAAACTGCGGCCGGTGGAGCTGGCCGCTTCGGGCCTGTTCCTCGCGGGCTCGGTGCAGGGCCCGATGGACATCGGCGAGTCGACGGCGGCGGCGGCGGCGGCGGCGGCGAAGGCCTCGGCGCTGATCTCGACGGGAACAATCGAAATGGATCCGTTCGTTGCCGAAGTCAGGGAAGACCGCTGTTCCGGGTGCCGGATCTGCCTGAACGCCTGCCCGTTCTCAGCGATTACCAGGAACGAGGAGTTCGCCAGAGCTGAGGTGAATCCGGCGGTCTGCCTGGGCTGCGGGACCTGCGTGGCCACCTGTCCCTGCAACGCGATCCAACAATACGGCTTCAGCGATGAGCAGATCAAGGCGGAGGTCGCCGCCCTGCTTGCGGAGAAGCCAGAATACGGTCCCGGCTGGCAGCCGCGGATCGTCGCTTTTCTCTGTTATTGGTGTTCCTACACCGGAGCCGATAACGCCGGCACGGCGAGGCTCAAGTACCCTGCCAACGCCGACATCGTCAAGGTGATGTGCTCCGGCCGGATCGATCCGGAACTGATTACGTCGGCGTTTTCCTGGGGCGCGGACGGCGTGATGGTGCTCGGCTGCCACATCGGCGACTGCCATTACACGAGCGGCAACCACAAGACGATGGTCCGGATGCCCCTGGTCCGGCGGTTGCTGGCGCAGTTTGGAATCGAGCCTGAGCGGTTCAGGCATGAGTGGGTCAGCGCCGCGGAAGGGGAGAAGTTCAGCCGTCTGGTCAAGGAGATGACCGAACAGGTACGGGCCCTTGGTCCGCTGAATTGGCCTTCGCATCTCGATGCCGTCGGAGTGGGCCATGGCCACGACCTCGAACCGTGGGGAGAGGAGCAGACATGCCAGATAACGGCAGATTGAAAATCGGCGTCTATTGGGCCGCCAGTTGCGGCGGGTGCGATGTCTCAGTGTTCGAAATCGGCTTCAGGATACTCGACCTGCTCCAGATCGCCGACGTCGTCTTCTGGCCCTGCGCGGCGGATTTCAAGTACGCCGATGTCGCCGCCTATCCGGACGCTTACATCGACGTGTGCCTGTTCAACGGCGGCATCAGGAACACCGAGCAGGAGGAGGTCGCGCGGCTGCTGCGGAAGAAGTCCCGGACGCTGGTGGCCTATGGCGCCTGCGCCGCCGACGGGGGGATTCCGGCGCTAGCGAACCTGAGCAGCCGGGAAGCTCTGTTCCAATTCGCCTATCACGATTCACCGTCGACCGAGAATCCGGGCGGCGTTGAGCCGCAGGTGAAGACCGATACTCCATTCGGGCAGCTCGAGATCCCCGACTTCTACTCGGCGGTTCTGCGGCTTAAGGATGTTGTCTCGGTCGACTACGAGATTCCGGGCTGCCCGCCTCAAGCCGACCGCGTTTGGGAGGTAATTCAGGCGGTAGCGGGCGGGGCCGTGCCGGCCAACAACGGCGCTCTGCGGGTGGGCTGCACGCTCAAGAGCGTGTGTGACGAGTGCCCGCTGGAAAAGCGGCTCGTCAAGATTACGCAGTTCCGCCGCCATCATGAGTTTCGTCCGGAGCCGGGCTGGTGCCTGCTCGAGCAGGGCCAGCCGTGCATGGGACCGGCCACGCGGGGCGGATGCGGGGCTCTCTGCCTGAAGGCCGGCATGCGCTGCGAAGGCTGCTACGGGCCGCCGGTCGAGGTGACGGACCAGGGCACGGCGATCACTGGCGCCATCGGGGCTTTGCTCGACGCGCAAAACGAGAAGCGCGCGGGCGAATTGATCGGCCAGATACCGGACCCGGCCGGAACGTTTTACCGCTTCAGCATGGCGTCAAGCCACATGAAGGCGCGCCGGTAGGGGCGCAAGGAGGCGCGGAATGACCACTGAGACGAGGCGAATCACCATCGACCCGGTCACGCGGCTCGAGGGTCACGGCAAGATCGAGATCTTACTTGACCAGGACGGCAACGTCGCCGACTGCTACTTCCAGGTGCCTGAGTTCAGGGGCTTCGAGAAGTTTTGCCAGGGACGGCCGGTGGAGGAGATGCCGCGCATTACGCCGCGGATTTGCGGCGTCTGCCCGGAGGCTCACATGATGGCCGCCGCCAAGGCGTGCGACGCCGTCTACGGCGTGGACCTGCCGCTGACCGCCAAACTGTTGCGGGAGCTGCAGTACAACATCTTCTACGTAACCGACCACACCACGCACTTTTACGTACTGGGCGGGCCGGATTTCGTCATGGGGCCGAAGAGCGACCCGGCTACGAGGAACATCATCGGCGTCATCTCCAAGGTCGCTCCGGAGATCAGCCGGCAGGTTTTGCAGTGCCGTGCGTGGGGCCACGAGGCGGCGGCGATCTTCGGCGGCAAGCCGGTGAATCCGGCGAACGCGATTCCCGGCGGGATGAGCAAGGGGTTGAACGAAAGCGAGCGGCTGCGCCTGGAGGAGATCTGCCGGTTCATGGTCGATTTCGGCCAGCTCACGCTCCAAGTGCTGCACGACGTGGTGCTCTCCAACAAGGAGTACGTGGACCTGATACTCAACGGCCCCTATCGCGGGGAAACGTACTCGATGGGACTGGTGGACGCAAACAACCGGGTGAACTTTTACGACGGCGAGGTGCGTGTCGTCGACCCGCAGGGAAAGGAGTTCTGCCGCTACAAGCCGCCAGAGTATCTGGATCACGTCG
The DNA here is from genome assembly GCA_013388415.1 of Bryobacteraceae bacterium. Lineage (GTDB taxonomy): Bacteria > Acidobacteriota > Terriglobia > Bryobacterales > Bryobacteraceae > JACADU01. Next base: position 9,331 of record JACADU010000139.1, read on the forward strand.
CCGAGAGGGTCGAGCCCTGGAGCTATCTGAAGTTTCCGTACCTCAAGAAGGTGGGCTGGAAGGGATTCGTGGACGGGGCCGAATCGGGCGTATATCGCGCGACGCCCCAATCCCGGCTGAACGCGGCGGACGGGATGAGCACGCCGAGGGCGCAGGAGGCGTACGAGGAGTACTTTGAGACGCTGACAGGCGATCGAACCGGCGCGAAGCCGGTTCACCACGTGCTGGCCATTCACTGGGCGCGCTGCATCGAGCTGATGAACGCGGCCGAAAGGGCGCTGGAGCTGGTTCAGCACCCGGAGATCACGCATCCGGAGAACTACCGCGTGGTCTGCGACAAGGTTCCCCGGGAGGGCGTGGGGATCGTCGAGGCGCCGCGCGGCACGTTGACTCACCACTACGTGACCGACGAGAAGGGAATCATCCAGCGGGCGAACCTGATTGTCGGCACCACGAACAACAACGCGGCGATCTGCATGTCGGTCAAGCAGGCGGCGCAAGGGCTTATCCGGAAGGGCGTCGAGGTCAACGAGGGCGTCCTGAACATGGTTGAGATGGCGTTTCGCGCCTACGACCCGTGCTTTGGCTGCGCCACGCACGCGCTGTCGGACGCCCCCAGGCTCACCATCCGGGTGCGCGACTGGGACGGCGCCATTCTCTCTGAGGCGAGCCGGTAGGAGGAAGCGCATGGCTGAGATCAAGCAGGAGTATGACGGTCTGGTTCTCGGAGCAGGCATCGCCGGTATGCAGGCGGCGCTCGACCTCGCCGGCCAGGGATTCGATGTCCTTCTGGTTGAAAGAGCGCCGTCGATCGGCGGTGTGATGGTGGGCCTCAACAAAGTCTTCCCCACGCTCGACTGTAGTAGCTGCATCTGCACTCCGCGGATGGCTGAAGTGGCTCACCACGAGCGCATCACGCTGCTGACCTACACCGAGCTGAAGCATCTGGAGCGGACGGCGCGCGGTTTTTCCGTGACGCTGGTGAAGAAGCCCCGGTATGTCGTTGAAGAGGACTGTATTGGATGCGCGAAGTGCGAACTTGCCTGCAACGTCGTGGTTCCGCACGAATTCGACTACGGGCTCGGGGCGCACGCAGCCGTATACATCCCGCACGGCAACGCCATTCCGCAGGTGGCCGTGCTGGACCCGCAGTACTGCATGTTTGACGGCGCTTGCGCGCGCGCCTGCCCGACCGATTGCATCGACTTCACACAGCAGCCCGAGGAGATCAATGTTCAGGCCGGGGCCGTCATTCTGGCGACGGGTTTGAAGCTGGTCCCCCTGGACGTGAAAAAGGAGTACGGCGGCGGCAAGTACGTCAATGTCATGAACCCGCTGGCGATGGAGCGGCTCCAGAGCCCGAACGGCCCCTACGGACACGTTATGCGGCCGTCGGACGGCAAGATCCCGCGCTCGATCGCTTACGTGCAGTGCGCCGGAAGCCGCGACAAGTCGATCGGCGTGCCGTATTGCTCGCGCATCTGCTGCATGTACGCGCTCAAGCAGGGCATCATGATCCGCCAGCACCTGCCCGAAACGGAAGTCACCATCTACCACATGGATATCCGAGCGTTCGGCAAGGGCTACGAGCAGTTCTACCGGCGCGCGGTTGGAGAGGGCATTCGCGTGGTCAAGGCCAAAGTGGCGCGCATCACCGAAGAGCCGAACAAGGACTTGAAGCTCAGGGTTGAGCTGATCGACGAGGGCGGTCGCGTCGCCGAGATCCGCCATGACCTGGTCGTGCTCAGCCAGGGTGTCATCCCCGGCTGGAAACCGGACGGCGCCGCGCCCGTGCGGATCGACGAGGACGGGTTCTTCCTGATCCCGGAGATGGCGGCGCGGCCCGCCAACAGTTCGCACGAGGGTGTCTTCGTCGCCGGCGTGGCGACGGGGCCGAAGGACATCCCTGATGCGATCGTCGAAGCGGGCGCGGCCGCCATGGAAGCGGCCATGTACCTTGGGCGCTCCCAGGCGCGCGCGGGAGGAGTGCAATGAGCGAGATCAAACGGAACTGGCGCGAGGATCTGAAGATCTTCCGGGAGCGCATGGGTGGCGTCACGCAGGAGCGAAAGGACTGGCAAAAGGAGCAGCGCGATTACTCCAAGGCGATCTCCGGCGTTCTCGAAAAAGGCGCGCGGACTGTTCCTGAGATCGCCGAGGCATCGGGTTTGCCCAGCGACAAGATTCTGTGGCACCTGATGGCGATGAAAAAGTACGGCAAAATCGCCGAGGCCGGGCGTTCCGGCGATTACTTCCGTTACGAATTGAAGGGGGGGCAATCATGAGCGTCCGCGTCGATCCAAGCGTGCAGGCCGAGTTGACGCACTATGGCGGCGACACGGCGGTCAAGTGTTTCAACTGCGGCAATTGCACAGCCGCCTGCGCCCTGACCGACCAGGATGCGGTCTTTCCGCGGCGCTACATCCGGTATATTCAACTCGGACTGCGGGAGAAGATGCTCGGCAGCCTCGATCCCTGGCTCTGCTACTACTGCGGGGACTGCTCCGACACCTGCCCGCGCGAGGCGCAACCCGGCAAACTGATGATGGCCGGCCGGCGGTGGCTGATCAGCATGTACGATTGGACGGGCATCAGCCGTCTCATGTACAGGAGCCCGCGGTGGGAGGCCTCATTCATCGCCATCGTGGCGCTGGCTGTGCTCGCCCTGTTCACGTTGCCCTCCGATTTCGGCTACGGACTTCTGGCGGCGCATCCGGAGGCCCGCGAATCGGTGAACCTTGCATACTTCGCGCCGAAAGACGTTGTCCACAGGTGGGACAACGTGCTCGGCCTTGTTCTGGGCGCGTTATTGCTCAGCAATGCCGGCAGGATGGTGTACCGGGTGTCGAGACAGGGACCGCCCGTCCCGCTGAGTTGTTATCTCTCGGAGCTGGGCGTAATGATCGTGCAGGGCCTGACACAAATCCGCTGGCGCGGCTGCGCCACCGGCGCCAGGAAACACTGGCTCAGGCACTTCTTTCTGGTGACATCCTACGTGTCGATGTTCGCGCTGGTCATGATCTTCCTGCATTGGTTCCAGGTGGAGGACACCGGATTTCACTGGACGGCTTACATCGGCTATTACGCCACCGCGGTCTTGCTTGTCACGACGGGCTGGATCATCATCGACCGGCTGAGAAAGCGGGAACAGATCCACAAGGAGAGCGACCTGACCGATTGGGCTTTTGTCGGCCTGTTGTTCCTGACCGGTCTCTCGGGCATTCTGCTGCACATCGCGAGGCTGCTCGACATGCCGATGACGACCTATGCTCTCTACACAGCCCACCTCATGATTGATGTGCCGCTGCTGGTATTGCAGGTGCCGTTCGGCAAGTGGTCTCACATTCTTTACCGGCCGCTGGCGCTCTACCTGCTCGCCGCCCGCCGGCGGGCGGAAAGCAGGAGACCCGCCGGAGTTATCGAGGGGTCACCGTTACCGGTACGTTCTTGAAGGCGGGTGTTCCGCTTCTGCCGTCCACGGTACGCGGTATCAAGACGTTCGATTCGGGGTAGTACATTGCCGCGCAGCCCCGCGCGATGCGATAGCTGACCACGCGAACGTCCATCATTTGTCCGGTCTCGGAAGTCACAACGGCGCGGTCGCCGTTGTTGAGGCCGCGCGCACGCATGTCGAGAGTGTGCATGAGTATCACGTCGCGCGAAGTCTGCCCGCGATAGAGATCCTCCTCTTCGTAAACGACGGTATTGAACTGGCCTTCGGAGCGGATGGTCATGAGCCGAAGCTGGCCGGGCTCGAGGATGTCCGGCGGCGTTGTGACAGGGAGGAAGCGAGCCTTTCCGGCGGAAGTGGGAAACGAGGGCTCATGCCGCACCCGGCCCTCGACATGGAACTCGCGTTTGCTCCGGCCGATATCCCCGGCGCGCCCGTATCCTGGCACAACGCGTGCGATCGCCTGACGGACGGCCTCGTGGCCGCGAAGCTCCCTGAAGTCGATTGGACCGTCACCGGGCAACAGCCTTGCGCCGATTTAGGTGACGATTTCGACCTCGGACTTGAGTTCAGAGGCCGGCGGGCGTGGCATTCCGCCTTCGGAGAGCCGCACGAAGCTGAAGCCGCTCTCCTGCGTTGTCGCTTGCAGTTCTTCGTCGCGTGCGCACGTGGGCAGAATGAGGACGGCTCCGCCCTCCCGGTCCGGGGGCACGCATACGTGGAACTGATTGAGCTTGGTGCTGATGTGGACGGTGGTCTTCACGCGGCTCAGCGCCTCGCGGGCGAAGCGCGAATCGGGGTTCGAGGCGTAGAAGTTGCCGCCGAGGAAAACGGCGAAGTCGATCCGCCCCTCGTGCGCGGCGAGCAGCGAGCCCATCGAGTCGAGCCCCTTGCCAGGCGGCGCCTTGACGCCGTAGTGGGTCTCCATGGCATCCAGGAAAGCGGCGCTCAGCGCCGGGGTGAAGCCCACCGACCCGACGCCCTGGACGTTGGAATGGCCGCGAATCGGCATCAGCCCGGCGTGGGGCCTACCCACCATGCCGCGAGCCAGGGCCAGGTTGGCGATGGCGGTCACGTTGTCAACGCCGTGTTCGTGATGCGTAATGCCCATGGCCCACATGAAGATGGCGTTTTTCGCGCGCGCGTAGAGCCGGCCGACGTGGACGATTGTGTCCACGGGCACGGCGGCGGAGGACGCGAGTTTCTCGACCGATTCCTGTTCCAGTGCTTGGGCAAGCTCGTCAAAGCCGGCTGTGTGCGCGCGGATGAAACTCATGTCGCAAGCTTTTTCCGCGATCACCACTTTCAGGATTGCCTTCAGCAGGGCGATGTCGCCGCCGATGCGCGGCTGCACATAGACATCGTGGACTTTCGAGCCGAGCAGCAGCGACACCGGCCGCGATGGAATGTGGAAGCGGTCGAGCCCAGGCTCCCACAGAGGGTTCACCACGGCCACCCTCCCGCCGCGCTTTCTGATATCCGCCAACTGCACCATCAGCCGCGGGTGGTTGCTCGCGGGATTGGCGCCAAGCAGCATCGCGAAGTCGCAGTGGGCGAGGTCGTCGAGGGTCACTGTGGCCACGCCGGAACCGATGCTCTGGCTCAATCCGGCGCCGCTGGCCTGGTGGCAGTAGTAGGAACAGTTGTTGACGTTGTTGGTGCCGTAGACACGCGCCAGCCACTGGAGCAGGAAGGCGGCTTCGTTGCTGCTGCGGCCGGAAGAGTAGAAGAAGCTGCGGTCCGGGGTGGTCTCGCGCATGGCCGCGGCGGCGCGGTCGAGGGCCTCGTCCCAGGAGATGCGGCGGAATCGCGCTTGACCGTTTTCGCGCAGCAGTGGGAAAGCGAGCCGCCCGAGGTTCTCGAGCTGCCGCGGAGAGCACGCAGAAAGCTGTTCGGCGGTGCGTGTGTGGAACAGCATCGGGTCGATGGGCGGCTGAAGGTCGGCGGCCATCGCCTGAACGGATTTTTTGCAGAACTCGGGAAAGTGTCCGGCCTCGTTGTGCATGCCGCCTGCTTGCCCGCCCATGCCGAGGGCGCAGGTCTTGCAGGCGTTCTTCGAGGCCATGCGGCGCCAGAAATCCAGCGGGCCCGCAGCGGCGCTCATCGACTTTCCGAGGGCGTACCAGATGGAGGACCAGCCGCCCCCCGCTCGCATCCCGGCCATTCGAGTCATTCTATAACGCGATGCGAAGGGGACTTGTATTCCTGGTCCATCTTTGATTGACTATGTAACCACGTCAGGAGGGACCGGGATGGCTGATAATCGCGGTGTCGCGTACATGGGGCCCGGCAAGGTCGAGGTCCAATCCATTGACTTTCCAAAACTTGCACTGGGCAACCGGAAGTGCGATCACGGCGTGATTCTTCGCGTCGTCACAACCAACATCTGCGGCAGCGACCAGCACATGGTCCGGGGACGGACCACCGCTCCGCTTGGCCTGATTCTGGGCCACGAGATCACAGGCGAGGTGATCGAGGCCGGGCGCGACGTCGAGTTCATCAAGGTGGGCGACCTTGTCTCGGCGCCATTCAACATCGCCTGCGGACGATGCCGGAACTGCAAGGAAGGCAAGACCGGAATTTGTTTGAACGTCAATCCGGCGCGGCCGGGCGCAGCGTACGGCTATGTCGACATGGGCGGCTGGATCGGGGGACAGGCCGAATACGTGATGGTCCCCTACGCCGATTTCAATCTGCTGAAGTTCCCCGACCGGGACAAAGCGATGGCGAAAATCGCGGACCTGACGCTGCTCTCCGATATCTTTCCCACCGGCTTTCACGGCGCAGTCACTGCCGGCGCCGGTCCGGGAACGATCGTGTACGTCGCCGGCGCGGGTCCGGTGGGGCTGGCGTGCGCGGCCTCGTGCCAGCTTCTGGGGGCGGCTGTCGTGATTGTGGGCGACATGATCCCTGAGCGGCTCGAACAGGCGCGCTCGTTCGGGTGCGCGGCCATCGACCTGAGACTCGACGCCTCGCTGGCCGACCAGATTGCTCAGATCACGGGCGAGCCCGAGGTGGACTGCGCCGTCGATTGTGTTGGGTTCGAAGCCCGGGGGCACGGCCGGGATGCGGGCGTCGAAAGGCCGGCCACAGTGCTGAACTCGCTGATGCAAGTGACACGGGCGGGCGGCGCCATCGGGATTCCGGGCCTTTACGTCACGGAAGATCCCGGCGGCGCCGACGAAAACGCCCGCGTGGGGAATCTCGGCCTTCGAATTGGGCTGGGTTGGGCAAAGTCGCACAGCTTCGCCACCGGGCAGTGTCCGGTGATGCGCTACCACAGGCAACTGATGCAGGCGATCCTCCATGACAAGATTCAGATTGCCCGCGCAGTCAATGCCACCATCATTTCGCTCGATGACGCACCCAAGGGCTACCGGGACTTCGACCGGGGCGCGGCTCGCAAGTTCGTGATCGACCCGCATGGGATGGTTCAGTAACGCTTAACTTGCTGAACTCTCAAGCATGCCGATACCATGAGAGTTCACCTTCATGTTGCGTTTTGAAACGGCCGGCGAGTCGCACGGCGAAGCGTTGGTCGCGACTCTGACGGGCCTGCCTGCCAGTGTCCCCATCAGCAACGCCACCATCAGCCGGGAGCTGTGGCGGCGGCAGCAGGGCTACGGCCGCGGCGGGCGAATGAAGATCGAAAAGGATACGGCCCGGATCCTTTCCGGCGTCAGGCACTCGATCACAACAGGCGCGCCAATCGCGATACTCATTGAGAACCGGGACTGGCAGAACTGGACGGAAGTCCTGCCGGTTGAAGCGGTGACCGACAGCGAAGAGAAGAAGAAACCGCTGACGAGGCCGAGACCCGGCCACGCCGACCTGGCAGGGGCAATCAAATACAACCTTCCGGAGGCGCGCTACATCCTTGAACGGGCGTCGGCGCGGGAGACTGCTGCGCGAGTGGCCTTGGGCGCGCTAGCCAAGCAGTTCCTGGCGCAGTTCGGGATCGAAGTCCTGAGCCACGTTCTCCAATGCGGGTCCGTGCGGCTGGGCAGGGAGGCGGATTTCGGCGAACTGAAGGCTCTCGCCGCCAAGGACGAGGTCCTGCTGCGTGAGAGTGAAGTCAGACTGAGCGCACTCGCGGGCTCGACCGACGAGGTCGTATTCGAGTTCGACGGCGATGGGAGGTATCTCAACGTCTGGACCAGAAATGAAGCGTTGCTGTTCCGTCCAGCCCACGAGCTGATCGGGCGAACGCTCGATCGTAACCGCAAGCCCAACCAGCGCCAGCGCCATCAGCCCCGCCAACACTAGCGCTGAGCGAATTGCAGGAGGCAGACTGTAATCGCTGTTGAAAAAATACGGCTGATCGTCGTTGGTAGGCGTGAGATTGTAGGCGGTATTGTCCTGAAA
>JACADU010000371.1 GCA_013388415.1 Bryobacteraceae bacterium
GAGCTGCCTGGCCGACGCCTCGTCGTCCGACGCCGGTTCGGGCTCCGCCCGCGTGATCGACTCGACCCGGTTCCGCGCCACCGACACCACCTGGTCCCCCAAGTCCAGCCACAGCGTCTCGGCCGTTTCCTTGATGATCGGAGCCGCGATCCGGCATTACGCGGCGGCTGTGGCAACCAGTATTTTTCCGGCGGTCAAGGGGCTGGCCCAACTCTCCACATTGATGACGATCGTGTGGTGCTTGGTGATCTACGGCAAGGGGATGCTCAATACGGCGGGCAGTTTTGCGCTCCTGTCAATGACCCTGTTCATGGCCGGGATGGCGCTGATCACCTATCGCTTCGGATTCGGCATGAAACAGGAAGCGAGAAGCGTCATGGCGCTGGGCATGGGCACACGAAACATCGCCGCGGTGTTGGCGGCGGCTCTGGCCATTCCGAACGCGGACCCGCGCATCGTGGTGATGGTCATCATGTGGACTTTGTGGTCGGTTGTGCTCGCAGCCATTGGAGCGAGGATTTTCGCCCGGCAGGCTGGCGGCTGAAACGGTCCGAAGGCTGTCTCGGCGCAAGGCTCGGTGGGCGGGAAGATCCGCCCTTGGTGGGCTGTGCCTGTTTCGCGCAGGATTTCGAACCGGGCGCCGCGTCCGGACCGCGCCGTCCGCTTGCGCCCGGCCAACTTTCTTCTGTCTTCAAGCCGGCTTGCGGCGGAGCCAGTCGAAAAGCACGATTCCGGCGGCGACGCTGACGTTCAGCGAGGCGATCTTGCCTGCCATGGGAATTCTTACCAGGAAGTCACAGTGCTTCTTGACCTGTTCGTGCAGTCCGTGACCCTCGGCCCCCAGAACGATGACAGCGGGTTTGGCGTATTGCACTTCCGAGTAGACTTCCGGGCCGCGCTCATCCAGCCCGTAAATCCAGAAGCCCTTTTCTTTCAATAGCTCCAGGGTGCGGTTGAGATTCCCTACACGCACCACGGGGATCAGGGACAACGCGCCTGCCGACGCCCTGGCGACGGATTCAGTCAACGGGGCGGCGCGCCGCTCTGGTATGACAACTGCTGTGACTCCAGCGGCATGCGCCGACCGGATGACCGCTCCCAGATTGTGCGGGTCTTCGATGCCGTCCAAGGCAACGAGCAACTCGGCGCCGGCGAGGACGTCCTCGAGCGAGGCGTATTTTTCGGCCGCGGGATAGGCGATTACTCCTTGATGAGAAAGGCCTTTTACCATCCGGTCGAGGTTCGCGCGCGGCTCGAACCGGACCGGAATCCGGCGCTCGCGGCACAGGTCGATGATCTCCTGAAGCCGGGGTCCGGCGGCGCCCCGGACGACGTGGACGCGGTCCATGGCCTTGCCCGCGCGCAGCGCCTCACGCACAGGGTGAATCCCAGCCAGTGGAAGCATGGTCCCGAAGACGATGATAACAAAGAGCGAGACCGGGATTGAAACATTTTGCATGGGAAATGGTTGACGCCCACATGCCGATCCATTACGATGGCGACAAGCGGGCATATCCCATGGCGACAGCAGCACGTCCGCAGCCGGTCGAGATACCGAACAAGCTTTATTTCCGGATTGGCGACGTTGGCCGCCTGACCGGCATCAAGGCTTATGTTCTGCGGTACTGGGAATCCGAGTTCCCGATGTTGAAGCCGAAGAAATCGGGGACGAACCAGCGGCTCTACCGCCGGAAGGATGTAGAGATGGTGCTGGAGATCAAGCGGCTGCTCTATGAACAAAGGTTCACGATCGAGGGCGCCCGGACGTACCTCGAGAACCGCCGCCACGCGCCGAAGCCGCTAGTGCCAAAGCCGGCGGCGCCGGCGGGGGCGGTGAGGCAGGCGAGCCTGTTCCCGGTGGACCCGGTGGTCCTCGACACGGCGCGGCAGCATCTTGTGGCCGTCAGGGATGAACTGAAGGCAATTCTCTCGCTGCTGGCATAAGGCATTTTCCCTCCATCAGAACCGCGCTTGCTGCCGATAAGGGCAGCGAGTGCCAGCATGATCAAACTGACCAGAATCAACCTGGCGCCGTTCTATCTGAATCCGGACCTCATCGAGCACATGGAGGCGACGCCAGACACGGTCATTTCGTTGACGACGGGGCAAAAGTTCGTTGTCGTCGAGCCGCCGGAGGCGGTGATTGAGAGAATCATCGAGTTCCGGCGGAGATTGGCGCCGTCTGCTGCGGGCCGGGAGGGCTAGGACGATGGCTGACTCGCGGCCGGGGCGGCGGCTCGACAAGTCGAGCTTTGCCGGTCTGGTGATTGCTCTAGCCGGCATTGTCGGCGGTTTTCTGATTGAAGGCGGGAAGGCCGAACAGATGGTGGGTCTTTCGGCCGCTCTGATCGTTTTTGGCGGCTGCGCCGGGGCGGTCATGGTGGCGAACCCGCTGCCGCTGATCGCCAGCGCATTAAGACGGCTTAACGATGTGCTGTTCGAGACCACATCGGATACGGCGGAAATGATCGATCAGGTGGTCAACTATGCGGTGATGGCCCGCAAGAACGGCCTGGTGAGTCTGGAAAACGAGGCGATGAGCGCCAAGGATCCGTATTTGCGCAAGAGCCTGTTGTTGGCCGTGGACGGGGCGGATCTGGATGAGATCCGCTCCATGATGCAGCTTGAGAGCGACGTCGCCGAGAGCCGGGCGGAGCAGGAAGCCAAGGTGTTCGAGTCGGCGGGCGGGTTCGCGCCGACCATCGGGATTATCGGCGCGGTGTTGGGACTGATCATCGTGATGGGCCAGATTGACGACATGAACAAAGTCGGCCACGGCATTGCGGCGGCGTTTGTGGCGACCATTTACGGCGTCGGTTCGGCCAACCTTGTGCTGCTGCCGGCGGCGCACAAGATCAAGGCGCGGGCGGCGCATGAGAGGGAGCGGCAGGAGATGATTCTGGCCGGGGTTTGCGGCATCGTCGAGGGGCTGAATCCGAAGCTGATCCGGACGAAGCTGGAAGCGTTTGCGAAGGCGCCGGGCGCGCCGGAGCGGAAGGCTGCGAAGGGGTAAGCTGCCATGCGCCGGCGAGCCAGGCAACACGCGGAGAATCATGAGCGCTGGCTGGTGTCCTACGCTGACTTCATTACGCTGCTGTTCGCTTTCTTCGTGATGATGTATGCGAACTCGAAGAC
>JACADU010000357.1 GCA_013388415.1 Bryobacteraceae bacterium
GGGCTGAATCCTGGCTCGATGCGCCTGCGCCTTTCTCCGCCGGTCCGGCGGTTTCATTGTCGTTCCCCTCGCCCGCCGGCGTCGCGAACAGGGTGTACCGCGCCGCCGTCACTGTCCGGAACTCCGCTTCCGGCGCGCGCGAAGGCTCTCTCCGCGTGGACGCCCCTCCGAACGTGCGGATTGAACCCGCCAGCCACACTTTCCGCTTCGGCCGCGAGGGCGAGGAGGCGCGATTCGAGTTCACCCTCATGTTGCCGGAGGGCGTCGCGGACTACACCCTGCGCGCTCATGCCGAATCCGGTGGGCACATCTACTCGAACGAGTTTCGCCCGGCCGGCTATCAGGGACTCGAACCCATCTATCTCATGCGCCCCGCGACGCACCTCGTGCGCGTGCTCGACGTCAAGACCGCCCCTGGGCTCAAGGCGGCTTACATCATGGGGAGCGGCGACGCCGTGCCTGAGACGATGCGGCAGCTTGGCGTCGCCGTGGACATGCTCGGCCCTCAAGATGTGGCCTCCGCCGAACTTTCCAGGTACAACGTCATCCTCCTCGGCATCCGCGCCTACGCCACACGCCCTGAACTCAAGACGCACAACGCCCGCCTGCTCGACTACGTCCGGCAAGGCGGCGTGCTGATTGTCCAATACAACACGCAAGAGTACGACGGCAATTTCGGGCCATACCCTTACTCGATGACGATGCGGGCCGAAGAGATCAGCGAGGAGGACTCGCCTGTTCGCATCCTCGACCAGAGCAACCGCGTCTTTAATACGCCGAACAAAATCACCGCCAGGGACTTCGACGGGTGGGTCGAGCAGCGCGGCTCCAAGTTCTTCACGACCTGGGACCCTCGGTGGACTCCGCTCCTCGAAACCAACGACACCGGCCAGACTCCGCAGAGAGGCGGCTGGCTCGAAGCGCGCTACGGCAACGGCCTCTACGTCTATTGCGCCTATGCCTGGTATCGCCAGTTGCCATACGCCGTCCCTGGCGCCGTTCGCCTGTTCGCGAACCTGGTCTCGCTTGGCGCCGGACGCTGACTCAGGCTACGGCGCAAGCAGCGCCACGGCTTTCTCCCAGTCCATCGCCTCCCAGATCGGCACATGCCTGAAACAACCCTGCGGCGGAATGATCGACTTTCCAGGAATCGCGTACCGCCCCTGCTCGTTCGCCGCCGGCAAGAAGCACGCGGGCTTCGCTGCTTCCTCCGGCGTCAATCCTGCAAGCCTCTTGCCCGCCTCCGAAAATGCGTCGATGGGATTCCAATACCAGTTCCCATCCTTGTCCCGCTGAGGGTTGGCGTCCTTCCTGGCTTTCTCGCGGTTGTAAGCCAGCTCCCGCTCCATCCCGGCCACACGGATCCGCCACTTTGCAGGGTCCTTCGTCTTGAACTCGCCGGAGTGGTTCTCCAGATGGGCTCGCATCCGCTGCTCATGCTCCGGAGTCAATTGACGGCGGCTGCCCCCCGAGAATCAGGGAAGCAAACAGAAATCCCAGAAATCTCATTGTCAGATTATCGCGCAGCGTCTCTTCCCTGCGCGCTCAACTCCAGCAGTTCCTGGCCAAACGGCGGCAACTCGATCGTTACCCCCGCGTCCTGAAGCTGCCTGCCTCTCAGAACGCCGTATGACTTCCCGCTGAACAACCCTCGTACACGATAGGACCGCGCCCGCTCCACCCACGGCACGTTCACCGCGCGCCGCGCGGCGCCTGCGCTGCCTCGGACCACCACCACCGCGCCTTCGCCCGCCTTGTTCAACTTTCCCCACCAATGCCAGTCCGTATCAGTCGGTTCAGGAACGCCGCTGAATTGGAAGCGCTTGTAGATCCCGTACTGCTTCTCGAGCCTTCCCACTTCGTCCAGCCGCCTGCGGTAGTGCGCGATGTTCTCCGGCGTCAGCGTTCGCGCGTCGCCCGAGTAGCAGACCGGCATGCCCATCAGCCAGCTTGCCACCTGCCTGTCCTGCACCTCCGCGGTCAGGCTGCCTTCGTGGTTCACTGTCGCCGCGGCGTAAAACTCCAGAGGATAGAGCGGCAATCCGCGGTGTGAATAGAATCGCTGCCGGGCCAGCCAGCAGCCGCGCCGCAGCGCCTCGCGATGCTCCTCGGCGCCGATCTTCCTGCCCGGGAACTCGCGCGCCAGATCCCAGCCCACGCATTCGTTCGGCGGAATGTGGAAACGCGCGGTTTCCTTCAAAGCGGCCAGATCCGCCGGAACCCCCGGCGTGCCCCAGTAAATCTCGTGCGTGATCTCATTCACAACGTCCGGCGCTGCGGTCCTCAACGCAGCCTGCGCCGCCAGCAACCCTCGCAGCCCCCGCAGCAGCGATTCCCTCCGCGTCCTGCTCTCATGTCCTTCGGCCAGATCGCCATACATGATGTTGGTGAAATCCTGCTTGAAATAGGTCACGCCGAATCGCCGCGCTGTCTCAACCAGATCCTTCACGTAGTAGTCCCGCCAGGGCGAAGCGAAACTCATGGCCAGCCCCGGCAACTGCGGGCTGCGGATGAGCTCAGGCAGAATCCGCGCCTCGGGCATCGTCTGCATATCGCGTGAATCGGCGTCGCGAAAGCACGACACCCAGAGCCCGAGATGCATCCCTTTCCCTCTGATGTACTCCGACGTAGCGGCGAAATCAGGGAACTTGAGCCGGTCCACCTCAGTCCCCAACCGCCCCTTCTGCCAGCCGTCATCGAGCAGCATCTCCTTGAATCCCGCTTGCGAGATGATGTCCGCCAGCCTCCGCACGAGCGCGTCGTCGATCTTGTCGTAGAAGTACGCCCAGGTCAGCCACTGCGGGCCGTGCATTGGGGCGCGGTCCGCCGCCACGCCGATGACCCGCCGCACAAACTCCATATACGGCCCTTCCACGGCGCGGTCGAGCGGCGTTGACGCTCCCGAGATTGTCGGCTTCACAGCTCCGCTGCATCCGAAATAGAAGACCGGCTCGCTCGCGAACTCCTCGCCCGGTCCCAAGACCCACTCAAACAGCCCCGCCGTGTATCCCATCGCGCCCTGATCTGAAATCGTCCGTAGGGCCGAGGGCGCTTCACTCGCCGCGATCAGACCTGCGCCCCCTCCCTGAACTTCAAACGCCACCACGCTCGTCTGCACCCCGAACATGGCCGCCGCCAGCGGCTTGCGCGTCAGGGCGCTGAAGTGCAGGTCGTCGATCATCATGCGCTGGAGCCTCAGCCAGCGCGTTCCGCCGTTGCGCAAGCGCACGCGCTTCCGGATGGCCGGGAAGCCGTCATAAGTCTCGTAGATCTGCTCAAGCCGCAATCCGTCGAGCGCCGCCCCGCCGCTCAGCGCTGTCGTGATGACCAGCCGGCTCACGCCGGATGAAGGAGCAGTGACCTCCGCGGAGGGCTGCCCGGCGATTGAGCCCCGCGCTCCCGCCTCCACCGTCCGCGCGTCGACCCACCGTGGCGCGTCCGGCCGTGTGTCGTCGTACCGCGATTCGTCGTAGGCGTCGCCTCGCCAGCGCGCGCGGTTGGCCACCGTGAAGGCGTTCTTCTCCTGCGACTCGCCCGGACGCAGTCCTCGCGGCTTCCGGTTGCTCTCCTCCCGCGCCACCACAACCGTGAACTCCCTCGCCGCCGCGGCGAGCATCTCGCGTCCGCCCACGGCGAAGCGGACCGTCCGAACGCGGCCGCCGTCGAGTTCGATGACCCGCTCCACTCCTTCGGCCTTCAACACCGCCCGCCCTGCGGCCACCGTGATTCCAGCCTGGATCAGCCCGCCGCTCAAAGCCGTCAGAACCACCGCTCGCGCTATCACGACAATTGCCTCCGAAACAGCCGAACTATATCATCGTTCCGGCGGCTTCCCTGGCCCTGCCCACCGCGGCGGCTTACACCTGACGAAGATTCCTCAGGAATCTGCCCGTATGCGACCGCGCGCACGCCGCAACTTGCTCCGGCGTTCCCGCAACCACAATCTCCCCGCCCCCGTCGCCTCCTTCGGGACCAAGGTCAATGAGCCAGTCCGCGTGCCGGATGACTTCCAGATTGTGCTCGATCACCAGCACGCTGGCCCCATTGTTGATGAGCCGGTCGAAGGCGTCGAGCAACTTCGCGATGTCATCGAAATGGAGCCCGGTGGTCGGCTCGTCGAAAATGTACAGCACGCCCTGGCTGCTGCTTTGGGTCAAGTAGGAGGCCAGCTTCACCCGCTGGGCTTCTCCGCCCGAAAGCGTGGTCGCCGACTGCCCGAGCCGCAGGTACCCCAGCCCGACCTCGGCCAGAGGCTTGAGCCGGGAGACGATCTTGTTCTGCCCGGCGAAGAACGAGAGCGCCTCGCGAATCGTCAGTTGCAGCACCTCGTGGATATTCAACCCGTGGTAGCGGATGTCGAGGATCGACTGTTTGTAGCGTGTGCCCTTGCACTCCTCGCAGACCAGTTCCACGTCGGCAAGAAACTGCATCTCGACCGTCACCGTGCCGTCGCCCTGACAGGTCTCGCAGCGCCCTCCCGCGATGTTGAAGCTGAAATGTCCGGCGGTGTAGCCGCGGCGGTCGGCGTCCGGCGTTGAGGCGAACAGTTCCCGGATGGGATCGAAGGCTTTGGTGTAAGTGACCGGATTTGAGCGAGGCGTCCGCCCGATGGGGCTCTGGTCGACGAGGACAAGGTCGCGGATCAGTTCGGCGCCGGTCACGCGAGCGCAGGTTCGCCTCTCAGTGGCGCCCGCCCCCGCTTCCTCCGCCTCAGGCTCGCGCGCCTTGGAGAGGTCGCGGCGGTAGCGCGACGCGAGCGTATGGTAAATCACGTCGTGGACGAGGGTCGACTTGCCGCTGCCGGAGACTCCGGTGACCGCCGTCATCACGCCCAGCGGAATCTCGACGTCGATGCCCTTCAGGTTGTGTACGCGGCAGCCGTGGAAGACGAGCTTCTTCCGCGGCGAGGTCTTCCGCCGTTCTGTCTTGAGCGAGGCGCGCAGCTCGCCGCGAAGATACCGGGCGGTCAGAGAGCCGTCCCGCTTGCCGTTGAGCATTTGTGCGAGCGGTCCCTGAAAGATCACCTGCCCGCCCAGCTCGCCCGCGCCCGGACCGATATCGACGATGTGATCCGCCGAGCGCATCACGTCCGCATCATGCTCGACAACCAGGATCGTGTTGCCGAGATCCCGCAATTCCTCGAGAATCCCGATGAGGCGCGCCGTGTCGCGCGAGTGCAGCCCGATCGAGGGCTCGTCGAGAACATAGGTCGCTCCCACCAGCCGCGAGCCCAGGCAGGTCGCCAGTTGAATCCGCTGCGCTTCACCCCCTGAGAGAGTGGAACTCAGCCTGTCCAGCGTCAGGTACTCCAGACCCACGTCGTTCAGGAATTTGAGCCTCTGCCGGATCTCAACGAGCAACTTCCCCGCGACAGCCGCCTGCTCGGGCTCAAGGCTGAGCGAGTCGAAGAATTCGTACGCCTGCGCGATGTTCAGCCGGACAACCTCTGCGATCGTGCGCCCGCCTGCGCGGACGTTCAGCGCCTCCTCGCGCAAGCGGGAGCCGCTGCACGCCGGGCATTGAGTGTAGCCCCGGTAGCGGCTGAGAAAGACTCTGACGTGCACCTTGTACTTCTTCGTCTCGACATCGGCGAAGAAGAGGCGGATCGCCTTCTGGAGCGTCTCCCATTCGGCCGGCTCAAGTTCCGCGCAGGGCGTGTTCATCCGCACTTTGCCGCGGTGCTTGCGCATGAACTCTTCCAGATGCCACTCGTATGCCGGTTTGGTCCACGGCTCCACCGCGCCCTACGCGATGGAAAGCGAAGGGTCGGGCACAATCAGGCCCATGTCGTAATCGATCGTGTTGCCGAACCCCTGACACCGCGGGCAAGCGCCGTATGGGTTGTTGAAACTGAACAGCGAGGGCTCGGGCGCCGGGAAGTCGCGGTTGCACGTCTTGCAGGCGAATCGCTCGGAGAAGCGGAGCCGCCGCGGTTCCGGCTCCCCAGCCTGCTCGAAAATGACCTCTCCCGCCTCGCGGTAACAGATCTCCACCGTGTCCACGATCCGCTGCGACTCGCCCGCCCGGATCACGATCCGGTCCGCAAGCACGAAAACCGGTCTTGCGAAGTCGATATCCAACAGCGATTCCGGCGTCGAGAACTCGAAGATCCTTCCCTCCTGGAACAGCCTCGTGAAGCCGCGCTTGCGGAGGTCGTACAGGTGGTCCTTCAGCGCCTGCTGATCGCCCGGCTTCAGCGTCCTGACGGGGAACAGCGCATACCAGCGCGATCCTTCGCCTTCGGCAAGCATCCGCCGCGCGACCGGGTCGACCGTGTCGCGCCCCACCCTCGTATGGCACGCCGGACACCAGGTTTCTCCGGCCCGGGCGTAGAGCAGGCGGAGGTAATCGTAGATCTCCGTGGCCGTCGCCACGGTCGAGCGCGGATTGCGTGTCGTGTTCTTCTGCCGGATGGCGATCGGAGGCGCGATCCCGTCAATTTCCTCGACATCGGGCTTCTCCATCCGGTCGAGAAACTGCCGCGCATAGGCCGACAGTGACTCGACATACCGGCGCTGCCCTTCGGCATAAATGGTGTCGAAGACCAGCGACGACTTGCCTGATCCCGAAACCCCCGTGATGACAGTCAGGGCATTGTGCGGCAGATCGACGGACAGGTTCTTCAGATTGTGGACTCGCGCATTGCGAATCCTCAGCCACTCTGGCAAGCGGGACACCCTTTCTCTGCGGGAAACGGCCTCAAGGGATTCACTATCATTGTACTTCCCGCATGACTCAGCCTCGTGTTGCGAGCAAGCTGCTGCTGGCCTGGTACGACTCCGCGATGCGCGATCTCCCCTGGCGCTCAACCCGCGATCCCTGGGCCATCCTCGTCAGCGAAGTCATGCTCCAACAGACTCGCGTTTCCGTCGTAATCCCCTACTTCGAGCGCTTCATGGAGCGGTTTCCCTCCCCTGCCGGCCTCGACTCCGCCGCGGAAAGCGAACTGCTGGCTCTGTGGAGCGGCCTGGGCTACTACTCGCGCGCCCGGAATCTCAAGCGCGCGGCTTCGGAAATCGTCGCGCGAGGCGGCTTCCCGGCCACCTACGAGGAGATCAGGACCTTACCGGGCGTCGGCGAATACACCGCCGCGGCCATCGCCAGCATTTCGTTCGGCCTGCCTCATGCGGTGCTCGACGGGAACGTGCTGCGAGTGCTCAGCCGCTTCCTCGCCGAGAAGGGTGACATCCGCAACGCCGCCGTGCGGCTCGCCTTGAAGCAACACGCGCAGAGCCTGCTGGATCCCCGGCGCCCGGGCGACTTCAACCAGGCGCTCATGGAACTCGGCGCCACCGTCTGCCTGCCGCGCAATCCACAATGCCTGCTCTGCCCCTGGCGCGATCACTGCCAGGCAAGGGCGCTCGCCATCCAGAACGAGCTGCCCGTCAATCGGCGAAAACGCGATCCGCTCAAACTCAACGTCCGGCTCTCCGTCGTCGAAAAGGGCGGCGCTCTGCTCCTCCGGCAACGAGGCGCGGTGGAAGCCCGCCTGGCCGGCTTTTGGGAACTCCCGCAACTCGCCGACCTGCCCCCCTCCGCCTCTGCGGAGTTGATCGGCTCCTTCAAGCACTCCATCACTCGCCACGACTACACCGTCGAGGTCTGGCGCGCCGCCCGCGTCAAGGCCCCGAACGGTTGTCGATGGCTCAAGTTGCGCGATTTGAGCTCCATCCCCTCGCCACAATGTCCCGCAAGGCGCTCAAGCTCGCCGGGATCCTCTGACCCGCCGCTATGTACCCCTACGGTGAACGGGGGTATTGACCAGCGCCTCCATTCTGCATTATTTTCCGGGTGAAGCCATGCGGGCTCCCCTGCCGTGGCTGGTGTGTTTGAGCGCCTTCTCATTCCTGGACGCTCAAACGGTGAAGGCGCCGTTCTACACCGAATCCAGCATCATCGATTACGCCACAGCCCGTCCGGGCCAGCTTACGCTGAACTCGCTCGCCGTCATTCATGGCGAGAACCTTTCCTATGTGACGCGCCTGCGGCAGGAATCGGACCTCCAGGGCGGACGCTATCCGGTGGCGCTGCCCGAAGCCAATGTCTCCGTCAGGGTCCGTGGTTCCGCCGTTCCCGTCGAGTTCGCCTCCCCGAGACTGATCGTTTTTGTCGTGCCCGCGCAGGCGCTGCCGGGAGCTGCTGACATCCAGGTTGTCAGGCAGGGCGTCGCCGGTCCTAAAGTCCGCGTGGAGCTTCTACCGGACCGCCCCCTCATCTATCCGGCGGAACAGGGATTCCTGCTCGCACGGCACGCCGCAAACGGCGAGTGGATCGAGACAGGCTCGCCCGCCCGCCCCGGCGAGGAGGTCCTGCTCTACGCCGGCGGTTTGGGACGCCTCGTACCGCCCCTGCGCGACATGCAGCCCCCCATGACCCGGTTGACCGTCGAGAAAGCGGCTTCTTTCCGCCTCTTGCTGGATGGCGTGGAAGTCGATCGTTCTGCCATCCCGTATGTCGGCTCCCTGACAGGCTACGCCGGCATCTACGAGATCCGCCTGAGGCTTCCTACGGCTGTCGCAGAGGACCCTGAAGTCACCCTTCTCCTCGAGAATCAAGCAAGCCCGGTCTCCCTCCGTCTTCCGCTTCGCTATCCTTCCCCGCAACCGGAAGCCCCATTTTCGCGTTGAATAAATTGAAGGGTCGGCGGGCCGCGAGCTTTCGGCCGCGATACCCTGAAAGGAGGCGTGCGAGGCCAGGATGAAACCATTGCTCCCCCTGCTGCTTGCAGCAGCTTCGGCGTTCGCGCAGACGGGTTCGTCTGCGCCGCAATCCCCCGCTCAGGCTCCGGCTGCTGAGCAAAATGCCTCCGAGCCGAAGGTTTACACGGTTCCGACCGGCACCAAGATCCCGCTCCAGTTGATCAGCAGCGTCAGCACGAAAACCGCGGCTGTCGGCGACAAAGTCTACTTGCAGACGAACTTCCCTATCGGAGCCGAGGGCAAAATCCTGATTCCCGCCGGAAGCTACGTCAGCGCCACCGTGACATCGGTGAAGCGGGCCGGCAAGATGAAGGGCAAGGCCGAACTCTACATCCGGTTTGATTCCATGACCTTGCCGAACGGCATCACCAGAGACTTCCGCGCCACCGTCTCCTCGCTCGATGGCTCCAACCCCGGCAGAGTCGATCGAACGGAAGGCAAAATCGAGGGTGAAGGCAACAAGGGCGGCGATGCCGTCAAGGTTGGCGAAGCCGCTGCATGGGGAACCATGATTGGAGGTGTCGCCGGCCGCTCCAGCATGGGCGCCGGAATCGGCGCCGCCGCCGGCGCCGCCGCCGGTCTCGCCGGAATTCTTCTCACCCGCGGCCCGGATGCCATCCTCGAGCGCGGCTCCACCGTCGAAATGGTCCTCGACCGGACTCTCAAGTTCACTGACCAGGATGTCGCAGGGTTTACCGCCGGCGCGCCCGCTCAGGTCGTACCGCCCCGGACTCCGGAGCAATCAAGAAGCCGATTCCCGCTCTAGTGCATTAAAAAGTCTTCATCAATGGAATACCCTAGGGGTCCTCAGATAGACAACCGGGGCGGGTTCTAAGGACCTTACCCGACTTCATGGCGCATGCATTGCCTCGATTGAGTAGCCCAACGGATTCAATCCGGCTCCGGCGACCCCTATAATCCCGAGTAAGGTAATCCATGGGTTCAACCGAACTCCAGGTGTTCATCGCGCTTGGGGTGGTCCTGGCTGCGGTTTTGATCGCTTTTGCCGTCGATGTGCTCAAAGGCGCCCACGAGCGGCTTCGCGAACGCAATGCCGCGCTTGAAGAACGCGGCCGGGCGGCTGAGGAAAGGGCCCGGCAGGCGGAGCGGCTCCATCGGCAACTCGTTGAATTGGTTGAGGCTCTCAAGGACGCCGAGCAGATGCGGCCGGTCTCCGTCTCCGGCCCGATGGCCCGGCAGCCTGTCTCCAGAACCCCCGAGCCGGAACCCGAAGCGCCACGTGAGGCAGTGCTCGAGCTGCCCGACTCGCATCTGGTGGTTCAGACGCCGACTCCCTTGCCGGAATCCCCTGTCGCGGTGCGTGTCGTCAGCGATGAAGAAGAGTTCATCGGGTCGGACGAGTTGATCGAAGAGCTCCCGCCGATGGCGGAACTCGCCGCAGGCGACGGGCTGCTGCCTGCGCCTTGCGGCCGGAAGACGCGGCGGTTCGTCACTCCCGCGAGGCCCATCTCCATCGAAGCCGGGGAAACCGTTTTGCCCCTCTCAAAACTGGTGGTGGAGCCACCCTGTTGGGAGGACTGGTTGACGACTGCAACGGCCCCTGAACAAGCCGAGGCCGAGCCGGCTGCGCCCGAGCCCGCGGAGGCCGCCGAGCAGACGGTGGTCGAGCAGACTCAGCAGGTTCCGCCCGAACCTCCGGCCGTGGAGGAACGGCTTCCGGAGATTGCCGAACCGAAGGTCGTCGAGATGCCCCTGCCGCCCCCGCCAGCAGCCGAGGACGCCCAATTGGCCGTTCCGTCCGGCATCCAGCCTCCTGAGGTGCTCACTGAACTGCTGAAGCAGGAGATCGATTTCCAAGGCGTTACGCTTTCCATCAGCGTGGTCGACTACGTCCGGCTTGTCGCCGAGAATGGGAAGGAATCGGTGGAGCGCGTCATGAGCGCGCTCGAAGGCCTGGTGCAGTCCTCGGGCAACTCCACTGATCTGGTTTGCCGGATCTCCGAAGACGAGTTCATCGTTGTGTGCCCCGGGGCAACCGGCGCAGCGGCGACCGAACGCGTTCAGCAACTCTCCGAAAACCTCTGGGATTTTCAGTTGCGCTCTCTTGTTTCGTTCCCGATTCTGTTCAGTTGGGGCGCTTCCGAGTGCGGGCTGATGCCCGGGATGCCGCGCCTGTTGGCCGACTCGATTGACCGGGCGCGGGAACAGATGCTTGAAACCCGCCGCAGCCGCCGGGCGCTCACCTGGGCGAGCGCGAAGTACGGCCTTCAGAGCAGCGCCGGCTGACCGCTAACCGAGCACCTCCGCGATTGTCTTCAGCATCGATTCCAACCTGATCGGCTTGGCGAGTGTTCCGTGCGCGCCAAGATATCCGGCGATCCGAAGATAGTCTCCGCCGAATGCCCCGGACATCGCGATCACCTTCATGTGCGGGTATTTCTGCCGGATCTCCTTGATCGTCGAAATCCCCTCCTGCTCCGGCATCACAAGATCGGTGAGGATCAGGTCGTAATTCGTGCTTCCCAACATCGAGACCGCTTCACGGCCATTGGTTGCCAGCGAGACGGAAAACCCCGCCGACTCAAGCATGGCTCGGATGACTTCGCGCACTCCGGCGTCGTCGTCCACAACAAGGATGTTTCTTTTCTGTGCGAATTCGCTCATGCGGTTGGCCGGGCCGAGGTTGCCGGACCCTTTCACAGTACACCCGTATTGGGATGGAAGCAGCGGGTTTCCGGCAATTATTTCGCCGCGATTTGTTCGATTCGCTCGATCTCCCGGCCGGCCTCGGAATACTTGCCCTGCGACATCAGCTCCCGATACCGGCGCAGGCGCGACCGGATCTCGTTGAGGACCTCGAGTTTGCCGGATTCCTGCGCGGGGGCTGCCTGGCTCGCTTGAGCTTTCGCTGCCGGCGGACCGGTTTCCGACGAAGCGACAGTGAATCGCTCGCCCCCGGTCAAGTCAGCCAGCGACTGTTCATAGCTGTCTGCATAAACCAGCCGGTTGCCCATGGCCATCGCGACTTTCTTCAGTTGCGGCATTCTCGCTTCCGATGCCTGAATGTAGATCGGCTCGATGTACAGCAGCGAATCGTCGACCGGCAGAACGAGCATCTGGCCGCGCAGCACCTGCGAGCCCTGCTGGTTCCAGAGAGTGAGGTCCTTGCTGATGTTCTGGTCCTGGTTGATGCGCGCCTCGATCTGCATCGGACCGAAGATCAACTCCTGTTTGGACAATTGCAGGAAGATCAGCTCGCCGAGCGCGGGCCCGTCGCAGCGCGCCAGCATGATCCCGATCAGATTGTCCTTGTTGCGCGGCGTGAAGGTGGTGATGAGCAGGAATTCCGGCTCATTGCTGCCCGGCAGGGTGGCCACGATGTAGGTGGGCGCGACCGCGTCCGGCCGGCCCCCGGCCGTGTTGATGTTGCGGGCCATGTCCCACTGATCCTCTTTATTGAAGAAGGCTTCGGGGTCGGTCATGTGAAAGACGCGGTAGATCTCGGCCTGAACGCGGAAGATGGTCTCCGGGTACCGCGCGTGCTCGCGAAGATCCGCCGGCATCGCCGAAGCGGGCTGGAAGAGCGACGGAAAGAGATTACGCCAGACCGCGATCAAGGGGTCGGTTTCGTCAAAGACGTAGATCCTCACGGTTCCGTCATAGGCGTCGACCGTGGCCTTCACGGAGTTCCGGATGTAATTGATCCGGCCCATGTCGCCTACGCGCAGGGAGCGGGAATACGGGTGCGAGGCGGAGCTGGTGAAGCCGTCGACGATCCAGACCAGACGTCCTTCGCCCGTGACGACGAGGTAGGGGTCGCGGTC
Source organism: Bryobacteraceae bacterium (assembly GCA_013388415.1). Lineage (GTDB taxonomy): Bacteria > Acidobacteriota > Terriglobia > Bryobacterales > Bryobacteraceae > JACADU01. The sequence continues at coordinate 12,485 of JACADU010000357.1, forward strand.
CCAGGCGAGGAATCCGGCCAGCCGCGACAGCCGGTCGCGGACCTTGCGGTTGATCATCATGCGGCTTTCCGGCGCAAGGTAGCTGGTGAGCAGGATGTTCCAGTCGCCGGTGCTGGCGGCGGCGGCCAGCCGGAGAATCAGCGAGGAAATCGGGAAGCCGCCTTTGCCGTCATAGCGGTTCTCGACATTGCCCGCTCCCGACGGGTAGTTGAACTCCGGCTGTTTCGTCCGGACGAAAACCGGCTCGTGCGTCACCTCGCCGTAGTAGATTTCGGGCCGGGTCAGCTTGAGGGCCTCGGTCTTGACCTCCGGCGGGGCGTCCTGCACGAGCAAATACGGCAGCCCATCCTTGGTGATTCGCGCCGCTTCGGCCACGACGAGCCCGTAGCCGTGTGTGTACACAAAGTGCGGGTTGATCCACCGCGACCGCGCCTCGGCGGGCAGTTGATTCACGTCCAGTTCGCGCGGCGTGAGCAACACCTGGCGGAGCTGCCCGTTGATGCGGTAGCGGTCGACGTCGGAGTCGGCGAATACGTAATAGGGCCGCAAGGCCTGAATCTGCGTCACCGTGTCGTGGAAGGCGCGCCAGTCCCACAGGCGCACGTTGTCGAGGAGAGGCTGGTGCTTCTTGAGATCGACAACGCCTTCGATCTTGGCCTTGAACTCGACTTCCCGCGCGCGATGGTCGAGCCCGTAGGCCGCCCGCGTGGCGGCGATGTGCCGCTGAATGTAGGGGCGCTGCACGGTGATCTCGCTTGGCCGGACGTAGGTGCTGTAGAAGATCCCCGGGAGGAATAGCCCAACAACCCACAAAACGGGGAGGAACAGAGCCGGCCAGATCCGCCCTGCGGCCAGTCCCGCCGCTCCCGCGGCGCAAGCCGCCACCTTGAGCAGAATCAGCGGGAGGCTCACGTGTTCGCCGGTCCATTCGATCCCGACCATCGACTCGTGTTCTTCAAACAGGAGGTCATACCGGTCAAGCCAGATGGCCAGCCCGAGGACCACGAACGCCAGCGCCCCCGAGATCCTCAGCCAGGAGGACTCGAACGCCCGGCTCAGCTCGAGATCGGCGATGTCGATCGGCATCTCGCTGTCCGCAGTCCATCGCATCCTCCGCCCGAAGAGCGACCAGCCCTTGTTGGCTAAGAAGTACACGATTGCCTGAAGGATGGCAACGCCGAGCAGGAAACTGAGGACGGTGCGCCACGCCGGCAGCGTGAAGAAATAGAAGCTGAGAGGCTGGTTGAAAACAGGGTCGCGCCAGCCGGACTCGGCGAGACTCGAGCTGCCGATGTAGCGGAGCAGCGTCCAGCGGTCGGCCCAGACGGCCAGCGTCGCAAGACCCGCCGGGATGAGCAGCGCCAGTGAGGACACCGCCGCGTAGGCGCGGTGATCGCGCAATCGGGCGCCGGCCGCTTTCATGCCCCGGGCGTGCGCCACCCAGACCACGGCATAGGCCAGGATGAAGCCGAGAATGCCAGGTAGAACGGCGTAGCTGAGCAGAGCAACCCACGTCTCCACCTGGGCCATTTCTCGCCACCATTGGTATTCGACGACATATCCTGCCGCGGATCTCAGGACCAACAGGATGATGACAACGATGGGAACCC